>NZ_BAAGRD010000014.1:0-127619 GCF_054783135.1 Niabella terrae
GATTTTGCTGCTTTTTTAAAAGAAGTCCGCGGATACTAAAGCCTTGGATTGCAGTACCATAGCCGAGATGTATGGTATATCACCTAAAAAGTTCCAACGGCAATACAAAAAGAAGATAAGTGACTTTTAGAGTTAGGCGTGCAGGTCTCATGCAGACCGCTGGTTGCTATTCCCGAAGAATATGTCAGAAGAACTGTCCATCGACGAAGTGGCATTATCAGGAGGAGAGCTTTACACGGTTGTTACTTCTATGCAGGCTAAGGGCAGGAAGGGATGCCTGGTGGCCATCATCTTTGGAACAGATTCTGATACCGTCATTGCTCATTTATCCAAGCTAGACAAGCCTTTGAGGGATAAGGTAAAGGAAATTACGCTGGATATGTCAGGGTCAATGAAACTTATCGCTCTGAGGTGCTTCCCTAAAGCTACCCAGGTTATAGATCGCTTTCATGTACAGCAGTTGGCCAGCGAAGCTTTACAGGAAATAAGGATTAAATATCGTTGGGAGGCCATAGATAAGGAACACGAACTGATCGCAAAAGCGAAGGCACAGGATAAGCCCTACGTCCCCGAAACACATATCAATGGTGATACAACCAAACAGCTACTGGCCAGAAGCAGGCACCTGCTGTATAAGAATCCCGACAGATGGACCCAAAATCAGCAAGCGCGGGCGGAAATCCTCTTTCACCTATATCCTGACATCAGAAAAGCTTATGAACTTACTGACAGCCTGCGCAGTATATACAATCGAAGAATTAACAAACCGGTAGCAATGACCAAGCTCGCGCGCTGGTTTAACCAGGTAGAAGCATCCGGATTCAAAACCTTCAACACCTTACTGAAAACCATCAAACATCATTACAATAATATCCTCAATTACTTCAATCAGCGTAGTACAAACGCTTCAGCAGAATCATTTAATGCTAAGATAAAAGCCTTTAGAAATCAGTTCAGAGGCGTCAGGGATACGAGGTTCTTCCTGTTCAGATTTTCAAATATTTTTGGCTAAATCCCCAGGTTTTGTACTTGATCCGGTCTAACCCCTTCAGTTTCGCTCCATTCGGATCCGCCTCCCCAACTTTTGAGATTGATCCCTCAAAGGCCTGTCTAACCTAGATAAATGAGCGATGAAGGATCGATAGATCCGCGGATTGCGAATGATCCCATTAAGTCATCCTGCCTTCCTTTTACGAAAAAATCCGTTGTACATTTTGATATACAACGGATTCTGTCTATTTTTTGGTTGCGAAGCCAGGGATCGAACCTGGGACCTTCGGGTTATGAGCCCGACGAGCTACCGCTGCTCTACCTCGCGATGCAAATATAGTACTTTTCTGCTCACCAGCCAAACTATTTTTAATTCCGGACCGCCATAAACGTCCCCATCGGGTAGAAATAGCCAGACTTGAGTGTCTTTACTTGGCAGGTGTGATGATGATATTTTTAAATTCGATAGGACCATGATCACCCTGGAGATATAGCGGGCCGGGGTTGCCTTCATGGCTGTCCAGAGCGCCACCGGTAATACCCGGGATCTCCTGGTTGCTGATGACTGTCTTGCCATTGGCGACAATAGTCACCATCCTGCCTATCAGGGTAATATCATAGGTTTGCCATTCGCCAGGACCTTTGGAATGCACTTCACTGGGTGTGAGAAAACCATATATACCACTGAAATTTACATTGCTGGGATGTTCACTTTTATCATTATCCAGAATCTGGGTCTCATAGCGACCTCTTAAGTATACGCCACTGTTGCTACCTTTCTGATAGCGAAACTCGATATGCAGTTTAAAATCTTTAAAAGTTCGTTCTGATACCAGATTAACACCGGACTGAGGGCTGGTCAGTATACCGTCTTTCACGACCCACTGGCTATTTGCGCCCATGGCTTTCCAACCCGAAAGGTCCTTACCATTAAACAGTTTAATGGGACTACCCCAAACTGGTGCTTTCTCTCTTTTCAGCAAAGGCGCTTTTACGCCGGTAAAACTGCATTTTTCTCCATCCGGATATGTGATCGTACCAGAAATCCCATCGTTGTTCAACTGTCCATCCAGTTGGAGATTGGCGGGTTCAGTTTCCCATTGTGGTGGAATGGCAAAGGAAAATTTGCCATTATCAAACTTCACTTCTGCCACAGGGCGCGCGCTACCGGTTTCTGATACAAAATACCCTACCAGGGTTTTGTATCCTGATAACTTCACTTCCAGCCAGGAGGGCTTCTCCTCCCCTTTGCGGGTTACGGTTATATCCCAGCGTCCGATCAGATCGGCGGGAGCGGCGGCGGAAACAATATTTGTCAATAGAACGACCACAGCGGCAATGAAAATTTTTCTTAGCATGAATATAAAATTTTTACATTTGAAGACAAGGATCAATCTCCGATTAATTTCCGGCCATGCAAAAAGGTTATTGCAGCGTCGGGCAACAATCAGGGTTCAGCCAACAAAAAAACAATAAAAACAGTAATAAGAGAAATATAATTTGGGGATCACCCCGGACTGCCTTTTTGGTTGGCAGCTCCTTCACCGTTTAATCATTATCATATGGAGACCGCCAGCATTCAATTTTCCTATCAGGTTGCAGAAGACCTGAATGAGCTTGGGGACTCAGACCGGGAACTCGTCCAGGCAGCCCGGACGCTTACCCTGAACGCTTATGCTCCCTACTCTGGTTTTCAGGTAGCGGCTGTCGCCCGATTGGCGGATGGCACTGTGGTGCAAGGAACCAACCATGAAAACGCCTCCTTTCCGGTCGGCGTTTGTGCGGAAAGGATTTTACTCGGAGCGATCACAACGGGCTATCCTGATGCCCGGATAGATACCGTAGCTGTCAGCTACCGTGCTGCAGCGGGTAAAAGCGATCGTCCGATTTCCCCCTGTGGCATGTGCCGGCAGGCATTACGGGAATATGAAGAAAGATTTGGCCAGCCGATCCGGCTGTTATTATCGGGACAAGAGGGGCGCATCTACCTGATTCCTCAGGCGGGAGAACTACTACCACTGGCTTTCGGTTCCGGGGATTTAAAGTAAGCAGTCTTGTAGGCAGCGGTTCAGACGGCAAGCGTCTGTTTTAGTTTTGTTCATAATCAAATTCCAGCTCCACTCCTGTCTGGCCCTGATAATTCACCATGGGCATACTGAGCTTGTACAGGACCAGTTTTTGTCTGGCAATCTGGGGAAACTGATTTTTAATCTTCTGAGCGAGCTGGGACAGGAAAGTTTCCAAAAGTTCGCGGGGATGGAGCATTTCTGATTTGGCCAGTTCATACACGGCCGCATAGTTGATGGTATCCTGCAAATCCTCGATCAGCTCCTTATCTGTACGGAAGCTGATGGAGATATTGAGTTCAAAATCATTGCCCAGCCTTTTTTCCTGCTCATAGACACCATGGTAGGCAAAAAAGCGGAGTTTTTGCAGATGCAGTGTTACCAGCATATCAGAAAAATCTATCTGTAATTAATTAAACGCCTAATTCTCCCAGATAACGCTCCGCATCCAGGGCAGCCATGCAGCCACTTCCGGCAGCGGTAACCGCCTGTCTGTAAGTTTTATCCTGAACATCGCCTGCAGCGAATACACCGGCTACATTGGTTTTGGAAGTACCCGGTATTGTCTGTATATAGCCCGTTTCATCCATGTCGAGAAAGTCCTTGAAAATATCGGAATTGGGCTGGTGACCAATCGCCACAAAAAACGCACTTACCGGGATATCACTACTTTCACCCGTCTGGTTATTTTTCACCCGCACGCCTTCGACTTTCTGTTCTCCCAACACTTCCTCGGTTTCGGTATTGAAATGCACTTCAATATTCTCAGTCTTCAGTACCCGGTCCTGCATCACTTTACTGGCTCTCATGGCATCTTTACGCACCAGCATATGCACTTTGGTGCAAAGTTTAGAAAGGTATAATGCCTCTTCGGCAGCAGTGTCCCCTGCGCCTACAATGGCCACATCTTTGCCCTTGAAAAAGAATCCGTCACATACAGCACAGGCACTCACGCCAAATCCGTTCAGCCTTTCCTCACTCGACAGGCCCAGCCATTTAGCCGAAGCGCCGGTAGAAATAATTACCGCATCTGCCTCAATAAGTTTCTCCTCGTCAATCCAGACTTTATGCGGATGGCTGGAAAAATCTACTTTGGTGGCAATCCCATAACGGATGTCCGCTCCCATTCTTTTGGCCTGTTTTTCGAAATCGATCATCATTTCCGGACCCTGTATACCATCGGCATAGCCGGGATAGTTTTCAACTTCAGTCGTAATGGTCAGCTGCCCTCCGGGCTGGATACCCTGATAGAGTACCGGATTCAGATTGGCCCTGGCGGCGTAGATGGCCGCAGTATAGCCGGCCGGACCGGAACCGATTATTAAACAATGTATCCTTTCAATTGCTGTTTGTTCTGCCATAAATATATTTTACTTCCGATAAATACAAATATAGTAGGAAAAGGTTTATCCGAAAGCTTGTAGCCACTGATTCCGAATTGGATAGCTTCAAAAAGCCTTCGGGGTCCCCGCCGATGGCAATTCCTAGCAGACCCCGGAAAATGGAGTGCCGTTCGGGAATTATGGATCGGGTTGAGACTCCCATCCTTCATTTGAGCCGGTGTCAGGTTCACACAAATAAGGGAATCGCTAAACCGATTTTTTACCCTAACTTGCTGTTTTACTTTTTTCATAAATTATTGGTAATGACCTCACCACTTCAAACCATTCCAGCTGCTATTGTGCTTAGTCTGGGCATCCTGCTGGCCTGCAATAAAGGAAAATCAGCATCCGGCCAAAACCCGGTCACTGACACCACCGATACGACAAAGCCTCCTGTCGATAACAATGACGGCGACCCGCCTCCCGGAGGCGTTTCAGGTACGCCCTTTTTATACGGTTCTAATATGGGTTATTATCCAGGCTGGACCGATGAACAGTTGGCTGAAATCCTCCTCGGTTCACAGAATGCGGAAGGCGCCGGCGTCAACAGCCTCAGACCGGCACTCTATGATGATTTTGTCGCTGTCTGGGGCTATGATTTCCGGGTTAAAACTTTTCAACTCTACAGCCAGTTAGGGGCTAAAGACAATGTCATCTTCCTGAACCAGCCCAGAGAGGCGTATCGGGATAAGACTATCTATTGTGATGGTCATCAATCCATGACATTTGCCAACCTCTATGAACCCATCTGGAAAGACGACGGCCAGATCAATGAGGAGAATTACTATGCGAGGTATGTGTATGAGCTGGTAAAACGCTATGATCCTTATGTAAAATATTGGGAAGTCTGGAATGAGCCGGATTTTGCCACAAACTGGGACGCCACACAGACCTGGAAAAGCAGGGATCCGGATCCCTGTGACCTGACGGGATTCTATGCCCCGGTGCAAAAATATGTCCGGATGCTCCGGATCACTTCTGAAGTGGTCAGAAAACTGGCGCCGGATGACCTGGTATGTCTGGGGGGTATCGGCTATGACGGTTTCTTACATGCCATACTCCGTAATACGGATAATCCTTCCGGTGGAACCGTTACCGATGCCTATCCGCAAAAAGGCGGTGCCTGGTTTGACTGTGTCAGTTTTCATGTTTATCCGATGTACTATTTAGGCAATAGCAAGAATTCTGACCGGGCGGCCCAGGCAATAACCGACCACCGCAATGATATGGAAGCGGCGCTGGCAGCCTATCAACTCGGCGGAACAAAGAAATACCTGATTACCGAATTCAATATTCCCCGGCGGGTGGTGAGCGGTTATATCGGCTCCGATGAAGCCCAGCGTAATTTCATGATCAAAGCGGCCCTAGCTGCGCAAAAATCCGGAATCGACGGCATTTATGTCTTTGCGCCCGCAGAAGCCAGTACACCAGGTGTAGCCACCAACCCCTTTGACCTGATGGGCCTGTATGAAGCTTTACCGGCGACGCCTTATCAGGCCAAGATTACACCCTCGGGTATTGCCTGGCGCACCATTAGTCGGTTATTGAGTGACCGGCTCTATGATCCCGCCCGTACGCAAGCCATGAAACTGCCTTTCAATGTGGACGGGGGGGCTTTTTATTCCGCAACTACAAAGGACCATATCTATGTTCTCTGGGCGAAAGCATCTGGCAATAACGAAACCGCTACTGCCAGCTACAGCTTCCCTGCTTCTTTTAATATCAGCAGCGCCACACAGTATAGCTGGGATCAGCAAAGCAGCCAAGTGAGCGGCACCCTTACTTTAAGTGCGGCGCCGGTATTTGTTCAACCTTAGAAGAGCTTGGGGCAATAACCTCCTATGGATCCTTAAGTCAAAGAAATGTATTTAAGGATACCAGGATAGTCCATGGATATCCCGTAACTAGGTCCTTTGAAATGTTAATTGCTGAGCCCACCCTCCCAGCTGGAGGTAAATCCGCCGGAGGTCGAAATTGGATTCACTGATTTTCCTGTTGGAGCTTTTTTTGAAAATTCTCTTCGCAGCGGTCCAGTTGCTTGTCATAGCCGGCACGACCCATGAACACCTTCGGATTATAGGCATCTCCGGGCATGTGTTTTTGGTGCAACCCAAACTGACTGGCATGGGCCGCTACCCAGATATCAAATCTCAGACCCCGCATTGCCTTGAGTGTGTATTCATAATCCTCCCGAATCTTAGGATATTTGGTAATACTGGAGAACTTTTCATCCACGATTATGGTCGGAATATTGGCTAGTAATACGTTATAACTACGGTGCTGATCATTTACATTGGCGATAAAGCTGCTGGAACCCTGGGTATGGCCTGGATGAGCAAGGACCTTAATGGAAAGTTCACCGAGTCGGATGGTCTCTCCATTGGATAACAGGCGGTCCGGTGCGGCAGGTTTAAAGCTGACGCCCAAATAGCCGGTGCCGTAGTCGGCCAGGCCACCAGTGCGCATCGCAGCTGCATCACCTTCAGACACATACAAGGCTGCACCGGTCGCTTTTTTGAAATCCGCCACAGCGCCCACATGATCATAATGCGCCTGGTTCGTGAGTAACACCTCTATGTCCTCCGGTTTAAAGCCTAATTCGCGAATATGACGGCTGATCATCTCAAAAGAAGCAGCCGTACCGGTATTTACCAGAATATGTCCGGAAGATCCAGTCAGCAGATAGGCAGCCAGGTCATAACTCCCCACATAGTACATATTGCCAACGATCCGGAAAGGACTATAATCCCTGACCCAGTTGCTGTCGTTGATCGGCTCATTAACCGACTGTGCGGTTGCCGGAAAAAAAGAGCCGCAGCAAATAAGCAACACTATCCAGACACGCAAAATAGCAGTACTGGAGCAAGAAGTAACGGAATTAAAAGTTTTCATGGCGCTAATTTCAACTATTTCTCTGAATTAAAAATAAAAAAGCTGTGGATCCAGAGATTAGATTAGAAGCACTTCTTAGCCCATTGAATGAATAGGTCTTAACTTCATATTCTCCAAGATTCACTAAGAAACCACATATGACCAGTTTATCGGCGGAGTGAACTGTATAGGTAGCGCAAATATGAGATCACCTCCTTCAATTTAGCCGTTTTAAATAAATCTTAAAGCTGGACACTGACTTTTTTCTCAACACACAGGTTAAGGATGTAAGCATTGATTATCAACCACATACTACTTCGTATCTACTTCAATCCTGAAACGCCGCTCGAAAGAATGTAAATATTTTACATTATCCTGTAAATTAATTAACTTTATAAAAAAAATCATGGATAAAGACACGATAAAAGTTAACAAAAATATTAGAGCGAAAAAAGGGAGGAAAGCAACTAGTAAAACTGATACAAAGTCAGTTCGGGGAAAAGTTACTAAAGGCAGAACGGACAGGCACAATGAAAAATCTCTTTTGAGTAAGAATTCCGAACCAGAATTTAAAGCGGGCAATGCCGGTGCGATTAATGTAATCAAAAAAGGCATTACCCAAGGCCAATTACTCAACCTGAAGGAAAAGATAGGTTTAGACTATGAAAAATTATCTTATATCGTGGGCGTAACGCGGCAAACGCTTACGAAGAAGGACAAAAACGCCACCTACAAAGTTCCTGCAAGTGAAAAGATATACAGAATCGCAGAGTTATATTCTTATGGTTATTACGTTTTTGAAAATAAAGAAGGGTTTAATGAATGGATGCGTACAGAGAACGCAGCATTAGGTAATAAAAAACCAATCGATTTTCTGGATACTATGTACGGTTTCCAGGAAGTAAAAGATTTAATAGGCAGAATCGATTGGGGTATTTTTTCGTGAACTACCTATTGGCTAAAGACCAATGGGCTTCGTGCTTCACAGCGACTTGCTAACTGCTCCGAAGAGTTAGAAGTCTTACTTATCGCCCCACACGAGTACGCGCAAGTCCTTTACGAGGTTTTAACATCTTATACTGATGTTGCAAATTTACTATATTATACGAAAAACAATATTGTGCCTTAGATCCCAAAAGATAAAGACTTTAGGGTTTTACAGCACATTATATAAACCAGACCTATGAATGTTTTTAGAATAACACAGAATAGGCATCTAAGCGAAGATCTACGTGGCATTGGAGCCAGTTTGTATCCGGGACGATGGAACAAAAAAGATATTCCATGCATATATACGGCTGAATCTCGTGCACTTGCATTAGTAGAACATATGGCAAATGTCACAAAAGCCACCTATATAGGATCCTCATTTACGCTACGGAATATTTTTGTTCCGGATGAACTGATCGTAAAAATTTCAACTGAAATGATTCCTGCAAATTGGCGAGATAAGCCGCCACCTATGGCAACAAGAGTCTTTGGAACAGAGCTTTTGCAGAGCAAGAAGGGCTTAGCCTATATACTGCCTTCAGTTGTTATCCCTCAGGAGTTTAATATAATCATTGACCCCACTCATCATGCTATAGAAAATGTACTAATTATCAATGATGAGCCTTTAGCATTTGATTTAAGACTCAAACAATAGAATTAACTATTTTCTATACCGAGGTCAAAGTCTGTTTTGGACTGATAGCCCAAAGACTTGACATAGCCATAACCGTGCGGGCCGGATCAAACCGGCACATCAGCTTGTCTTCACTTACGTTGATGCACATTTTTCCGTTAACCAGAAAGGCCAGACCACCGAACAGGCGCTTTTCCTCAATCTGGAATTCCTTAAAACCGGAAAGTGCCGTTCTTACTTTGTCTGCCCATTGTATGCTGCAAGCCATAGATCAGTTTTAAGGAATGCACACAGCTAGAATTCTTTTGGGTTACTCAGGGTCGATATTGCATCCCCAGATTATACATGATGAAAGACCAGATATCAGCCGCCTCGTCAATAACTTTATCGGTGGGTTTGCCAGCACCATGACCCGCATTGGTTTCTATGCGAATCAAAACCGGGTTTTTACCTTTATGATACGCCTGTAAGCGGGCTGCGAACTTGAATGAATGTGCCGGCACCACCCGGTCATCATGATCGCCGGTAGTCACCAGAGTAGCCGGATAAGCTACCCCCTTTCTTAAATTATGGTAGGGCGAGTATTTATACAGATAGGGGAAGTATTTGGCGGAATCCGCACTTCCATACTCTACGACCCATCCCCAGCCTACGGTAAACTTATGGAACCGCAGCATGTCCAGCACTCCTACCTGGGGTATGGCAACTTTAAACAGCTCGGGACGCTGTGTCATGGCTGCGCCTACCAGCAGCCCCCCATTGCTGCCGCCGCGGATGGCCAGCCGGTTGGTTTGTGTATACTTTTCACGAATCAGGTATTCAGCAGCACTGATAAAATCATCGAATACATTCTGCTTATTCAACAACATACCTGCCTTGTGCCAGGCTTCGCCGTATTCGTTGCCGCCCCGCAGGTTCACGACCGCATATATACCGCCCTGTTCAACAAAAAAAGCATTGCTCACACTGAATCCCGGCGTCATGGGAATATTGAAACCACCATAGCCATAGAGCAGCACCGGGTTATTTCCATCTTTTTTCAATCCTTTTTTAAAAGTGAGAAACATGGGCACCCGGGTGCCATCCTTGCTGGTAAAAAAAACCTGTTCGGTGACCAGATATGCCGTGGATATTTTCAATTCGGATTCCCGATACTGACTGGATTTTCCTGTGGCGATATCGTAATGATAAATGACCGGTGCGGTCGCAAAAGAAGAATAACTATAATAAAATGAGTGCTGGTCCTTTTCAGAGCCGAAGCCTCCGGCAGAACCGATACCCGGCAACTGGATCTCCCGGATCAAATTGCCAGAATAATCGTGCTGGTAAATCCGGGAAGCGGCATCTTTCAGATAACTGGCAAACAGATTCCCGCCACCGGTGCCGACCCCCAGCAGGGTTTCTTCCTTCTCAGGTATAACGGTCTGCCAGTTTTCCCTTTCGGGACGGCTGGGATCGATCTGAACCACCCGGTAATTGGGGGCCTGAAAATTGGTCTTGACCAGCAATTGCCCCCCGGTATTATCAATCACATCCGATTCGGTATCGAAACCGGCTACCAGGACTTTAAAATCGCCCACCGCTGCCTGCTGAAGATCTTTGACCCGGATCTCTACCCCACTGGTACCCTCTGCAATCGTCAGAATCAGAAAACGCTCATCTTCTGTCAAACCGGCACCAAAATACCGGAGCGGATGCGCCTTGTCTTCGAAAATCAGCTGATCCGCAGATTGCGGATCACCAATACGGTGATAATAGACTTTCTGATATTCATTCTTGCCGCTCAGTACTTCGGTCGACTTCGGAGCGTCATAGGCACTGTAATAAAAGCCCTCCTCTCCCTTCCAGGCTACACCGCCCCATTTGGTCCATTCAATCTTATCGGAAAGTAGCTTCTTATGCTCGACATCCATTACAAAAATTTCTTTCCAGTCACTACCGGCGCGGGCGACTGAGTAGGCGCAAAGCTTACCGGATTTACTGAATGCCATGCCGGATAGCGCAGCCAGTCCCTCCGTATTGAACTGATTCGGATCCAGAAAGACTTCGGCTTTCCCTGTAAGATCTTTGGTGCGGTACAGTACCGACTGATTTTGCAAACCATCATTTTTATAATAATAATACCAGTCCCCTTTTTTAAATGGGGTTCCGTAACGGGGATAGTTCCAGATTTCCCGCAACCGCTCTCCGACCTGGTCCCTGAAAGGAATCTGGTCCAGATAATCCTGAGTGACAGCATTCTGCTGCTTTACCCAGGCTTCGGTCTCCGGGCTGTTGTCGTCTTCCAGCCAGCGGTAAGGGTCCGGTACCCTGGTTCCAAAATAATCATCGGTAACCTCTCCTTTGGAAGTCACCGGATACTGTAATTGTGCCTGTATTTGAGAAATCATAAACATGGAAATAAACGATAGTAGTAATTTCATATCAGCAATTTTAGTAGTCCACGGTATTCTGAAATAGAGCTGCAAATTAGGGGCTTTTGGCAAATAATAGATCATAACCCCAATTGAATTTCACAAGCGATACCCATGCATCGTATTAATTATTGCAGTCTCCCTCCTGAATTCCCAATGCACCGGATGCGCCCATCGCTGTCCCGAACGGTTGTTCGTATGGAAAAATGCTTAAAAAGTGTGCATAGAACACGATATAATTTTATTATATTCGCAACTTCTTTTTTTCTAAAAACCATTTATGCAACAAAGTATTTTAATTCTTGCAGCCGGCGGTCCGGCACCAGGTATCAACACGGTAATCAGCTCTGTTTCCAAAATATTTTTAAGAAGCGGCTTTAGGGTAATCGGTCTTCACGACGGGTATAAAAACCTTTTTACCGGCAATGCTTCTACTGTCGATATCGATTTTGAACTGGCAGACAACGCCCTCACCCGTGGCGGGTCTTTCCTGCGCATGAGCCGCTACAAACCCAAGAATGAGGAATTTAAAACTGACTTCTTCGTCGATAATAATGTAAAACTACTGGTAACCATTGGTGGCGACGATACCGCTTCTACCGCCAATCGTATTTCCACCTTCCTGACGGATAATAAATTTCCGGTGCAGAATATCCATGTACCGAAAACAATTGATAATGACCTGCCGCTCCCGGACAATGCACCTACCTTCGGGTATCAGAGTGCTACAGAAGAAGGCGTGCGTATTACCAAAACAGTATACGAAGATGCCAGAACTTCTGCCAACTGGTTTGTTCTCTCAGCGATGGGTCGCGAAGCCGGTCACCTGGCTTTCAGCATTGGCGCCTCCTGCCAACTGCCCATGATCGTGATTCCTGAGATGTTCAATAAAGCAAAACTGGATCTGGGTGCCATTACAAAACTTATCGTTTCAGCGATCCTGAAAAGAAAAATACTGGGCATCAACTATGGTGCTGCCGTTGTGAGTGAAGGCGTTTTTCACTTCATGAGTGATGAAGACATTAAAAATTCGGGGGTACAATTTACTTACGATGCCCACGGACACCCTGAATTGGGTAATGTCAGCAAGGCACATATATATAATGTACTCCTGCAGGACAAACTCAAAGAACTGGGACTCGATGTAAAATGCCGTCCCGTGGAACTGGGTTATGAACTGCGCTGTCTACCTCCAGCAGCCTTTGACCTGCAGTATTGCACGTTACTGGGCACCGGCGTCAAAACATTATTTGACAAAGGGCTGACCGGTTGTGTGGTTACGGTTAACAATGCCGGAGAAATCGCACCATTATTCCTGAAAGACGTTACCGGGGAAAATGGGAAAGTAAAAACCCGACTGGTTAATATAGACGATCCCAAAACCAGACTGGTATTCGACAGCGTCATGCAGTACCTTACGGCAGATGATGTGGAAGCTGCCCGAAAATTTGTTCCTCATCCGGAAGAATTTGTGTTCTCCACAATTTTAGGCTGGAACTAGAACATTCAGTATATTTATAAGAGCTGCACTGGTTGCAGCTCTTATTGATTTACTATATTTACTAAATAAGTGCGTTGCTTTCCATGTAACGTGTATAATTTCAGAAATCTTATTATGGCAAAGAAAATTGCTTCAAAGAAAACGACGAATTCATCTCTTAAGGACGACGAAAATTTCTGTCGGACGAAAATAGTGGCGACGGTAGGACCCGCCTGTAATACTTATGATAAGTTGGAAGAACTTATCGCCGCAGGCGTCAATGTATTCCGGTTGAACTTTTCTCACGGTACGCATGAAGAAAAAAAACAGGTCATTGAATACATCCGGGATATCAACAAAAAGAACAGAACCCATACGGCGATTCTGGGCGACCTCCAGGGTCCGAAACTAAGAGTGGGTGAGATCGAAGGTGGCGGAATGATGGTCAAAGCCGGCGACAAGTTCCTATTCACCAGCCATAAAATCATAGGTAATAAGGACAAACTTTATATCCATTACCCCAATTTCCACAAAGACGTGAAACTGGGAAATAAAATCATGATCGATGACGGCAAACTGGAAGTGATCGTGAAGAAAATCCTGCCCAATAATGATGTACAGGTAGAAGTATTGCTGGGCGGCTATATCTCCTCTAAAAAAGGCGTGAACCTGCCGGATACCAAGATTTCCCTGCCAGCACTCACCCCTAAGGATCTGGCGGACCTGAATTTCATCATCGAACAGGAACTGGGTTGGGTAGCCTTAAGCTTTGTACGCCAGGTGGACGATATTAAAAAGCTCAGAAAAATACTGGACAAACATAAAAGCAAAACCAAGATCATCGCCAAGATAGAGATGCCGGAAGCCATCCCCAATATCCGGGACATAATCAATGCTTCGGATGGTATAATGGTCGCCCGCGGTGATCTGGGTGTTGAACTGCCGGTAGAGAAAGTACCATTGATCCAGAAAAATATTATCAAGAAATGTATTCACAGGGCCAAACCGGTCATTGTAGCTACACAGATGATGGAAAGCATGATCGACCGCACCAAACCCAACCGCAGTGAAATCACTGATGTGGCCAATGCGGTACTAGAAGGTACGGATGCCGTTATGCTGAGTGCGGAAACGGCTACCGGACAGCATCCTACCCTGGTAGTACAGACGATGCGTAAAATCATACTGGAGATTGAACGCACCGAATACAATTACGACCTGGAGGAAGTGCTGCAACCACAACCCCATTCCCCCACCCTGACCAGTGACGCGATTTGTTACAATGCCTGTAACCTGGCGCGGGATGTAGCGGCCAATGCACTGATTGGAATGACACAGAGCGGTTATACGGGTTTTATGCTCAGCAGCTATCGGCCCAAAGTACCCCTTTATATTTTCACCAAGCATGCCAGTCTGATCAATCAATTGAGCCTGGCCTGGGGTATCCGTGCATTTCTGTACGATGATGATCAGCGGCAACTGGACACCATCTTCTCCGACCAGATCAATATCCTGAAAAAAGGTGGTTATCTGAAAAAAAGCAATATCGTGGTAAGTACCGGTTCAACACCTGTACACCTGAAGATTCCTACCAATACCATTAAGATTACAACTATCGAATAATTGGAACACCCTACTGGGTGCAAATGAAAAGTCCGTAGCTTTTGGTAATACCATGAACTACGGACTTTTTCTATAGACGTCTGGATCGTTTACAAATTCCGGATCTTTATATTTCTGAACCAGACATTATTGCCATGGTCCTGCAGTCCTATCCGGCCCTTTTTATAAGTCCCGAAATCCGCTGCATTCTTAAACTTACTGCCCGCAATCAGCGTACGCCAGTTTTCATTCCATAGCTGGGTATCCAGGATATGTACGTCATTCAGGTAAACATCCAGCTTACCGTTGACACACCGGATCAAATAATGGTTCCATTCCAGTGGCGCATTTTCCGCATGGCTTGCTGCCGGAATCAGGTCGTACAGATCGCCTGCCTGGTGTTTGAATATTTTTCCATCAGGATGGCCTTCGTTGTCCACAATCTGTATTTCAGGTGCTGTATTCCACATCCATTCATACCGGTCTCTGTCTTCATGGCTATAAAAGCAGATGCCGCTATTCCCGTTCTTGTCAATCTTCCAGTCGATCTGCAATTCAAAATTTCCATATTCCTTATCGGTAACGATATCACCGCCCGATTTGGAGCTACCATCTTTTGTATTATCCAGATATAAAGTCCCGTTATCTGTTTTCCAGGCAGTACCGATGGTCTTGGAACCGTAACCATGCCAGCCATCACTGGTTTTACCATCAAATAATAACTGCCAGCCGGCTGCCTTCTCCTTTGCTGAAAGTACGTTCTGAGCTACAGGTGCGGGCGTAGGAGGCGCTTCAGGTTGTTGCTCCGGTTCGGGCGTTGGTGCGGCAGGTTCAGGGGTCGGAGCAGGCTGTGTCGCAGGCGCTGGTTCCGGACTGCGGTACACACGGGGGGCACAACTATAAATTCCAGCTGCAACCACTACTGCCACCAGGTATTGTTTTTTCATATACTAAGATTTTAAAGATTGAATCGCTTTACAGCCTGCATGCAGGCCGGCCATACCAAGCCTTCAGGGAATAGAAAAATCCTTTTTGCAGGCCGTTCGGGGAAAAACTCCCCTATTTTTTATTTAATAAAAGAATATAGGCGACCATATCCTTCGCGTCATCCAGTGATACATTGGGATGCGGCGTCATCGGCACTTCGCCCCAGACACCGGAACCGCCATCTATTACTTTCTGGGCCAGTTTCGTGATCGTCGCTTCATCGGCGCCGGCATATTTTGCCGCTACTTCACGGTAGCCCGGTCCTGTCAGTTTTTCGTCGATTTTGTGACAGGTGGGACACTGGTATTTGCCGGTGAGTTCCAGTCCTTTCTGATAGACCGGATTTGAAGACAAATCATCGGCCGGCGCTGCTGTTGTTGCATCAGATCCGGGATCAGTGGACGCGGGCTTTTCCGAGTCTCCGCCGCCGCAGGCCACAATAGAAGAAAGGATAGCTAATGAGAGTATTATTTTTTTCATCTGCAATATTTTATTAAATTTTATGTTCCCATCCAAAGCAAAACAATAATTCCGATGGTCCCGAATGAATAAAGGGTTTCCAAAAGCATGTGTGCTGCCCCCTGAATTCACCGGCTAAAGTAATCAGTAATTATGAAAGACCCAATACTTTTTTATTGAGATCCGAATCCGGTACTGTAGCGGCAAAATCGTCAAAAGCCTTCTCGGTAACCCGAATAATATGGCTTTCAATTAATGCAGCTCCCTGACGGGCGCCATCTTCCTGATTTTTCAATACATCTTCCCATTCCATCACTGCCCAGCCCTTGTAATCATATTCGGCGAGCTTTGAAAATACAGTTTTGAAGTCTACCTGACCATCACCAGGTGTCCGGTAGCGCCCGGCCCTTTTCAGCCAGCTCTGGTAACCACCAAAAGTGCCCTGCTTGCCCGTTGGATTGAACTCGGCGTCCTTGACATGGAAAGCCCGGATCCGCTCATGGTAAAAGTCGATATACTGGATATAATCCAGGCATTGTAACACAAAATGTGAAGGATCGTAGAGCAGACAGGCCCGAGGATGCTGTTTGACTTTCTCGAGGAACATTTCGTAAGTGACACCGTCAAACAGGTCTTCACCCGGGTGGATTTCATAGCAGACATCCACACCGCATTCATCAAAATAATCCAGGATGGGCGTCCACCTGCGCGCCAGTTCGGTAAAGCCCTCATCCACCAGTCCTGCCGGTCGCTGGGGCCAGGGATGGAAAGTATGCCATAACAGGGAGCCGCTAAAAGTGGCATGGGCGTTCAGCCCCAGGTTCTGAGACGCCTTGGCCGCATATTTCAGCTGCTGTATCGCCCATTCGGTTCTTCCCTTGGGATTGCCCCGCAATTCCTGTGGTGCAAAGGCATCAAAAAGCAGGTCATAGGCGGGGTTCACCGCCACCAACTGTCCCTGCAAATGGGTTGATAGTTCAGATACTTCCATGCCGTACTCGTTGATGATTCCCTTGATTTCATCGGCATAATCCTTACTTTCTGCCGCCAGTTTTAAATTAAAAATAGCATCATCACTGGTGGGTATCTGAACGGCCTTGAAACCGAGCGACTGCGCCCAGAAACAGATCGATTCAAGCGTATTGAAGGGTGGCTCAGTGCCCAGAAACTGAGCCAGAAAAATACCGGGGCCTTTTAGTGTAGTCATATATTCTTAAGGATATTATTAAAAGCAATAAATCTATAGAATATATCCGAAATAAACCAATACGGGCAAAAGTTTTAAAATCTTTAAATTGCAAAGGACTGCATCAAATATTAGCGGGTCAATTGTTTAATTGAATAAATATCAACATAGTTTATTGAATAAAATTGCCAGCGCCATCGCCCGGATAAAATATCCCGGCGTGCCGCCTGAGTACTTTTATTTTTACAGAGATACGATTGTCTGTAAGATGATTCAATCCAGATATAATTTTCGGGATTATCTAATAAAACGCCCCTATAAGATACTGGATTACGAGGGTGAATTCGCCAACGAACTGCAGTTTGCCCTCCCCCATGCCTACTGGCATCATCAAAATGGCAGTTTACTTCGTACCCGGTCGCTGGCCGGTACCCGGCAATTTTATTATTTCTCCGAAGATCATCAGGAATCCTTCGCGAACCGATCCAATGCAGGCAATTACAATTTTGAATTGCCCCGGATACTTTACAGCCAGGACTATCGAATTAATAAATGGCTGCCGCCGCCGTTAAAGCAGCAATACAAGAACGCAGTTTACCACTATAACAAACCTTTGTTAGTTATCGCCAACCGATATAATATGGAATGGGACGGTCCGCCGGTCAGTTTCCTGAGTATTGAACTGCTTGATATACTGATCCGTCAATTAAAACCGCATTACCAGATTATTTATAACCGGCCGGGGGCTTCGGATATCGTCAATGACAACAGCGAAATCTATGATCTGGGAGAGTTTGACTGGCTGAGATCTACCCATCCCGAAGTTTTGTTAATGGGCGATTTGTTTAAAGAAAATAAAATTTCCGCGAATAACTTTAATCATTTTCAAATGACCATCTATGCCAATTGCAATTTTTTCATTTCCACCCATGGTGGAACAGCGACCCTGGCGAGTTATTTTAAAGGTACCAATCTGATACTCTCCAAAAAAGGACCGGAACATTATTTTGGTTGTTTTACCCATTTATATCCGCAACTCTCAGGCGCCCGCATTCATCATGCGAGCGGAGAAAAGCAGCTGCTGGAGCTGGTATCCGCGAATTTTCTAAAATAAAATTTTTCTATTTTTTACGGGCCTTTTTAATGAAAAAATCGACTTTACGGCCTTTCGAATCAACAGAAACTAAAAATCCTACAATTATAAGTGCAACAACAATATAGGCAGGATCGGGTGCTCCAAATAATCCAAAACAAGGCATAGTTATTGTATTTTCGACCATTATTACATTAAAAATAGTTATTGTAAGAAAGCGTTGCAAGCTCTCAACAACTATTCGTAAGGTTAAATTGTCAAATTTCCGATTTGATTTTTTTGAATTAAAAAACATTAAACTTCAGTAATGCGTCTAAAGTCCATCTTAGGCAGGAGGGAATTCTATGTTCCAACATTGGCCTTCATATTCTCCTGTACCATTTTTTCGTTCGGCTGTCAGAAAACGTCTGCAGCTTATGATGACAACGGAGTGTCCGTTGTTGACCCTGGTAAAAATCAGGGTGATTCTGTGATCTTAACAGATTCCACAACCATCAAAGATTCCACTAAATACAAAGACTCCATCCGGATTGCAGATTCCATAAGGATCGCTGATTCGATCCGTGTAGCGGATTCTATCCGTGTAGCAGATTCACTAAGTCATCTGGAGCCCACGGACACGACCGGTACAGGAACAGGTACCGGCACAGGTAACGACAACGACGATGATGACGACAACAGTGGCGGTTCGGGCAGTGCCAATAATGGTGGCGGGTCAGGCAATGGTACCGGGACCGGAACAGGTACCGGGTCAGGCAGTACGACCGGCAACTCCAGGGTGATTAATGTGGGAGAAGGTTATGGAAATCTCACGATTGACGGCAACAATCTGGTTATTAATGGCAGCAGAAGCAGTTTCAAGAACGGAGACCTGGTTAAAATCAAAGGCGGCTCTTACAGTGCGATCACCATCAGAAATATTAAAGTTCCGGCAGGGCAGCGCGTAACCATCGTCAATAACGGACTGATTTCGCTTTCCAACGGTGCGCTGCTCAATCTGATAGACCTGGATAATGTCACCGTTTCCGGCGCAGGAACATCAGCCAGCGACAGAGGTTTTGTATTTGCCAATAGTAATTATCGGGCGATTATGCTGAAAGGGCTGGTGACAAATTTCACCCTGCAGAACGTCCTGTTCAAAAACGTAAGGGATTATGTGATCAGTTATACGGATCTGAACAACCTGACTTACACCGGCGGCCAGGGTTCTTATGTCTCCAACCTCGCTTTCCTGAACATCGATGCCGATAATGTCGGACCATTGATCTTCCTGGGTGGTGACGTCACTTCCAACGGATATAAGGGCATGATTAAAAAACTGGAAATTGCCCATCTAACCTGTGTCAATTCCCCCACCCCGGGCTCGGTAGTTTCTGTAGGTAATGTAGAAGACTTCCTGTTCCATGATAACTATATCAACAATATCAACCAGAACAATAACAACCACAACGGTGTATTCTTTGCCAGGGGTAACGGTAAGTTCTATAATAATAAAATCACCAACCACGAAGGTAATGCCCTGCGGTTGTGGTTATACAGTGTAGGTAGTACCAAAACGGTAGAGATCTACAATAATATTGTTTACAACAGCCGTAAATACAGCGGTTTCGAACTTCAGGTAACCCCTTATATCAAAGCCAGCTCTGTTTTCAAACCAGCCAATGCCAAAGTATATAACAATACCGTAGGTAAAATGAATACCGAAAAAATGAGTTTCCCAGGTCGACTATTGGATTTTTACAATACCTATGGCACGCTGGAGCTATATAATAATCTGGTATTTAACAACAATGACAATATCATTCTGAACAATATGTCCAGTTCAAAGATCATCAGAAATGAGAATAATATTTACAAGGCGAACGAATCTGATGCCGTGCAAAGCACCAGCAGTTTCCGGACCAAAATCAGCGGTGTAGGCGCCACCTTGTAATCGCAGGATCAGGTTCTGAAAGTCATCTGATTATTTTTTGAAACCAGTCTCTAAAAGGACTGGTTTCTTCATTCCGGAACGGATTGTAACAGACGGCTTTCAATCATGTCGAGTACATTCGCATCTGTATCCAGGTCGAATTTTCGCGCAAAAAAATGTGGACTGTCACGCAGATGATCAAAATCACTGGTTCCAAGAATGGCTGGATGCGCCTGCTGTTCCTGCCAGTCAATATAGCGAAGGTTATTATTTACGGCGGTCTCCCGAAAAGGCGAATTCAATACCAGTGTGGGAAAAATAATTTCATCAATACCCCAGGTCATACGAATGAAATCCCGGACTTTCTTATCATGCAGGATGGTCTCTGCCATATGATAGGCGCAGGCCGACTGCAGGGTCCACCAGGTCGCACAGTTACCGCCCACCAGTTCCCATTCACTAGGCGCCGAGCGCTTGGGTAGCACGGTATTGGCAATACCTTGAAAGAAATATTTAAACCGGACATCCAGTTCGTTAAAATGGTATTTCTGAAAGCGGCTGGCACCGGTATGCCACCACTTGTCGGCCTCCGCTCCTGTCATATAGGATATAAACTGCTGCTGCTGATTCGCACTTAAAAATTCGATGAATGCGTCCATGGATTTTATAGGAAAATCCTGGGCACTGATCAGGTTGATAAAATCATATGTTTCACCTGAAGCCCTGATTTCCCTTAACGCATAGGCCACGGCGTTCACGATACTGGGACCGCCCCAATGCAGGGTGGTACGCATTTTTACAAATTGCACACCGCTGATGGATTTGGCCGCTTCACGGAAAGGCTGACAGTCGAATTTCCGGTCGACATGGACATAGGTTTTGGCATTGGGATGTGCCAGATTTTTTAAAAGCCTGCCCAGCAATAAGGGATGCTTATGGGCAAGGACTAAATGACAAATTTTCACGGACTAAAATTAGCCGAAGAATCCAAATAGGAGAAATATACTTATCAAAATCACCCCTTTAAAGGGTTCAATTAGCAAATATTTTACAAATTACGCCTTTCCCGAGCCTCTTTCTGCCCATCGCCGGTCCGGACACCTTATTTTTGGCCAATAAATAGGTGCACAAACCGGCCTGCGGGCGTTCCCGCCTCCCCGGACAGGCCTCCGTTCCTGCACCTGTTTGCTCCCGGACAGCCGTTGCTGCAACTGGAAGCCCAGCAGGCGCAACTACGGTCACATTACAATATATTTGCAATTTCAGCGGATGGAGGAACCCTTGTTATATACAATGCAGCCGAACAGCCTGAAGTCTTTTACCGGACCAGCGGGCTTGTTATCTCTCCGGAACCTGCTGCAGGGATCCTATAGCATACCAATTAACCAAAATCAATGGCTCAAAAGAATTACTGGCTGAAAAATGCCATCATTACTAGTTTTCAGCATGGCAGTAATTTAGTACTTGGCTTCCTGAACTTTTATATGCTGGTCCGGCTGCTGACACCGAATGACTATGGCACCTGGATCATTTTTATCAGCATTATTACCATTGTTGAACTATCCAAAAACGGGTTGACCCAGGAAGCTTCCATCAAATACCTCTCCGGTGCCGGACAGACAGACAAAAGAAAAATAGTTTCCGCAACATTCGTCATTAATTTCTCCCTATCGCTGCTACTGACCATTTTATTGCTTTTACTGGCGCCACTGGCCGGTAGTATCTGGGATTCTGAGGTATTGCCCCTGATGCTGCAATTGTATACCATCACCTTTGTCATTTCAGGCATACAATCGCAGATGAACTGTATCGAGCAGGCTCACTTTCAGTTCAAAGGCAGTTCACTGGCACCTGCCGTAAAACAGTTGCTGCCATTTGGATACATCGCCTATCACTATTTTTTCAAGTTGCCGGCAGATCTGACCCTGTTGACGATCATGCAGATCCTGGGTGTCTTTGCGGCCACGTTGGTTTCCTGGGGCTTTACCTATAAATATATAAGGTTTACGAAAATCATAGATTTCAGCTGGATCCGAAAAATCATCAATTTCGGAAAATACAGCTTCGCCGTATGGGTCAGTACCATGTTAGCGGGTTCCATCGACCAGATGATGCTGGGATCCATGTTGTCCAAGGCAGCCAGTGGTATCTTTAATGTCACCATGCGCATCACCAACCTGACCGATATCCCCATCAATGCCATGTCCACCATTGTGTTTCCGCAGAGCTCCAAACGCCATGAAGCTGAAGGTGATGCTTCGGTAAAATACCTTTATGAGCGCTCGGTAGGTGTGATTCTTGCGGTGCTGGTTCCCTGCTCCCTGGGATTGTTCATATTTGCGGATCTGGTGATGCTGCTTATTGCCGGTGAAACCTATAGCGATGCAGTACCTTTATTGCGGATCATTCTTATCAACAGTCTGATAGCGCCCTATGTGCGTCAATGCGGTATCGTTCTGGCGGCCTCAGGTAGGGCAAAAACCAATTTTTATCTTGTGGCGTTCTCCGTACTGCTGATCGTTATTTCCAACCTGATATTTATCCGGTTTTGGGGTATTATGGGTGCTGCTTATGCCAGTGTTTTTGTGAATGTTGTGGCATTTATCATCACCCGATTTTTATTAAAACGGCTTTTCAATATTAATTACTGGCATCCCTGGATCTATGCCGTCCATTTTTATCCCGAGTTTTTTAAAAAACTAATGCGCAAAAAGGTTTAATCAGGCGGCAGGGTTTAGAGTGTTCCTTTTTTCAAAGCATTCACCGCAAAGTCACAGGCCCTTGCGGTCAGCGCCATATAGGTCAGTGAAGGATTCTGACAGGCCGAAGAGCTCATACAGCTGCCATCAGTGACAAAAAGGTTCTTTACGCCATGCACCTGGTTATTTCCGTTGAGCACGGAAGTCCGGGGGTCCCTGCCCATTCTGGCAGTGCCCATTTCATGGACTGTGCTGCCCGGCGGACGCCGGTAATTGAAACCCGAAACATCCGAGAAACCCGCCTTCTCGAGCATTTCCGTACAGCTTGCCTGGATGTCTTCCATCATACGATCCTCATTCTCTTTGTATTCAAAGTTGATCTCCACAATGGGCATCCCCCATTTGTTGGTATCGTTGCTGAGGCTGATTTTGTTATCGTGATAAGGCAGGCATTCGCCCCAACCGGCCATCCAGACAGACCAGGGACCGGGACGGGTTAAGCTATCCTTGAATCCCGGCCCGAAATCGCGGAGCTTTTCCTCTGCATTATCCATCCATTCTTTTCTTTCCCCATCACCCTGTATATCGTACCCCCTGATAAAATCCAGACCGCTGTCCGGACCTATATTCCTGAATCGGGGAATCAGAAAACCGCAGGGTCGGCGGCCTTTATAATACTGATCCTGCAGGCCTTCATAAACGGCGCTGGCTCCGGCGGTGGAATGATGATCCATCAGGTTATGGCCCAGTTCCCCGCTGTCATTACCCAGACCATTGGGGTACCGCCGGGAAGTGGAATGCAGCAGGATGGCAGTGGAAGCGATCGTGGAAGCATTCAGAAATACAATCTTCGAAAAGAATTCGAACGACTCCATGGTCTCCGTATCAATACCCCTTACCCCTTTCGCCTTTTGAGTAGCTTCATCATAAATAATTTCAAGTACCGTGGAGTAAGGCCGGATCGTCAGGTTTCCGGTGGCCATTGCCGCCGGTAAAGTGGAACTGTTGGAACTGAAGTAAGCGCCGAAAGGACATCCCCGGGTACAAAGATTACGGTTCAGGCATTTACTGCGGTTGCCGATGGATTCAGTTAGGTTGGCCACCCGGGCAATCGTCAGCAGGCGATCCTTATAGTTCTCGCGTATCGATTCCTTTAAATGCTGTTCCACGCAATTCAGCTGCATGGGCGGCTGAAAAATACCATCGGGCATATGGGGAAGGTTCTCCCTGCTGCCGCTGACGCCGATAAACTGTTCCACATAGTCATACCAGGGGGCAATATCCCGATAACGGATCGGCCAGTCAACAGCGATTCCATCCCTGAGATTGGCTTCGAAATCCAGATCACTCCAGCGATAGCACTGCCGGCCCCAGACCAGCGATTTTCCACCGACCTGGTTGCCCTGTACCCACCAGAAAGGCTTTTGCTGTACATAAGGATAATCCGTATCACGGATAAAGAAATCCCGGGAACCTTCGTCATAAAAATTACACTGAATCGGATTTTCATCCCGGTCCTGCTGGGTCTGCTGCATCCGGTTGGGAAATTCCCAGGGCTTTTTTAGCGCATGGGGGTAATCCTGACCATGCTTGACGTCCCGGCCCCGTTCCAGCAGGAGGGTTTTCAGTCCTTTGGCACATAATTCCTTGGCGGCCCAACCGCCGCTGATACCCGACCCTATAACGATGGCATCGTACTGCATAATAGTTTACTTTGTGGCCCAGCATTTCTGTCCGGGTTCCAGGGGAATACAAGACAAATAATTTATCGGAATATGAACAAAAGCCATCCCCTTGGTAGCACCTGGTTCGGAAGTACAATACCCGATCACGGTGAGTCGTTTCAGGGTTTCGTAAAAAGTGGCGCCACGGATTTTCCGGTCGGCCTTGGAGAGCAGGGAGTCACCGGCATGAAAATCATCCTGAATCTCCGATAATAACAAAGTCTGTTGCGCCAGACTGCATTCATTAAAGGTCTTACTATACTTTCGCTTCGTCTGACGGTTCAACGATTTTAAGCCGTCAATAAAATTATTGGCATCGCGTCGACGCAGGTCCCGGGCAACGGTTTGTATGATATAGTCTTCCACCCGGGCATCTTTAGCACCCGGTGTATCGGTGCGCGGAATTATGAGCTCTGCCAGATCGGCAATAACGGCTTTCTGTACGTTCAGATAATCGCTGTCCGGCCTTCGGTTCTGTCGGATCAACTCATAACCCGAAACGCCCCCCACTACCAGGGTACCGGTAGCGATGATGGCTTTTATGGCTTTTCTTCGATTCATGTCTGGTCCCTTAAAGGCGGTTCATATCCCATTAGATGGATCAATATTCAAGACGAGCGCTATTTCACTTTTCCGGTACCGGCCGGCGGGCCTGCCCTCCCTTTCTATTGCTGCTTTGCTGCAGCCACAATATCAAAACACTGCGACATTTTTTCGATACTGTTTTCCCAGCTATGCGAAAGTGCGAATTCAATTCTTTCCTGCTGCAGTTGGGGCGTATCGGTATCCAACAGTTCCTGTATCCCGTCAATATATTCCTGTTCATTTGTTGCCAGAAATACATGGTCCCTGAAATCGATCATGGGTTCCGTTTTTGTTGCGATGGTCGCTTTACCCAGGGCCAGGTATTCATCTATTTTTCGGGGATAGTTGCCTACCGTAATGGGATTGACGTACTGCGGGTTCATACAAACATCAAAACCTTTGATATAGGTGGCGAGCAATTCGGGTGGTCTCGACCCCAGAAAAAATACATTGTCCATGCCATGCAGCGGGCTTTGTTGAAACTTTTCGTCCTCGGGCCCGATAAATACAAAATTCCATTGCGGTTGCCTTTTGGCCAGTGCTTCCAGCAGCGGCAGGTCCAGACGGGTGGTCCAGAGTGCACCGACATAGCCGATCACAGGTTTCGGGATAGATTCCATATCAGGAGCCAGTTCCAGCCCCTCATTATTGAAATAGGTAAAATCGCAGCCCTGTCCGACACAGAATGAATTGGGATTGTTGCGCGCACAGTAGGTCCTCAGGTATTCAGAGTTAGACAGGCATAAATCACTTTTTGCCATCAACTCCGGCTCCAGCTGGGCGCCATGCCGCTTCCAGTAGCTGACACCAACTATATTATCCCTTGAATAATAAACCGACAACCAGGGTTGCAGAAAATCTTTCAGGTAAAAGGCCTTGAAAACCTCATTGTCATTGAAGAGCAGATAATCCTTAAAACCCAGTTCCGCCACTGCTTTGAGAATTGCATTGGCAAATTTCCGGTTATTTATTTTATTTAATATTTTAAACAGGCCGGTAGAAGGAACCCAGTTGATGGATTCTACCAGACAGTCCGGGTACAGATTGTACAGATTCTCGCCAATCGGAACCAGCCCCGGTTCCCGACCCTTGATGACATTGATGCGTCGCTGTATTTTCGGATCCTGCTGATGCCGCAAACTGGAGATCCGGTCCAGGGGAGAATTCACATAGAGTACCCGGTTGTATTTACTGAATTCCAGGGCGATATCCTTGCAGTTACTGCCTATTTCAGTGTCCCAGGGTTGCTGACCCACAATAATGATATCTCTGTTTTTTAACATGATCCTATTAAAATCTCAATTTATAAAATCCCGAAATCCCCTTGTCAATCGAATAACCTGCATACCCGCCCGAGTCAATCTCACATTATCTTATATAATTCCAATAATTGAGTCGCTGCTGCTTTCCAGCTAAATTCCGCGGCCCGCTGCAGTCCTGCTTCACTAAGTTGCTGTGCCCGCACAGGATCTTTTAACAGATCTGACATTTTCTCAGCGATATCCTGCACCTTATATGGATCAGTATATACAGCGGCGTTTCCGCCGACTTCCGGCATGGAAGAGGTATTGGAAGTAACAACGGGTGTACCGCAACCCATCGCTTCCAGAATCGGTAGCCCAAAACTCTCCCGCAGAGAAGGATAAAGAAATAAACTGGCGGCATTATACATCAGCGGCATTTCCGCAGCAGTAATAAAACCCGGAAACAGGAAATGCTTCATTAGGGCACTTTGACCGGTTTCCTGCAGTCGGGCGGCCAACAGCGATTTATCATAGTCCAGAATAACGAGCGGAATGGGATCGGTGGTTGCCGTCAGGTATTCCAGGTAGGCGCTGATAACATTCTGCGTATTCTTTTTGGGTGCCGTATTGCCGAGAAAAAGCACGAAAGCATCCGGCAGTTGGTATTTACTGCGGAAGGCAGTTAAATCCTGCTCGGCATAACTATTATTAAACCGCGGATTGACGGCATTGTATACCACCTTAACTTTCTCTTCGGGAACTTTCAGTTGTTCAATGATGGTATCTTTTTCAAAATTTGACACCGTAACTACAATCTTACTGCGGCGGACCAGTTTAGGAACGATCCAGCGGCGGTACAGGTTACCGAAGTTCTGATAGGTACTACCCTTAAAGTTTAGGGATTCCAGATAGATGATATCGTGCAGGGTCAGCATTAATGGCGCGACCTGGCGAAGGCTGGACGTATTGCAGGTGGAATGCAGAAAATCGATACCGGCCTTTCGGGCGTACCTGGGCAGTACAAACTGCTCCCACTGAATATAATTGCTGCCGGCCAGCGCCTGTATCTGGAAATTATCAGTCGCCTGCAGACAGTCCCGATCGGCATCTTCCCTCGCAAAGAGCACATACTCGTTTTGCCGGTCCAGTTCCTGAATTTGTTTGAGCAACTCCAGCGCTACAATTTCCATCCCGTGTTTACGGGGCCGAAACAGTCTTTGTACTTCAATTCCGATTCTTTTTGCCATAGTCATTTTTTATAAGCCTGTACGTCATGTTTGGTGGCAACAGAGATTTTATTGGCTACCCGGGATTTCAACAGGGCCTTCACCTGAAAAAAAACAAAGCGTGGTATATGGAGCAGGGACTTATAAATGGTCCCGTCCGCCCCGCCACTTCGCAAGGCCATAACAAATAATGCTGCGAATATCATAAAAGCGCCCAACCAGACCCAAAGGGCCACCGGAAGAAATACCAAATCCAGTAGCAGCACGACCGCAATGGCCATGCCCAGCATAAACATCGGGGGCCGCAACAACATCATAGAAAAACCAAACTGGTTCCAGTTCAGGTGTGTCAGCGATCTTACAAAAAGCTTCAGGGCATAGATCCAGTATTTAAACCAGGTATTGATCCATCGTGCTCTTTGCTTTACCAGCTGATCGGACTGGCTGGTCTTGCCATCCATCACTACGGCACGGTCAGTAAAGGCGATCCTATAATTATTTCTCACCAGCATATACTGCAGGTATTTATCGAAACCGGCGCCGGACAGATCCGCCTCCTTCAGTAAGGATACGTATAATTCGGTGGTGAAAGCCATTCCTGATCCGGCAAGTGAAGCCGAGGAACCCGCCTCAAACAACAGTTTACGATCGATATAACGGTAAAACATATCACCGGCTTCATCAAGACGGGCATACAGTGTATTGGTATTCCTGGCGGCCCTTACCCCCTGCACCGCCTGGTAACCCTGGTCAAAACAGGCAGCGATGGCGGGTAGATACCCCGGGTCCATCAGGTTATCAGAATCCAGGATTGTCAGCAATTCATGCGGGCGCCGGAAGCGGTCAATGGCATAAAAATGGGATTTAATATTACTGCCCAGCCGCTCCGGTGGTCGCAGTAACACCACTTTCTCTGATTCAAATTGCAGATTGGAAATATCACAATCATCCGCGACGATATAAATCAGATAATGCTGATAGTTGGATTTGAGAATTGACTGTACCAGATCATCCAGGAGATCGGTCTGCTGATAGGCCGTTACAATAATACCTATATCATATTCGGCACGCTGACCCCTGACGCCAGGGCGCTTGCGCATTCGGGCTATCAGCCATAGTACCAGCGGAAACCAGAGCGGCAGCGCCAGACAAATTTGTAATATAATCCAGATTTCCTTCATTATGATGGCAGGACCCTTTCCCAGGTATTTGTTTCTTTATTAAAAATCTTTAGTACGCGGGCCGGATTCCCGGCGGCAACCGCGTAGGCCGGCACCGACCTGGTCACGACGGAACCGGCGCCGATGATGGCATGTTTACCTATCTGTACACCGGCAGTGATCACCGCATTGGCCCCGATCCAAACATTATCCCCGATGACGATCTCTTTGCAGCTCACCGGCTGTTTGCTGGGCGGCAAACTAATATCCTCATAACCATGATTCAGCCCCGAGACGACAATATGTTGTGCCAGCATCACATGATCACCGATGGATACCGGACCGATCAGTACGGAACCGATTCCGATAATCGTTTCCCTGCCAATATACAAATCTCCCACGCCATTATTAACCGTTGCAAAATCTTCAATGATTGAACCGGCCCCCAGGTGGAACTTATTATAAGGAAAAATATCCAGTCGTACGCTGCCCCTGATCCTGGCCCCCTTCCCTTTTTTATGGATAAATGGATTCAGTAAATAGCGCATCCAGGGCCTGGGGCGGGGATCGCCCTTGGCATTCATCATCCAGACTGCCGTTCGTTTAATTAACGGGCTGGCCTTTACACGCTCCTTGAAGCTCATGGCTTAATTATGTTTTAATCCGGCTCTGATACCAATAATAAAAAATATAACACCGGGAATCATAAATATTAATAATGGCATAGTCTTGCTTTTTAGCTGGTTTGAGGTTCCTTTTCCGGACCTTCTATCCTAAAGGCATTTAAGATTATTGCAAAAGATAACCAAATAATTACAGATGACGGAATATCGTTCATTACTTCATTGCCGTAACTACAGATAAACAGTCCCACAATCCCCGATCCCAGGGCAATCAGCTTGGTTTTCAGGACCGGGTCCTTTACCCGCCAAACAATACCGAAACATCGTCCCAAGAGGTACATCAGGATACAAAACCAGATGGTAAAGCCCACAATCCCGTACATCACCCAGAGCTTTACCCAATAACTGTCAGGCTCGATCGTAGACAGGAACTTATCAGAATTATACAAATGCCCGAAAGTGCCAATAACACCCAATCCGCCGCCGAAGGGCAGTGAAGCCATATACTCCCGCAGAATTTTCTGACTCTCGAAGCGGACATTCAGTGACGGATCATTCGGATCCAGGGCTGACCGCAGGCGGACAATATTATAATTACTGCTACCAATATGGGTATACTTCAAGACTCCTACAAACAGGGCCAGTACAATCGCACCCCAGAGGATTACTTTATACCTCCGGGCAAAAAACAGCGCAGAACCGGCTGCGCCCAATAAGGCAAAAAATGCGCCCCGGGTACCGGATATCAGCATCCCGTAAAAGAACAGGCCGCCGAGGATAAACAGGATCGTTTTCTTCCACCGGGTCTTTAATCCCAGGGCCAATATGAAACAGAGCACAGCCACCTGCGCCTGGGAAGGTCCGAACTGACCTGCATGACTATAAAAAGAGAAAACCCGAAGCTGTCCGAATACGATATGTGTAATACTGCCGCCGGCGTCCAGAAAATGCTGCTCACCGGCTGAGAGGCCGATAAACTGCTGCTTCATCCCGTTTAAAACGCCCAGAAAAGAATAAATGATAATCAGGCACAGCACCAGGTTTAACCGCCTGCGGTCGGTGATCAGTACCAGGCCAAGAGGTGCCAGTAGCAGGGGCAACAAAGCGGTAGACCGGATTTCTTGCAACCAGCCCATCGGACTGGCGCCATAAGGATTGACCAGCTCCAATACGCTGATAATAAACCAGACCAGACAGAGCAGGCTCAGTTTGTTTTTTAATACGGAGAAATCATACCGCTTCGCATTATACCATACACTGAGCCAGGTCAGCAGCAATAAGGCTTCCGTCCCCAGTCCGAACTGTATATCCTCGCTGACTTCCCGCGATAGTACAAAAAGAAAAAAGCAGTAGGTAATAACGGTTAATAAACCGATAAAGGGTTCCTTAAACAATAAGACGATAAAAGTAACGCCGGCAACAATAAGAACCGGTACCATTAACAAGGCCAGTGTCTGACTCCATACCGCTGCCATGCTAAGCAACAAACTCAGCACCAGCGTCAAAAGCAGGATCCATTTATGGGCTTTCGACAATTTTGGCGTATGAAACGAATAGGCCATCTAGATTCAGTTCTTTTCAACAGCAGACTGTATATCACCTGTCTTCACTTTATTCAGTACCCAACCCGAGAAACCGGGCTGTGCGGATAGAAAATCCACCATATCCTTATACTCCTCACTAAATTCAGTTCCTGCTTCGAAAACAGACAGGCAGCTGTCGCAGAACATCATCCATTCTTTTACATTATGAATGTCGGTACCGCTATCGATGTCAATGATAATAATATCAAAAGTATCTTTCAGTACTTCAAAACCTGCCACCAGCGAGTTCATATCACGTAGTTCCAGCAGTGAATTATTCTTGGTGGTATTACGGTTCAATATGGTAATCCGGTCTTCGATCTGGATATGCTTTTTCACCAGGAAGGACTCAAATTTTTGTAAAGGTGGCCGGTCACTGGCTTTATTATTGGTGACCAGGTCCAGGATATTACCATCTTTCTCACATATCAGCAACACGTTTTTGCCCATCATGGCAAAGGCATAACTCAGACTGCCGGCCAGAAAGGTTTTACCTGCGCCATCCACCAGACTGGTAATGCCCAGTACATTATGCTGTTCCGATAACTGCTTATTAATCTCAAATCGCAGGGAACGCAGCAAATCCTTATAAATGGTAAACTCTGCCGAATTTCCATTGTCCTTCCAGATATTGCGCAGGTCTTTATCCTCTGATTCGATCAGGTTCAGGCATCCGAGCACTTTCTGGCGGGTAAGTACGGCCAGCCTATGTACACTGTAGACCCGCTTGTTCAGGGCAAAAAGCAAAAACAAAATCGTCACACAAACAATAAAAGTGGACATTCCCGAAAGTCCCACATAGACAATATTCTTCGATTTTTCGGCCGGACCGGGTAAACCGGGCTCGGCAAGAGCCAGTCGTGAGCCTGTCTTGGCAGCCAGTTGCGCCTGGGTATACTGATTTCGAATGGCTTCATATTCTGTGGAAGCCGACTGTGCATCCCGGGCAATATTCTGGGCGGCACCTTCTGCGGGGAGCGCTACGCCACCACCGATGGATCCCGCCGGCAATTCTGCCAGTTGCTTTTCCACCGTATTCAGCGCGCTTTCAGCAGCCGCCAGGTCCCCTTCGAGTTTGAGTCGCTGGTTTAGCAGGTCCTGACGCACGGTTGCAGGATTCAGGTTGGCGGTTCCGGTCGCGCTGTTGATCAGCCGGTCCTTAATCCGTTGTAAGGAATCTACCGTTTTCTTATCCTGTGGATTGAAATTATTATTAATATATTTCTGATTGGCAATCTTCAACTGGGATTCGATGGCAATAATACTGGCATTCTGCTTCGATTGTTCCTGTTTCAGATACCCGCCTTCGCCTCTGAGCTTGGCGTCGATATCGGCCAGGGTTCCTTTGATGGAACTGATCTGCCGGATGTACTGCTGCCGTTGCCCCTGTGCTTCAGCATAGCGGGAATAGTTCTGTTCTGCCCGGCGTTGTGCATTGGCCGCACTGGCGGTCTGGGAAGCGGCGCCTATGGCCGCGCTTTGTGCGGCTGCTTCTTTCTGCTGCAGTTCAGATTCACTGCGCTTCATGATGCTGTCGAGCAAAGCCAGTGACTCGGCCTGACCCGCCACCGACAGATGGGTATAATAAGCAATAAAATCAGTGGCAAAAGTATTGACCACAAAGGCGGACAAATAAGGATTATTCGAAAGAAAATCTATCTTGATAAAATCACTTTCGCCATTGCGGTAGACCTCCAGGTTCTTAAGAATACTCTGTTCATCATAACCGTATTCTTTAAGTACATCAAAGAGTTTGATCCGTTCTCCGTTATCTGCCACGGAAATCAGCAGACCGTGGTTCAAACGATACTCATACTCGGTGATCATCCGGGCCCTGTCTTCCTGGGAAAGTTCTTCGACCGAACCGGGCATTTCCTTGAAGGCCTCGGAGGGCATTTTCAAGTCATGCAATACCAGTTTATAGGACAGGGTATTGACATTGCGTTTGGACTTCATCATCTCCAGCAGGTTACCAAATTGCTGGCTTAATTTGAAAAAGTCCATCTGCTGTCCGTTAGACAGGGCAGTTTGCTGAAACTGGTTGGTAATACCTGTTGAAACCAGCGCCGAAGATTTATAATCCTTGGGCAGCTTCTTGGCCAGCAGGTAAGTAACTACAGCAAATAAAATGGGCAACGAGAGCAACAGCCATTTAAAACGCAATAAATATTTTAAAAAATCTTTTAGATTTAAGTTTAGTGTCATTATACAATACTATTTAACGCTTTCCAGTTTGGTTCCAATCATGTCCTCTAAAGCATTTTTGGCCTTTAAATACTCCACTTCTGCATCCAGCGATTCGGCATCGGCAGTAATTGATGCACTTTTCGCAGTAGTGTAGACCTCAATAGTAATGGTTCCATTCTGAAACTGTGTCTGTGCATTGTTCAGAATGCTTTTCATGTCCTTAGCAGCCAGGCTTTTCAGTTCCAGTTGTTTCTGGGCACTCAGGTATTCGTAGTATCTGGCTTTAACGGTACTGGCCAGGTTATTATTAAAATCCTGACGCTGGGCTTCAGCGATCCGGTAATCCGCTTTGGCAGATTTGATTTGTCCGGGTTTGGAAAGCAAATTCCCCAGGTTCACATTGACCCCAAACTGAAATCCCTGCATGACAACATTGGCAGTTCCGCTGGCACCCCCGGGTAAATAGATCAGCCCTTCGTTTTTCTGGGGGCTGTAGAAATAACCCGCATTAAAGATGTCCAGTACGCTCATTGTGGCCATGGAAAGCTGGGCCCTTGATTTATCCACATTGGCATCGGCGGCTTTCTTAAGTGGATAAAACTGCTGGGCCAGTGTTATATATTTTCCCAGTAAAATATCATCCACATTATTGATAATGGATTCCTGAGACCTGAGGGCCGGCAGCAACGACAGATGCAACACGGAGCATAAGAAAATTATCTTTTTCATAAGATATACTTTAAACAGTTTCTTTTTGTAATAATGCCGGTACCGTTTTGATCATAATTTTCAGGTCCATCAGAAAGGAGCTGTCCTTGGCATAGGTATTATCCAGCTCTTTTCTTTCCTCTTCCGACATTTCAGCCTTTCCCCTTTTGCTGATCTGCCAGAGCCCGGTAATGCCAGCGGGACCCAGAAAGCGCATCGCGAACTGATCAGAAGTCAGCTGCTCGGCTTCATAAAGCGGCAGGGGGCGGTTGCCCACAATCGACATATCCCCTTTCAGTACATTAAAGAGCTGGGGCAATTCATCCATACTGGTCTTGCGCAGAATATTACCAAAACGGGTAATGCGCGGGTCATTCAGTATTTTGACAAAAGCCGATTGCTTACCCTCCTGCTTGCTGTCCGCCGCATACTGGTTATGGCTTTTGCTCAGGTTCTCCAGCTTCTTATCTGCATCGACGACCATCGAGCGAAACTTATAGAAATCGAAAATTTTATAGCCGGTTCCCGCCCTTTTACTTTTATAGATAATCGGCCCCTTGCTTTCCAGCCTAATAATCAGGGCAATCAATAAAAACAAGGGTGACAGGCAGATAATGATAAACAGGGAGACCAGAATATCAAAGAGCCTTTTTTCCACCGGCATCCGGTATTCCTTGGTCTTCTGCAGGAACTTATCCGGTTCATGTGGCCGGATCAGTTTAAACCGGATCAGAAAGTTAATCCTTTCGAATATCGTTTCGATGTCAAAGGGTTTAAAATATATATCATTTGCTTTCGCACTCAGCGCTTTTTGCTGCAGTTCCGTCTTGTTGATATCGGTAAGAATAATAATAATCGTTCCGGAAGTCAGGGCGCTTGCCCGAATGGTTTCCACATCCCGAAATACCTGCTGGTCATCGGAGGCTTCGATCAGCACCGCATAAGGAATTTCAGCAATGGACGAGCTGGTGATATGGGCATTAAAAACCGCCAGGTCTCTGTATTGTTCCAGCCGGTATTGGGACAGGCTTTCATTCGCTTCCACAAATTCACTGAAGAAACGGTCTCCGATATAAGCGATACCCACCAACTGGCTCAAAGCATTAGTTTTCAGATGAACTGAGTTTGTTTTGTTGGGTAAGTAAGTACTTGACTGCATCTTTTAGTTTATTAGGGTCAAACGGTTTCCGGAAAATCTGGTCAACTTTAAAGCTTAATTCCTGCTCGATGGTCGCTGTATCCACCGATCCGGTGAGCACGATTACAGGAATATTGGAAAATAATCCGCTGATTTTAATTGATTTCAACAATTCCGGACCGTTAAAATAGGGCATATTGATATCCAGAATAATCAAATCGGGTTTATTGCTTTCTTCCATCCACTGGATGGCTTCGTAACCATTAGTTTTAAGTACCACATGATACTCTTTGGACAGTACGAATTCAAGCAGCTTCAGTATCGTCAATTCATCGTCAACTATCAGTATCGTCTTTTTCATTTTACAGAGTTTATTAGGCAGTCTTTCTTAGTAAAAAGAACTTCCTGTAAAAGTAGTCATTAATAGATAAACGGCCATTATATTTCGCCGAATGGGCCTTTCTGATCTTTGAAAGGGTTAAATGCTTTGGTAAGCCCCAAAACGACGACCGGAAGAAGCCTTTCCGCCTGTCAACAAAGGCTTTCCCGGCATTTATTGTTCCTGTAATCCGGTCTAAAATATAATTTCGTCACCTTTCTAAAGCTTTCTTACAATGTTCTGGACCGTCTCGATCAATACCTGATTATTCGGCGGTAACAAAAATGTTTTATGGTCACCGGGAATATTTCGGATTTCAACACCATTCCGGGCATATTTTTTCCAGCCCAGGTATTCCAGATCATCCACAAAATAGATCCGTTCTTTGACCTTGAACAGATGGATTTTTACATCAAGCGGTTTCAGCCGGTAACTGGCATAGGCATCCTGATAGGCCCGAACCACCTCTTTACTATAATCATAAATCTGTTCTTCCTCTTCTTCCTGATAACGCGGATTCAATTTACGGTTCAGGAACAGCAGCTGGTAACTGAGAACTTCCCGCGGATATCGTATCAGGTTCGAACCAATGAACAAGGATTTTTTCACCTGTCGCTTCAGGAAATTGGTCACACGTTCCCTTCTGCTATCGGGTACAAAATTGGTACTTACATTGGTGTCCAGTACACCCAGCATCCTGATCTCCTTACCGGCCGCCAGTAACTGGCGGGCCATTTCAAATGCGACCACCCCACCAAAGGAATATCCCACCAGGATATAAGGTCCGTCGGGATTCTGTTCCATGATTTCTGATAAATAGCTGGCGGCAATAGTCTCAATACTTTTCAGATCCGTCAGGTCGCCATCGAGACCCAGGGCCTGCACGCCGTAAAAAGGCTGATCTTCCTCCAGGAAGGGTTCCAGCTGTTTGTACAGGAGGATGTTCAGGGCACCGCCATGTATGAAATAAATCGGTATTCTGCTGCCTGTCGTTTTGATCGGCACTAGTGATTTAAGTTCCAGTTTGGTCGCCGTTTTGATAAATTTCGCCAGGGAACTGATCGTCGCATGTTCAAATAACGCTGCAATCGGAACATCTGCATGCAGCTCTTCCCGGATACGACCCATTACTTTTACAGCGATCATCGAGTGGCCACCCAGTTCGAAGAAATCATCATCCGCCTCGATGCCCTTGATCCCTATCTCTTCCTCCCAGATGGCGGTAATTTCCTGTATCAGGTGATGGAGCCGGTTTGGTTCCTGTGCTGCAGGCACCGGAATATGCTGACCGGCAGCAGCCCTGCTCAATGCCTTGCGATCCACTTTGTTATTGGGTGTAAGTGGAAAGGCATCGAGTTTTACCCAGGCATTCGGGATCATATAATCGGGCAATGCTTTACTCAATGCCCTTCTCCAGTTCAATATCTCGTTCTTGCTGATTTCCTGTCCGGAACCGCTGGCCGTCAGGGCGGGCAAGAGGTAAGCGACCAGTTTCTGATCGGCGGCTTCGGTCCCTTCCACCTGTACGACCACATCACGAATACCTTCCTGTCTGGAAAGATGATATTCGATCTCACCGAGTTCAATCCGGTAACCACGGATCTTGGCCTGATTATCGGTTCGGCCCAGGCAAACTATCCTGCCGTCTTCCAGGAACTGACCCAGGTCGCCCGTGGCATAGATTCGTGCCCCCGAACCGGGAAGGAAGGGATCAGCAGTAAATTTCTCGGCTGTAAGTTCGGGGCGGTTCAGATAGCCCCGGGCCACGCCTTCACCCCCGATATAAATTTCACCAACCTGACCGGTCTCTACCAGTTGTTTCCGGTCATCCAGAATATAGACCCGGGTATTCTGTATCGGCCGGCCGATCGTGATTGGTCCGGCTGTATCCAGGATTTCGGTGGCCGTAGAATATATTGTCGTTTCAGTGGGTCCGTACATATTATAGAGGGCGTCTACCCGTTCCAGCAATTGTCCTGCAAGGGTTTTGGACAGGGCCTCACCCCCACTGATCAGTCGCAGTGGCAAACGCTGGGTCCAGCCGGCATCGATCATCATCTTATAGGTAACCGGTGTTGCCTGCAACAAATTAATTCCTTCGTCTGCCACAGTTTTCAGGATGCTTTCACCACTTTTGGCCGTGACCGCATCTGCCAAAAAGATCATGCTGCCGCTGATCAGCGGCAGGAAAAGTTCCATCGCTGCAATATCAAAAGATACCGTGGTTACCGCCAGCCAGCGGGTCTCGGTATCCGTCTTTAAGAATCGGCGGGCGCCCAATAGCAGGTTGAGCAGATTCCGGTGGGTCACCATGACCCCCTTGGGTTTGCCGGTGGAACCGGAAGTATACAGGAGGTAGGCCAGATCTTCGCCGTCAGGCCCCGGGTCTGTTGCCAGTATACCCGTGGCGGGCTTTGCCTGCTCCAGTTGCTCTACAATCAGCTCGCGTGTACTGCCTGCCCCGAATTTTCCGGCATCTGCCTGGTTGATCACAATAAAACCGGCTTTTGAATCTTCCAGCATATACCGGATTCGTTCTTCGGGAAATCCGGGATCCAGCGGCAAATAGGTAGCCCCGGATTTCAACAGGGCCAGCAGGGTGATAATCACCCGGGGATGGCGTTGTACGGCGACAGCTGCTACCGTACCTTTCCCGATGCCATTCGACCGGAAATAAGCGGCATAGCGCGCTACCTCATTTTGCAATTCCTTATAGGTCAACTGTTCCTTTCCAAATTGAATCGCCGGGCGGTCGGCATTTTCAACGGCAGCCTTTTCAAAAAGATCCACCACGGTTTGCTGCGGCAGTGTCTGCTCCGTCCGGTTCCATGCTTCCAGGCGGCTGTCCATAACAGCCGGCGCCTCTGACAGGACCCCACTGATTCGCTGTGTCGGATTACCCAGTACAGATTCCAGCAGACGGCGGTAATTGGCCATCAGTTCATCGATGGTTCCGGGCAGAAAGAGGTCCTGATTATAAATCACCTGGAATTTCAGTTGGCCCTCCTCTTTATAGGTATCTATAAAGAGCTCAAGATTATTGTTCACCGCGGCTCCTTCAATGGTCTGGTGCTGTATATTGGTAAATTGCAGGGGGTGGCCGGATTTCTCCATCTGCGAACTGAAACATACAGAGATCAGGGTGCTTTTGCCCGCATTCCGCTTGATTTTCATCTGGCGGATCAAAGCCCCCAGGGTAATCTGCTGGTGTTCATAATCACTAAACATTTCCTGACTGCGACGTTTGTAAAACGCCTGGAAGTTTTCATTTTCATCTACCTGGCTGCTCACCGGCAGCATATTGACACTGTGGCCGACCATATGATAGCCCGGTACATTCACATAGCCATTGACGGGCAGGCCCAGGACCAGCTCCTGCTGACCGGTATACCTGGAGACCAGGAGTTCAAACAGGGTACGCAGCAGTATGGTCAGGGTACTGTTGGATTGCGCTGCCAGATGGGCCGCCCTTTCGCTCAGCGGCTCCGGCAGCGTATAGTAACCGACCTTACATTTATAGGTCCGGCTGCCCGATCTTGGAAAATCGGTGGGCAGTTCTACGGAAGGAATGCCCCCTGAAAATTTCTGCAGCCAGTATTGCAGATCCTGTCGGTAGGCCTCGCCCTGATAACGTTGCTGCTGCTGATCCGCAAAACTACTGTAGGGCACCGCCTGTGGCAGTTGTGGTTGCTGCCCCTGAATAAGGCTGTTATAGCCGGCGGCCAGTTCTTCCATCAATACATCGAAAGAACCTCCATCACAGATCAGGTGATGGATCACAAAGCTGAACAGGAATTTCGTATCTGAATATTGTATTACTGCGACCCGGAACAGCAGGTCCTTTTCCAGATCAAAGGGTTGATCCAGTTGTTGCTGCAGCAACTGCTCGGGATCCGCTGTATCTGCCTTGGCAACGCGGAGGTCCCGGAATTCAAACGGCAAAACGGCCTCCGGACGGAGACGCACGGCTGATCCGTCTTTAGCAAAGCTCGCTGTCAGCAACTGATGACGGTCCATCAGCAGACGGAAAGCAGATTTAAGGACTTCAACATCCAGGGGTCCCTCCATAAATTCCGCGTAGCCGACATTATAGGAAATATTGGCTTCCGTCCCGCCGATGACGCATTCCTGCCAGATTTCCACCTGGGGTTCGGTCGGTCGAAACTGTGTTACTGGGGCGGACTGCGGCGTATGCAGGGCTGAGGAGGATTCGGCTTCGCCGGCTTCCGATGCGATCGGATCCAATTGCGTTGCCAGCTGGTGTAATACCGGGTAGCGGAATACGCTCGTAGCACCCAGCTCCCGGCCCGACCGGGCTTTGACCATTTTTGCCATCCGGACTGCCAGCAGGGAATGACCGCCAAGTTCAAAGAAGTTATCATCCAGTCCAATCTGCTCCCGGCCAAAAATTTCCTGCCAGATACCGGCCAGCAATTGTTCGGATGCAGTTTGAGGTGCCCGGTAGGTCTTTTCCGAAAATTCGGGTTCGGGCAACCGGTCTTTTGCTACTTTTCCGTTGGCTGTCAACGGAAGCTCGTCCAGGATTACAAAGGCCGCAGGTACCATATAATCCGGCAGTTTTTTATGTAATTGCTGCCGCCATTCTTCTTTGAGCGTTTCGGCATCACTGATACCATCGTGGACCGTCAGATAGGCCACCAGCATTTCATTGCCGGAGCTGCTCTTCCTGAGCATCGTAACCGCCGACTGCACACCTGAAAGTTCGCCCAGATGGTATTCAATCTCGCCCAGCTCAATCCGGTAGCCCCGTAGCTTGATCTGGTCATCGATACGTCCCTTAAACTGGAGCAATCCGTCTTCCTGCATTACTGCATTGTCTCCGGTCTTATACATCCGGGCGCCGGGCACAAAAGGATCCTCCAGGAATCGGTCCCGGGTCATGTCCTCATTTCGGTAGTAGCCCTGTGCCAGGCAAATACCTCCGATATAGATTTCGCCGATGATACCGGCAGGTACCAGCTGCAGGGATGAATTGAGTACATATATGCTGGCATTGGTAATCGGAATACCGATCGGTACCGCGAATTGCTGTTCAGCCGGATTATAATCGTGAATCATACAGCCCACGGTGGCTTCCGTAGGTCCGTATTCATTGCAGATACGGATATTACCCTGATACAGTTCATGTATTTCCCGGGCCAGGCTGGTTTCCAACTCTTCACCGCCCACAATCAAAGTGCGGTGCTGCGACGTTCGACCAGCGCGTACCGTTTCACTGTCACGTACCAGTTTCAGGTGGGAGGGCGTCAGTTTGACAACATTGATCTCCGGATCCGTAAAAATGCGTTCCAGTATGGCGGCGGGTTCGCCTTCTTCGAAAATCTTCAGACAGCTGCCGGAAACCAAAGGCGCAAATATCGAAGTAATCGTCAGGTCAAAAGATATTGAAGTGTACAAGGGTAGTACGGCCGGTGTCCCTTTCAGGTAATTCCGAATGGCCCAGCTGATATAATTTACCAGGGAACGATTGGCGATCATAACGCCCTTGGGCCGGCCGGTAGAACCCGAGGTATACAGAATATAAACCAGATCTTCGGCTTCCAGGGTTAAGTTCAATGTCTCACCGGAATAAGCATCCAGTGTGTCCGATAGATCACTGATGCATATTTCCGTTGCTGTCGTAGTTAATTTTCCTTTGAACCGGCTGTCGGTTAACAAATAGCCTGCCTGGGCATTATCGAGCATATAGCCAATGCGGTCCAGCGCATATTGTGGATCCAGGGGCAGAAATACGGCACCCGTTTTTACCACGGCCAGCAGCGAAACAACCAGTTCCACACTGCGTTCGAGGGCGACGCCCACAATTTGCCCTTTTGAGAGGCCCTTTTCCACCAGGTATTGGGCGAGCTGATTGGAACGATGATCCAGTTGCTGATAACTTATTTTTTCACCTTTGAAGACCAGGGCAGTTTTGGCGGCATGGTTCCGGAAAGCCTCTTGGAGCTTTTCCAGCATCGTGCCCTGGTACAATTGTTCATCGCGGTCTTTATTCCATTGTTCCCAGCCGGCTTTGAGCTGCGCCTGATCCACCAGGGATATGGCCCCAATCTCCTGTTCGGGATTGGACACGATCTGCTCCAACAGGAAGCGGTACTGGTCCATCAGCTGCCGGATGCGTTCAGGTTTGTATAATTGGGTATTATAGGACCATTGGAGTTCACAATCTCCCCCACCGTCCGCTACATTCACAAATAATTCATAGGTCTCGGCGACCCTTTTATTATGCACCAGGGTAAAACTTGCGCCATTAAATTGTACGGCAGTATCCATACCAAGGTCAATATTCATGGATACGGGAACCAGGGGCATCCGGGACAGGTCCCTGGGAATTTTCAGCTCCCTGAGCAGACTGCCAAAGGTAATCTGCTGGTGTTCATAATCATTCAGGGTCTTGGATTTGCGTTGCCGCAGATAATCCGCAAAAGAAGTATCCGGATCCAGGTGACTGCGCAGCGGCAGCAGGTTCACACAATGGCCGACCAGCTGGTACATTTCAGTCGCGGCCTGACCTGCTGTAGGCAGTCCGATAAATACATCCTGACTGCCGGTAATCTTGTGGAGCAGCATCTCGAAAACGCTCATCAGGGTATTGACAAAGCTGCTGCCATACCCTGCGCCGGTTTGCTTCACCGCACGAACCAGTGCCACAGGCAACTGGTAATCGTCTCTTCTGCCTGTATAGGTCCTTACCGGGGGTCTGGGGAAATCAGGGGTAATTTCAAACACCGGCAGGGGTCCTTCATATTCTTTCTTCCAGTATTCCAGGACCTGTTGGTATCCGGTAGTTTGCAGGAATGCGGCTTCCCGGGCAGCATAGGCGCTAAAACTATAGGGCCTTGCCGGCAGCGCGGTACCGGACTGCAGACTATTATAAATCCGGCTGATATCTTCCAGGATAACGCCCAGCGACCAACCGTCACAAATCACATGGTGGGCGGTCAGGGTCAGTACCCATTGACTGGGGCTGAGCCGGAACAGCGCAAAACGGATCAGCCGGTCCTGGAACAGATCAAACTCTTTTTCCGCATCCTGTTGCAGAAACTGTTCCAGAAAGGCCTGTTGCGCCGCACGGTCCCTACCGGAGATATCTTCGGTTCGCAGGTCTGGTTGTTGTTTGCCATGAATGATCATCATGGCACCGTCATCACTGAAATTGGCCCGCAGCGATTCATGTCGCTGAAGCAGCAGATCCAGACTTTCTACCAGCAGCGTTTCCTGAATGTCTCCTTCCAGATGCAGCGAAAGGGACAGATTATAGGCCAGGTTGGCATAGCGGTCCCCCAGCAGGCAGGCGGCAATAATTTCCTTTTGGGATTCGGTAGTCGTCAACTGCTTTTCGGCGGTTTCCGGTTCAGGTTCTCCAGTTGCCTGTTGCTGTAAAGGCCGTGGTTCGGAAATTGCGGCCTGTAAATCCGTCATCCGCGCCGATAAGGCCTGAATCTGTTGCAACATCTGCTGCAACAGGTCTTCATTGCCCTGCGGCAGTGGCGTGGGACCGGCAACCGTAGCTGGACTGGTAACCGCTGCTGGTGGCGTTGCAGCAGCAGCAGCAGTCACTGGCGCAACAACGGGCTCAGGCGGCAGATGCGCTTCATAATAATCTACCAGTTTTTCCGGACTGTCATAATCTTCGCTTAGCTGTCGGAAACTTACCGGCAGCGCAAACTCTTTTTTTAACGTGGAAGCCAGCTGGGTAAGCAACAGGGAATCCAGTCCCAGGGCAGTGAAATTATCTCGGGGGTTGGCGCCGGCTACCGGGATGCCCGACAGGTTTTCAATGAGCTGCAGGAGCTTGTTGCAGATGCGTTCCCTGGGATCGATTATTACCGCTGCCTCGGCTGGCATGGCGGCGGGCTCAGCGGCTGCAGGGGCTGATTGCCCGGTCGGAAGCTGGGCCGGCGGATCCAGCCAATACCGTTTTCTGTGAAAGGCATAGGTTGGAATATTTTGCAGAATCGGCCGGGTCGCTTGGCCATAATAGCGTTTCCAGTCAATGCGGACGCCATGCTGCCAAAGGCCACCCAGGGCACTGATAACGGCAACTGGTTCATCTTCGCTATTGATAGGCAGCGTAGAAAATACGCCTTCCGTTATCCCGTTCTGTTTGGCAAAAACGGCTGAGGAATTACCCGGACCGAGTTCCAGATAAAGGGGATGCAATTCTTCCTCTATGGTATGCAGGGCCTTACCAAAAAGAACCGTAGCCCGGGCATGGCGGGCCCAGTAAGCCGGGTTGCGTGCCTCTTCATCTTTCAGCCACTGGCCGGTAACGGTTGACAGCACGGGTATGCGGGGGATCCCGAGGTCTGCCGCTGCCACCACTTCCTGGAGCCGTGGCAGGACGGGGTCCATCATTTCCGAATGGAAAGCATGGCTGGTTTGCAATAATTTATTGACAATGCCTGCCTGCGTCAATTGGGCAGCAAAGGCAGTTACTTTTTCGGTCTCACCCGCTACGACACAGAGTTTAGCGGCATTCTGAGAAGCCAGGGAAACACCCTCCGGCAGCTGCGCCATCACGTCTTCCAGGGAAGCCCTTACCGTCAGCATACTGCCTCTGGGCAGTTCACTCATCAGGCGACCCCGTTCTGCAATGATCTGCAGCACATGCTCCAGGGAAAAGACCCCGGCCAGATGTGCACCCAGGAATTCTCCGAGACTATGACCGGCAAAGCAGGTGGGCTGCAGGCCCCAACTCATGTAAAGACGGGCCAGTGCATAGGAAGTGACAAAAATCGCGGGCTGCGCATACCTGGTATCTTTCAGGGTCTCAGCCGCTGCTTCCAGTTCCTGGTCGACATAAATTAACTGGCGTATATCGCGCCCCATCACCGGCAACAGCAGATTCGCACAGGTATCGACAGCCTCCCGGAATACCGGCTGGCTGTTATAGAGCTGACGTCCCATATTAGGAAACTGGCTGCCTTGTCCGGGAAATAGAAATGCCAGATGGCCGTTCCGGGACCCGGGTTCCCGGGTAGCGGCACTGATCGCAGCTTCATCCTGAAGCAGGGAAAGCAGGTCTGCCGGGTTGCGGGCAACCAAAAAATTCCGGTAAGCCAGATCCGGGCGGGTGACATGCAGGCTGTAGGCCAGATCTTGCAGCGAAATATCCGGGTCTGCCTGAACATACTGACGGAGCTTTGCCGCCCAGGCGAGGATGCTGTCAGGCTGATGCGCCGACCAGCTGATCAGCGCCGGCTGTTGATGGGTCGGCTCAACGGGCTTTATGCTTGTCTCGCTCACAAATTCTTCCAGAATCACATGCGCATTGGTGCCGCCGACACCGAAGGAACTGACGCCGGCAATTCTTTTGTCAGCAGTGGTCCAGTCGGTGAACTGATCCTGAACCCGGAATGGGCTGGAGGCAAAATCGATATGGGGATTAGGTGCTTTAAAATTAATCGTTGCGGGCAGTTGTTTATGATACAGCGACAGCACGGTCTTAATCAAACCGGCTACCCCTGCGGCATGGGTCAGGTGTCCGAAATTGCTCTTAACGGATCCTATGGCACAATACTGGTTTTTCTCCTGTGGACCGAATGCCATCCGGAGTCCTTCAATCTCAATCGGATCACCCAGCGGTGTTGCCGTACCATGGGTTTCCACATAGCTGAGCTTTGCAGGATCGGTTTGTGCATCGGCCAGCGCCATGCTGATGGCAGCGGCCTGGCCTTCGGTACTCGGAGCGGTAAAACTGCCTTTATGACCGCCGTCATTGCTGATACCCACCCCACTGATAACGGCGTAGACCGTATCACCGTCACGAACGGCATCATCCAGTCTTTTCAGCAAGACCGCGCCTACGCCATCACTAAAGACAGTCCCCCTGGCATCCGCGTCAAATGGACGGCAATGACCATCGGCGCTGAGCATCGAACCTTCCTGGTACAGGTGACCGCTATAGACCGGCACCGTCACCGCTGCACCGCCGGCAATGGCCGTATCGCACTGTCCGGCCCGAAGGCTTTCCACTGCCTGTGCAACCGCTACCAGGGAAGTAGAGCAGGCGGTATTGAGATTGACCGCGGGTCCGGTAAGATTGAGCTGGTAACTTACCCGGCTGGCAATATAGTCCTTGTCTGAAACGGAACTCACCGGAACGGTGCCCTGTATTTCCAGCTTATCCCGGTGCCAGATGACATTATTATTAAAGTAGGTATTGGTGGCACAGCCGGCAAAAACGCCGGTTATGGCCTGTCTTTGTTCCGGCAGATAACCGGTCTTCTCCAGCAGGTTTCTGGAAACTTCCAGAAACTGACGGTGCTGGGGATCCATCAGCTCCGCCAGCCTGGGCGGAATTGCAAAGAACTCGGCATCAAAATCCGTTACATCATCGAGAACGCCCCTGGCTTTGACATATTGACTATCGTTGCGCTCGGCTTCCGGTATAAAAGGATCCAGTTCTTCCGCAGTAAAGAAACGGGTCGTTTCCCGGCCTTCGCGTAGCAGTTCCCAGAACGCATCCACGCCCCTGGCACCCGGAAAATTACATTCCATGCCAATCACTGCAACAGCAGCACCGGAAGCCTTGCTGGCGGTGGGAATTTTACGTACCGATTGGAGTTCTCCTTTCAGGTATTTAGCCAGATCCTGAATGGTGGGATGTTGGTACAATTTGGTAATGGGCAGGTCCTGCCCGTGTCGGCTCTTCAGCGCCGTCACCAGTTGCTGGGCCAGCAGTGAGTTGCCGCCCAGATCAAAAAAATTGTCTCCGGAACCGATTTCATCAATGAGCAGCAGTTCCGACCATAAGGCGGCCAGGCGATGCTCGGCTTCACCTTCAGGTGGCCGGAAAAGGTTACGCAACTGGGGGCGCTTACCAGAGGGTGCGGGCAGTTTTTTGCGATCAATCTTGCCATTGGCGTTGATGGGCAAATTATCCAGTATCATGAACATATCCGGCACCATATAAGCCGGCAGGGTACTGACCAGATGTTTTTTGAGCCGGGCAATCTGATGGCCCTGATCGGTGTCCTTATTTTTCAGCTCCAGATAAGCCACCAGTCGCTGATCCCCGTTCCTGGTTTCAAAGGCGGTGACGACCACTTCGCGGATATTCTCCTGGCTGGCCAGCTGATACTCGATTTCTCCGAGTTCGATACGAAAACCTCTGACCTTTACCTGGTGATCGATTCTTCCCAGGTATTCGATATTACCGTCGGGCAGGTAGCGGGCCAGGTCACCTGATTTATACATCCGGGCACCCGGCTGTGCGCTGAATGGATCCGGGATAAAGCGTTCCGCTGTTAGTTCCGGTTTGTTCAGATAACCACGGGCGACCTGAACACCTCCGATATGCAGTTCCCCGATTTCCCCATCGGGAAGCTGTTCATTTTTTTCGTCTAATATATAGATCGAAGTATTGGACACCGGTCTTCCGATTGGAATGATTTCAACCGCCGGATCAAATTCTTTATTTATATCCCAGTAGGTAACATCGATCGCCGCTTCGGTGGGGCCGTACAGGTTGTGCAGCTCCGCTTGCGGCAGTTTTTCCTGAAAAAGGGTGACATGCGCGTATTTGAGCGCTTCACCGCTGCAAAGCACTTTTTGTACACCCGGACAATCCCCCTGTTGGATTGTATGCAGAAAACTGCCCAGCATCGAGGGCACAAAGTGCAACATCGTGATGCCGCGGCTTTCAATGACTTCTTTTAGGTACTGATTGTCTTTCTGTCCTTCCGGTTTGAGCATGACCAGTCTGGCGCCGGCCATCAGGGGCCAAATGAGCTCCCACACTGAAACATCAAAACAGTAGGTCGTTTTTTGCAGCACGATATCTGAAGACTGCAGCCGGTAATATTGCTGGGCCCATTGCAACCGGTTGCTCAGACTGCCATGCTCGATCATGACCCCCTTGGGCATACCGGTGCTGCCGCTGGTATAAATCACATAAGCCAGTTGTCCGGGCGTAATTTTCGGAAGCGCCGGAACCTGCAAACCATTTTGCGGATCCAGTTGATCCAAAACCACCGGCATCACCCCTTCCCTGTCGACAGCAAGATGCGCCAGGTTACCGGTCGTTAGCATGAAACGAGAACCGGTGTCTTTTAAAATAAAGGCAATACGGTCGCCAGGATAACCGGGATCAATCGGCACATAGGCCCCGCCCGCTTTTAAAATACCCCAGATGCCCACCACCATTTCCAGGCTGCGTTCCAGGCATATGGCTACCAGTTCATCCTTTTGTAACTGCTCTCGGACCAGATACCCGGCCACCAGATTGGCTCGCTCATTAAGCTGCGCGTAACTCAGTTGTGTGTCCAGAAATTCCAGGGCGATCTGATCGGGATGCTGCCGGACGCAGTTCTCAAAAAGGTCGATAACGGTGGTAATGCCAGATTTGCTGTCGTTACGTAGCATTCCATCAGTCATAGTTGAAGGGTTATCGTTCATTGCTGACTGTCAAATTTTAAATTTAGCTTTGGTACCACTACATCTAAACCTCTATTTCAAGAAATCTCATAGCAGCTTTACAACACGGCAATTTTTCTTCCTGGTTTAAAAGATGGCCCAATATTGAATATCGCTCAAAGATAAGTTTCTATTCTGCTGAATTCCAAACAAATAGAAAAAAATCAATTCTTTCGGAGCGGCATCGACGGCTGCAGGCAGCCACCAATGATCTCCGCTTCAAAGTTATGGATTTATCCGATCATTTCCGGATCGCTAATATGGGTGGGTGGGGGGTATTTTTCCCATAGCCAGTCCGGGAAAAACCCGGTAGGGCACACCGGAAATCTGTTGCTTCCATGACTGTCCCGTTGTAACAGCAGTCCCTCCTGAACAGCCAAGGGCAAGCGCGGTGGGGTTTAGCAAGCCACGAATGAGCGAGGGAAAAACGACTTGGATTCACTCTGGTTTTATCTTATAGTTTTATGTCCCATTCTATGGGTTTCAATCTGTCTGCTACTGTTATCAAGGTTTTAAGTATATCCGTTTCCTGAGGAAGTTCGCCAAAAACCAATTCGTTGAAACTTGCCGTATAAACATCTTTGATTCTATCCCAAGTGCCTGTTGTATCAACAAAAATAATTGCTGTCATTGGATGATTGGCCAACCATTCGTTCTTGTTTTTGAAACTTATGATGTCATCATTTGCTACTCGTAAGAGCATTGTTTCAAAGACATCTGATTGAAAGAAAGATTTTAGCTTTTCCTCTTTCAACATCAAATGAATATCGTAAGTGTGTCTGATTTTGTTTCCTAAATCGGTAATGGGTTCTTGCGTTTGAGAAAAACGAACCAAACTCATGATTTTCTCACACAAAGTTCTAATATCATTTGTTTGTCAAGTAAACCAAACAAAATACTTGACATTTAAGTAGTTGATGTTAAGGCAAAGTGTATGACTTTACGGTCCAGTATGAGCGTTACGCTTTTTGATTTTCAGCCCTTTATCGTCCATGTCGTACAATTCAATAGATATCCATAAAGTCCAATTTCCTTATAATTAATCACTTCTATTCTTCTGTCTGGAAAAATCTCTTCGAACTTATTGTAAACTTCTTGGTCTTTGCTTTTTCTGTTTCAAATATTGGCAACACAATTAGGTTTTGTACTTCTAAGTAGCTCATATAGCAACCAATTGTTGCCACCGTCAAGGTTGCTTTTGGAAAATTGAGGGTCAATCTTATTGGCTGTACAAACTTCTTGAAAGTCGGATTGAACTTCCGAGTTGTCCTTTAAGTACGAAGGTTCATAACGGAATTGGACAAATTTCCCCCTTTCAATTTGAATAGGCATGTAGTCTCTGCACCAAATGTCTTTTGTGCCTTTTAAGAAATCATACTTTATTGAATGATTTTCAAGAAGTTTAATAAACCGTATTTGTCTCCTTACCCGTCACCCTTTAGCTTTTCAAATTGACTGGTTAAAACCCATTCTGTCCTTTAAATATTCGAGATATTCGTTTTCTTCGAATATGTCACTTTTATCATTATTACGGTCTCATGTATTTGGAAAGTCTGCGATGTTTCTCCTGATGCAGGTCGCTTCCCTTTCATTCTACGAGCCGGTTACTTATAAAGTTTGTCGTAGTATTCGTGGGCCATACGGTTGCTGTCAAAAGCAAACCGTACATCCTGCATCCCGTTTTTGATCACCTGACGCCAGGTATTATAGTCCTCGTAATACAGCGGCAGTATCTCACTGGTCAGGATTTCATATAATTTATTCAAGTCGTACTGATCCTGATCATGAGTGGTCATATGGGCATAATCTCCTTTCGGAATTACAAAACCATTGTGACCATGGTTGATAAATTCGGGGATCCATCCGTCATCGGTAGAGAAGTTCACAGCCCCATTCATGGCGGCGGTCATGCCGCTGGTGCCGGAAGCTTCGCGGGGTACCCGCGGATTGTTCAGCCAGATATCAGCCGCCTGTTTCAGTCGCTTGGAGAGGGTCAGTTCATAGCCGGTCAATACGGCCATATTTTTATAATTTTTACTGAGGTGCACCAGTTCATTGAACTCACTGATGGCAGGATGATCCATGGGATAAGGTTTTCCGGCCCAGATGATCTGTATCGGATATTTTGTTTGGTGCATCAGTTCATTAAACCGGTCGATCTCACTGGCAATCAGTCCTGCCCTTTTATAACCGGCAAAGCGGCGGGCCCATACTATGGTCAGCACTTCGGGACGGAACAGTTTTCCGGTCTGGTCCGCGACAATTTCAAAAGCCCTTTTCTTAAGCCATTGCTTACGGTCGTCCAGGCCGTAATTATCACCGATGTCTTTGAACTTATACATTTGTTTATCTGCCCAATAGGACCAGTTCTGCGCATTGGTAATGGAAATAATCTCGCAGATATGATCGTATTTGCCCCACATTTGACGGGATACTTCACCATGCAGCCTGGACACGCCATTGGCCAGATGTGCGAATCGCAGGGCAGCCAGGGAATGATTGAAATGATCTTCATCATTTTTCGTGAGGACTTTGACCTCATCGATACTCAAACCTGAGAAATAACTCATTTTATGCAGCAGGTAAATATCATGTTTCTCATTGCCGGCTTCTTCAGGGGTATGGGTCGTAAACACCAGCCGTTTTCTGACTTCTTCAATGTTATTATTGAATTTACGGTACAGGTAAAACGCTGAGGAAATGCCATGGGCTTCATTCAGGTGGTAGCGTTCCGGGTTAAAATTCAGCAGATCGATCAGCCGGGCACCGCCGACACCCAACAGGATAAACTGGGCTACTTTGGTAGCCACATTGGCATCATAAAGCCGGTGGCTGATGGTTTGGGATACATAATCGTTCTCCGGCAGGTCCGTACTCAAAAAGAAAAGCGGTGCTGTCTTAAAAATCTCCGGATTCAGGTACAAGGCTTTTACCCAGACCGGATGATCGTGAATGGTTACCTGGAACCTGATACCGGTATCTTCCAGAAAACTGTATAATTTTTCATTCCAGGCCACATCCAGGGTCTGATCGGCATTGCGTTCCTGATCATAATACCCGAATTTCCATAAAATGCCGATACCGATTAGGTTCTGGCGAAGCTCATAAGCGCTGCGCATATGTGACCCGGACAAAAAACCCAGGCCCCCACTGTATATTTTTAAAGGCTGATGGATGGCAAACTCCATAGAAAAATAAGCCACTGATTTGTTGTAATTACTATCTATCTCGTAAGGCACTTTAAAGTTTTCGAAGCTCATGTGTTTATGATATTTAAACCCGGCAAGTTAAGAGAAATTACAGGCTTAGCATCCAGTTTTGTAATAATTGGGTATAATGTGTGGAAAATACATGATCAGTGAAAGCGATGCCCGCGCTGTTCTGATCCCTCAATGAGCCGGCACCGGTATATCCAAGTACTGCCAACCCTTCAAATCCGGCTGAAGTTTTTCATGTTTATTTACCTGCAAGCCTATTCGTATCTGGCCCGGAAATACTGGTTTAAAATTCTTTTTCCCCTATTTCGCTTTGTGGCAGGATAATTTTACGGTTTTTACGTAACAAATTGAAGCCTACGGAAAACTGCAGCTGATCCGGCTCATATATATAATTGGTGGTCGTGTGAAAATCATTTCCCCAGGTAGTAATACGCTGCCTGTTAGAAATTTTCATTCCTGCGTCTATATTCAGCCATTGAAATTGAAAATACCAGCGTTTATCATTTGTTGTTTTTTTCACGGTAAGATGAGGTGTTAGGAAAGCACCGTCTTCTCCCTGTGCGGTGGCTCTTAAGGAAAGGTAATTAACACTTAACTGAAACTGCCAGTTTTTAGGAATAGAAAAGGATTGGGTACTATTAATAGAATAGACCCAACTGCTGTTATTTATGGGAATTTGTCCATTGAAAATATTACCTTTTATTTTATAGCTGTACACATTGCCCCCGACAATAGTTTGCCATGCTTTATTTACCTGCATGGTAAAATTAGTTTCAAATCCTGTCTGGGTGGCCCTTCCGGCATTCGTAAATACCCTGTTTAAAATCGTATCCGCAAAAATTTTATTCACCCGCTGTATAGGGTTCTGAATGCGCTGATGATATACCGTAAAAAATAAATTTCCTTTCGGAAAGGTTTGTTCAATACCGGCCTCGAAGGTACCTGTCAGTTCCGGCAAGAGGTTGGGATCTCCCTGTTCAAGTGTTTCAGAATGTTCCCTTTCTGGAAAAGGATTTAACTCGAAATTGTTGGTACGTTTAATTCGTCTGTTATATCCTATTTTAGCAATACCTCTGTGCCATGCTGCGTAACGCAGCTGAACAGAAGGAAACAAATTGGTAAATGATAAACGATTTACAACACTATTATTGGTAAAATCAAGTTCCCTGTCAGTATGTTCAAATCTTAAGCCGGCAGCATAATCCCATCGGTCAGCCGAAGCATTGTATTGAACGTAGCCCGCGTGTATATCATTGTTGACTTTTACCCTGCTCGTAAAAACCGGGTCCGTTTCATAATTTTCCGTACCCGGAATTTTCGTAAGGTATTCAAAATTTCCATCCTGCAGTATATACTGATATTGGTAACCGGTCTGCAATTTGCCATTTCCAAGCGGTATCGAATAATCAATTTTACCTCTGTAGGCATTTAATGGGTTGGTATTTGGATTCCAGGTATACTGGAGGGTGTCTGCAGTATTTGGATAATTAAGATTGTTATTATAGGTATTCCCTGAAAGATTGGCCCTTTCAAACAAAGCGGAGAAACTCAATTTGGATTCATTTTTAAATTCATGGCTGTAATCCAGGTTTGCCAGTGTAAAAACGCCTTCCTTATTTTGTGTATTCGCATTAAAATAGGTGAAATAGCTGGTGCTGCCTGCATCTAAATCCTCTCGTGAATTAGTGTAAACGAGATCTGCAACACGGCTTTGATATTTTTTACCTATGTAAAAACCGCTGCTCAAAGTGTTATACCTATCCGGCCGGTAATTAACGGATACTCTTGCCCCGTAATTGTATCGCTTAAAGCTTCTTTCACCAGTTGAGGGAAAACTGGTTTTGGTGTTGTTTATTATTGTGTAAACATCTCCTTCCCGAAAACCTGCAATATCATTTCTCAGGTAGTTAATACCTGCATTAAATCCCCATTTATTTTTGTTGTAACCTGCCGTAAAATCTGCTCCGTAACGTTGCGGATGCGTTTGCCGCTGATTATCAAAATCATTCAGAGGAGGAGCGCCACCCATAACATTGGCCTGTATCATCCAGCCGTCTTCAACATTATTTTTAGTTACAATGTTGATAATACCGCTTTTGCCTTCTGCATCATAGGCTGCGGAAGGGCTGGTGATGACTTCCACATTTTCAATGGAGCCCGCAGGTAATTGGCTGAGTACAAATGACGGGGCACCTTGTGTGGGCTTTCCATTTATTAAAATCTGAAAACTGCTGGACCCCCTGAAAGTAATATCTCCCTGTCCATTCACCGAAACAGAAGGCAGGTTTCGAATAACATCCACCCCGGTTCCGTTAGCCGCATTTCCAAACTGGGAAGGTTGATACACCTGACGGTCGATTTTAAACGAAACCGGAGGTCTTTTTCCTGACACTACAACTTCTGCAAGCGAATAGGAATGTAAATACAGGTATATCGTACCAAAATCGTATACGCCTGGCTCATCCTGTTCAACCGGTATCAGCTTTTCCTTATAAGAGGCAAAACTGATCCTGATTTGTTGCGGTATTCCACCAGTCGTAGCTATTGAAAAATTACCGTTTTTACCTGTAGTAGCCGATTGCAAAATGATTCCATCTGCATTCTGTATGCTGATGGTAGCTCCCGGTAATGCCTTTTGCTCAATACTGTCCATAACCGACCCTTTAAAGGTATACTGCTGCGCAAAAGAGACTTGATAACAAACTGAAATCGAGGCTAATAAAAAAAAACGAAATAACATTAGGTTCTTATTTAAGGGCAGAAAGTTCAAATAATATGTATTACAGGGGTCTATATTTGTATAACCTATCCGAATTTGCTGTATTAGACGATTATTTCTTTTCAGGGTTTAAAATTGCATAAAATCTCATCTCCTGTAGAGCTACCATTACAATCCCGTCGTACTAAGAACACATCATATGACAAAATCCCACCATTTCTTATCACTGTCCGAAGCGGCTACGACATTATCAATAAAAGCCATGCCGCGAACGCCATCGGCTACCGACGGGAATTCCAGCAGGGGGTCGGCCGGCCGCCCTTCCAGTCTTGCCGTGAGTACACCGGCAAAATTGCGGTAAATATTCGCGAAGGCTTCCAGATAACCTTCCGGATGTCCGGCCGGTGTCCGGGTGTTTAATTGTGCCTGGGCATCCAGGTATCCATTGCCGGTGCGGTAAAGCTGACTGGGTTGATCCAGCCATTTCACCCATAAATTATTGGGTTCCTGCTGGTGCCATTCCAAACCACCTTTCTGGCCATAAATCCGGATCGTCAGGTTGTTTTCTTCCCCTGCTGCTACCTGGGAGGCCAGCAATACACCTGTGGCACCTCCGTCAAAGCGCAGCAACATGCCGCCGTCATCATCCAGTTGTCGCCCGGGTACCACGATATTCAGGCTGGCGCAAAGCTGGGTAATCTGCTGGCCGCTGATAAATTCTGCCAGATGCGCCGCATGGGTTCCGATATCACCCATACATCCGGCCTTGCCGCTACGGGCCGGATCCGTGCGCCAGGAAGCCTGTTTATTGCCCTCCTGCTCGCTGGGCAGGCTCAGCCAGCCCTGGGGATATTCCACGTAGATTTTCCGTATCTCACCGAACATGCCGGAAGCTACCATTTGCCTTGCCTGTTTGACCATGGGATATCCCGAATAAGTATGGGTCAGACACAGCAGCAGGCCGGTTTGTTCCACCTGCTGTTGCAGTTCTTTGGCCTGATCCAGGGTCAGGGTCATGGGTTTATCAATTACCACGTGGAACCCGTGTTGCAGTGCCAGCATGGCGGGTTCAAAATGCGCGAAGTTGGGCGTAACGATCGCCACAAAATGCATGCGCTGATCCTCGGGAAGGGCCGCTTCTTTTTCTATCATTTCCTGATAAGTGCCATAGACCCGGCCGGGATCCAGAAATAAGGCCTCACCGGACTGACGGGAGGTTTCAGGATTATGACTGAAGGCGCCGCAGACCAGTTCGATCAGGCCGTCCATATTTAAAGCGATCCGGTGTACCGCGCCAATAAACGCGCCGGTACCACCACCGATCATGCCAACTCTTAATTTACCCATGATTCCTTTTTTAATTTTCTTAGATCACGAATATACTGATTCGGTAAAAATTTGGTTGAAAATCTGGGGATAAAATGGGTGGCAATCTGGAATCGTCAGCCTATGCGGCCAGGCGGGAAATGGGGCCATATTTTTCTACCTCATTGATGCAAGAAACGATTAATGACTTGTAAATGCCCCATAGGACGTTAAGGTTTCGACGCTGCAGGTAATGATCTACAATAGCTGGCATCCCACCAATCAACTTGTATGTGTGGAACAGTTGAAGCAATTTTTCATGAGCAAATTCATTCATGGGCGTTTTTCTGAATTGTCCCAAAGCTGCTTTATCTGCATTGACCTGCAAGATCTCATCAATGGAAAGCGGACGTACTACCTTGTATTCGACTCTTCCCACGGAGATTTTTACATCACCGTTTAGTGCAGTTTCAAGAAGGGAACCAGCAGCAATAACATGAAGTTCCGGCACCTGCTTATAGAAGTAACATAATATATTAATAGCCTCAGATACCTCCTGAATTTCATCAATCAATAGAAGCGTCTCCCGAATTTTATAAACAATATTTAGGAAAAATGCTCATTTTAGGGGTAAATATTATAATTTTTACCCCCATTTTGGGGGCAATTTTATGAAATATTACCCTAATTTTATGGGCAATTTCCCTGTTTTTCTAAAGAAAATCCAGGTTTAATGCTCCTCTGCATAATATATTATGATAGTAATCAATCTGTTAGTCCATTAACAATCTGACTTCCCCGGGCCACCCAAATATCCGTCTGCCCCCTGGGAAGGTTATAGGTAGATTAGATTTGGTTTTGCTGGCTTCTTTCGAATACCGGGTGCCTTTTCCCCGCATTTCTATTAAGGTATCAGAATAGTAAGTGAACTAAAGTACCATTACGATTTTGGCCAACTAAGAATTGAAACCATCGGAAACTAGTAACAAAAGTCCTGTAACAGCAGGGGGGCAAAATTCAATGCCGAAACATCCGTTAAGTTATATGCGTTGGTATGAATCAGACTTTTTGCCAGGCTATCATCGCGGGTGCACTAATTTTTGGACAGGGACTGCATTCGTGACTATGGATTTAACGTTATTATGTACTTTATTTTAGGATTGGTATATTTCGGACTACCAATAGTTGCCTGTTTTGAAATACTTCCGTTTGCAGGAATATCGGGAACCGGTAACACTACGCCGTTCCCGTAAGGATTTGCATTGTCACCCACCCAGAGATAAAGCTGATAACCGTAAGTTGCTTTATAGGGCTGATCTTTTAAATTTTCTATTTTGTAATCAATAACATACCTGTCATTTGAATAGCTCATCTGCAATGTCGTTCCTTTAAAGTCATCATCTGTAAAACCCTCCTCCCCGCTGTCCCTATCTTTAGTGCAGGAAACGATTAACAACAATGGCATTAAGACCATCAACACTATTTTGTATATAAATTTCATAAGTTTTATTTTTTAATTAATCCACCAAAATAGTCTTCTGACCGACGCAAATAATGCGCTACAACAGTTGGCCTGCTGCCGGATTTTCCAGGCCCAAAGATAGGGGCTGCCGTGAAGACGAAAAAAATAGCGTAACCACCTGTTTGAAACCATCATTAAAATAACCACTGCGATTCATCCAACTCATTGACGCTTAAAGTTACAGCCGGGAACAACACCGTAGTATTTGGTTCTTCCAGTGAGGAATACCACAGGAACTTTAAAAATCTTCAGTCCGGATAATTAAAAACTATGGCCGGATAAGGGTTTGCTGGAGACGGCATTCATCCCGGTTCAAAACGAAAGCGCCGGCAATGGAACCGGCGCTTCAGGACTTCAGGGTACCATCAGCAGTAGCTGAAAGAAAGAATTAAAAATCGGGCCGATCAGAACAGGTAACCGATACCCAGTCCAAAATAGGTGTTCTTATAGTTGCCTTCGGACTCCGGTGAAAGATCATTGAAATTCGGGCGATACTGCAATTGAAAGCGCAGGCCGTTATTGAGTTCATAACCTGCAAAAGCATTCAGTCCGAACTCAAAACGTTTCAGGTGCAGGCGGTCATCCGTTTCGCTGATATCCGCTTCAGTTTTACCGTCAAAAGCAATATCATTTTCCTCGCTCTCATTGATCGGATGACCCTCACTGTCCCGGCCTTCGGCCTTAAGTAGGGCCTTGCCGCCCAGCCCCATACCTACGGTAGGGCCGGCTCCCACAAAAAAGCCGCCCCGGGGCTGGGGTTTATACAAAAAATTCACCGGAACTTCCAGGTAATGCGTATTGCTGGTAAAACTGATAACACCACTGCCAGACGCATTGGAAATTTTGTTTTCATACCTGCCGCCCTTATAGACATAATGCAGGCTGGGACTGAGGTAGAAATTTGTTGACAGGGGCACTTCGGCGAAAACGCCGGCTTTAAAACCCGTCCTGAATTTCCTGTCCCCCACCAGATCAGTGAACTCCTCGTCACCATCGATGGTCACCTGGGAGAGGACTGGACCCGCTTCGATACCCCAGCGGGTCTGGGCCCGGACCATCCAGGTTGAAAACAGTACCGTACTTATTAAAATATACTTCTTCATAAAAATATTTTTGGGGTTAAACAAACGGATGCGATCGGTAAGCATCAGGATGTAAAATTGGCAAGGTTTGCTGACTAGGACAATACCGGAAAAACAGGATTTTACCAACTACCCGATAATGGTGAATCCCACCGGTTAGCCCTTCATTGCCCCGCATGGCCTTACCTTGTTATATAGCGCTTACAGGTGGTGGAAAGGTCACTGGTTAAAACTCTACTAAAAATTTCATTTGTTTAAATTAATTCCGCATCTTGCATGGATTTATGATAAGATCCGGCATTTTTACACTGCTTATTCTGTTAACCTTCGCCTGTAAACAAAAGGAGACCAAAGTTGCAACGGCACCTGTTGATACGGTAGCGGTGAAAAAAACCGAACCCAAAGAGGCGCCCAAACCGACCTACACCTATCAGTTCATGCCCAAAAAAGACTGGCAGGCACTCAAAGACAGTTTTGAAGGCCATTCTCATCTGAATATCCTTAATGCGATCAACCGCGTGGATACTACCCACCTGAAAAGACTGGACAGCATTCTGGTACCCAATGATTACAGCGGTGAAGTGAAGGATTATCTGCCCTTCCCGGATCATCTGGCGGTATTGGATCCGGTCAATAAGATCATCCTGTTCTCCAATCCGACCCAGGCATTTGCGGCTTATGAGAAGGGGCATATTGTACATGCCGGGCCCACCAATACAGGCCGTAAAAACAATCCTACCCCTTCGGGACTTTATTTTACCAACTGGAAGTCCAAAAAATCTGTCAGTACAGTCAGCGATGAATGGATCCTGAAATGGAATTTCAATATCGATAACCGCCATGGCATCGGTTTTCACGAATATGGTCTGCCGGGTTATCCCGCCTCCCATAGCTGTATGCGGCTGTTGGGCGCCGATGCCCAGTATTTATACTATTGGGCGGAACAGTGGATATTAAAAAATTCCCGGGAACTGGCCGCCAGCGGCACGCCGGTCCTGGTGCTGGGCAAGTACCCCTTCGGCGAAGACAAACCCTGGCTGCAGCTGGCCAGTGATCCCAAAGCATTGAACCTGTCTGAAGACAGCCTCACTGCTGCCATCCAGCCGCATCTTCAAACCATCCTTGACCGGCAGAAGCAGCGCCGGCAGCTCACCGCTCCGAAGACGATAAACGACAGTCTATCCGCTTCATCACGGTAATTAACTTGAACAGGGGATTAATCCGGTTGTAGGCGCCTGTGAAATCAGGGCATAAATTACATTCGGCATAATTGGCCTGATTTTTCTACATTTGACCGGATCATCCAATAGCTATAAACGGTTGCCTTACCCCCGATAATAAACCGCTGTCTGTTCGCCTGAACATCAGTCCGGCGTACGTCTGTTCCGTTCAGCTGTTGAATAGCTTGAACTCAAAAATACACGCATGAAAAATCAACGCAGCCCCAGGATGCAATTCCTGACCATCTATGCCATTATCTCTTCACTAGCCATTTTATTTTTGTTTTATTCCTTTACGGTCAAGGACCGACAGTTGACAACCGATGAAATCACCGCCAAGAAAATTAATATCATCGGTGAGGACGGCAGTCTGCGTTTGGTACTCAGTAATGAAGACCGCCAGCATTCGGGTATTGTCGCCGGCCGGAAGTTACCCGCCAGGCAGCGACCCGCAGGCCTGATTTTCTTTAATAATCAGGGAGACGAATGTGGCGGACTGATTTATGAAGTCAGTGGGGATGGCCAGGACACCACCAATGAAATGATCCTGACCATGGATAATTATCATGACGATCAGGTAGTCCAGATCCTGAATAAGGAAATATACCGTGACGGCAGTCCCCGCATCACCCGGGGCCTGCAATTCAATGAATACCCCGAGGGCACTTCCCTGATGAGTCGTTATGATCGCTATAAGGAAATTGAAAAAATCCGGGACAGCAGCCTGAGATCCGAAAAAATTACAGCCATCCATAGCAGGGAGGAAGCCAGAAAGCGGCTGTTTATTGGCCGGAATGCCGATGAAACCACCGGCCTTTTTCTATACGACCAGCAGGGAAGGCCCCGAATGAAAATCTACCTGGATAGTACCGGCGCACCGCGGATGGAGATTCTGGACGTTCAGGGCCGGAGCCGGCAGCTCCCCCTGGACTAGCATGCTCAATTAAAAAACCGGTACCAACTGCAAAGCCCCGCGATGCGGGGCTTTGCATAAATTCCTAAGAAAGATATTTTTATTGCAACACCGGTTCCAGCCAGCCATAGCTGTCACCCAGTTTATTTTCCTTGTAATCCAGAAGCTGCTTTTTCATCTCTGCTGAAATGGTCATTTTGTCCACATCAAATTCCATAACAAAATCCCGGTACCTGAGCTCCCGTACATGGGAGATGGTAGCCGCCGTTCCGGCACCGAAGACTTCTTTGAGCTGTCCGGCTTTAAAAGCCTCAATCAACTCATCGATGGAAACCCGGCGCTCCTCTACCGTATGGCCGGCATCCTTGAACATCTGAATCAGACTCATCCGGGTAATACCGCTCAGGATGGTACCGTCGGTAAGATCCGGCGTAACGATCGTATCTCCGATGATAAAGAAAATGTTCATAGCCCCCACTTCCTGTACATACTTATGTTCCAGGGCATCCATCCAGAGTACCTGATCATAGCCTTCCTTTTTGGCTTCTGCAGAAGAAAGCAGTGATACGGCGTAATTACCGCCGGTCTTGGCAAAGCCGGTACCACCGGGTACCGCACGCACAAATTTTTCTTCCACATAGATACGCGCCGGGGCGGAAAAGTAAGAGCCTACCGGGCTGAGGATGATCATAAATTTATAGGTACTGGAAGCTTTTACGCCCAGTGTTTCCTCGGTGGCAAACATAAAAGGCCGTATATACAGGGATTCATCATAACCCCCGGGGATCCAGGCCTGTTCCAGTGCGATGAGCTGTTTCATGCCGCCGATGAAAATCTCTTCGGGAATTTCGGGCATCGCCATGCGGGCAGCTGAACGGTTGAACCTTTTGAGGTTCTCATAAGGCCGGAAAATATGGATCTGGCCCTGTTCATCCTTATGGGCTTTCTGGCCTTCAAATATCGTCTGGGCATAATGCAGGACGGATAGCGCAGGTAGAAAATCCATATCCTCATAAGGCTTGATCTGCAGATTGGTCCACTCCCCGTCGACGAAATCGGCTTCCAGCAGGTGATCGGTAAAATACTTGCCAAAACCCAGATTACTGAAATCAACTTTTGCTAATTTAGACTCTTTTACTCTTTTTACGGGTATCTGCGCTGCCTCTATCATAATATACTATTTTTGAACACTATTAATGCGAAGATACGAACAATCGATGGTCAAAATAACGACTGTTCGGGGATTAAAAACAAATTCTGTATCCATCCATGAACAATCTCAATGATATACAGTTACCCGCCCAGGTAGTAGCAGATTTATACCCCACAAGTCTGGTGGGCGCCGGCGATCCGGAAGTCCCCTGGAAATTTCTGGGCAATAACCGGCAGCAGGTGCTGGTCGTCGTTCAGGTTCCCGGCGTGACGCACCTGCCGGATGACCAGCTGGAACTGCTGACCCGCCTGTTACAGGCCTGCGGTATGGACCTGGGCGATGTGGCCATCCTCAACCATACCCATTACAAAGCGCTGCCTTATACCCGGATCCTGGAATATTTCCATCCCCGGATCCTGCTGCTTTTCGGTCTCAGTACTGAGGCTTTCGGATTCCCGTTTGAAGTTCCTGCTTATCAGGTGCAGTCTTTCACCGATTATACCGTGATCCATGGCCCCGCACTGGATGCCCTGGCTGATGACAAGGAAGCCAAGGGATTATTATGGGCGGGATTGAAAAAAATATTTAAGCTATGACCCTGATATTTGCTACCAATAATGCCCATAAAGTCGCTGAAGTCCGGGATGCGCTGCATGGTGAGATGGAGATCATCAGCCTGAAAGAAGCGGGTATCGACCAGGAGATTCCGGAACCCCATCCTTCCCTGCAGGACAATGCCCGGCAAAAAGCCCGGACTATTTATGAACTGACCGGCAGTAACTGCTTCAGTGAGGATACCGGTCTGGAAGTCGATGCCCTGAACGGTGAACCCGGGGTAAAAAGTGCCCGCTACGCCGAGGGACAGCCTCAATACAAAGGTATTGTCGATAAACTGACGTCAAAGATGCAGGGACAGACCAACCGGCGGGCCCGGTTCCGGACGGTAATTTGCCTGATCCTGGAAGGCAACGAGACATTGTTTGAGGGCATCTGTGAAGGCCGGATTACCGACAGCGCGGCGGGCAGTCATGGTTTCGGATACGATCCCGTTTTCATTCCCGAAGGTGCGGACAGGACCTTCGCGCAAATGGAGCTTTCGGAAAAAAAAGCATACAGTCACCGGGCCAAGGCCCTGACCAAATTAATTAATCATCTGAAAATCATCAATTTAACAAATAATTAGTCGCTACACCTCCCGGCGATGCTGCCCCACCGGCAATCCTGGAAGGACCAAAAATTTACAGTGTAAATAGGCGCATGTTGATATATTTGAAGAACTTTTTAAATATTTAAAGAATTTGGAATCTGTAAGCAACCATACCATCCCGGAAAACGACTTAATTACAGGATGCATAGAGGGCGACCGAAGAATGCAGGAAGAGTTGTACCGGAGGTTCTCTCCGAAAATGTATGCGGTCTGTCTGAGATACGCTTCCAATACAGAAGAAGCTCAGGATATTTTGCAGGACGGCTTTATCAAGATCTTTAAAAAACTGGAAAGTTTCAGGGCCGATGGTTCTTTTGAAGGCTGGATCCGTCGGATTTTCGTTAATACGGCAATCGAGTATTTCCGAAGAAAAAAATACCTGCAGCCTGTTACCGAGAAAGAGGAAAATACGATCGAAGGTAAATATGTATCGGTGCTGGACGAGTTGGGAGAAAAAGACATCATGGACCTGATCGGTCAATTATCGCCGGGCTATAAAACGGTTTTTAACATGTATGTGGTCGAAGGCTATTCACATAAGGAAATTGGAGAGATGCTGGGCATCAGCGAAGGTACCAGCAAATCCCAGTTGTCCCGGGCCAAGGCCATCCTGCAGGACCTGGTAAGAAAACATTTGGATACAAGAAAGTAATACGGAGCATTTTTGAAATGGACCCCTTAGAAAAAATAAAAGCTTTTGAAGTCAGACCTCCCGAAGGACTCTGGGATCAGATTGCCGAGAAACTGGATCAATCCGATGCAGCGGAGCGGCTCGCCACAAAGATCCAGGCGGTGGCTATCCAGCCGCCTGCGGGCATCTGGGACCGTATTGCTCAAACCCTGGACGAGGAAGCACCTTATTTACAACTCGGGCAGCGACTTCAGGCTATCGAAGTCCCGCCGCCAACAGCTGCCTGGAATCAGATTTCCTGTCAGTTGGACGACAGTCAGGCGCTCCAGATCATTGAACAGAAACTGGCGGATATGGAAATGACGCCCCCGGCTGCTGCCTGGACGCATATCCGCGCCGAACTGGAAGGCCGCACCCCTGCCAGGCTGGTTCCGATATCCGGTGCACACGGCTGGCTCAAATATGCCGCTGCGGCCTGCGTGATTGCTATTTTCAGCATTACCGGCTATTTTATTTTTAGTGATGGCGGCGACGCTGCCCCTTATACGGCGCAGGATAAAACCAGCGCCAAGAGTGGCTATGCAGGTTCCCCTGGAGATAACGGGCGTATCCAAACAGTAAAAAACCAGGGTACCCGTAGGGTTAGTACCCCGCAGGAACAAATGATGGCCACCGTACGCACCAAACTGGGCAACACTTATACCACAACCCTGGAGAAAAACAGGGAACTGGAGGACCGTTATATCGTGCTGATGACCCAGGACGGAAATATCGTGCGGATGTCTAAGAAACTCGGCAAGATGGCAGACTGTATTGCAGGCGCAGACCATAGCTGTGACGAACAGATTTCCAAATGGCAGAAGGAAATGGCGGCGATGCCGGCTAGTGCTACGCCGGACAACCTGCTCAGCATACTAGATATGGCTTCGGGCGAACAACCCGCGACACCGCCCGACGGCATGTAGGTCTTCCCGTCTTTACCCAACAGTTCCTGATACCTGATCCCGACAAATCTCATGGCTATTCACCCACCGGAGCCCCAGATTCCAGAAAAGAGGGCCACCTAAATAAAGACCCCAGTTTTTTTCTCTTCGTCCATCTCTTTACCGTGAAGCAGCGCGGAGCGGTAAGAAAAGTCCTGACTTGCGGGGCTTCTTTGCTATCGGAGTTTAAATAAGACAGTGTCGGGCTTTCCGCCTTTACAACCAACTGTAAAGGTTGAATCACTCAAAACAAATTGTAGTGTCGTGTCCTCTTTTATTTCGTAACTAATCAAAAACAGTATCTCTCGTAATCCTGTAATACTGTTTCATTATCGCGTTAAGCAATTGCCTACCTGAATAATATTTTGAGCCGCTGCATTTCCTTTCTTAGCCCATTCCTAAAAGCCTGGACAAAAATTGAAAATCAATTCAGGCATAGTAAATGTATGGACCATGGCAAAAACAAAAAGACCGTTCACCCCTGAGGAGACATACAGTGTCCTCCGGGAATATATTTTATGTAGCATCCGAGCTTTGTCAAGTCCGGAGAAGCGCTATTTTTGATAAAACCCCGATTATGGCAAGAGTAAAACTATCACTCCCCGAAAAATTTTCATTCCGGACCCGGATACCCGTCCGCATTACGGATTTGAATTACGGCGGTCATCTGGGCAATGATGCCCTGTTGGCCATTATTCATGAAGCCAGGGTCCGGTTTCTCCAGCAGTTGGGGTATACAGAGATGAACCTGGAAGGTGGCGGTCTGATTATGGCAGATGTGGCGGTAAGTTTTCAGCAGGAAGCCTTCTATGGGGAAGAACTGATTGTCGGGGTCACGGCAGCCGATATCAGCCGGGTAGGTTTTGATCTGTATTACCTGCTGGAAAAAAATACCGCACAGGGCATGGTACGGGTCGCGTCAGCCAAGACCGGTATGATCTGTTACAATTATGAGCAGAAAAAAGTCAACACCCTGCCGGAAAAAGCAGCCGCTGCTTTAAATAAGGGTTAACCCCTCCTTGAGACCTGTCCGGTACAGCTTAGAGCGCCTGGCGGATGCGAACCAGTTGTTCCAGCAGGCCCTCCAGCAGATCCAGGCGAAGCATATTGGCACCATCGCTTTTGGCTTGCGCCGGGTCGGGATGGGTTTCGATAAACAGCCCGTCTGCACCCGATGCGATCGCCGCTTTGGCGATGGTCGCGATAAGTTCAGGATTGCCCCCGGTGACGCCACTACTTTGATTGGGTTGCTGCAGGCTATGGGTACAGTCCATGATCACCGGCACCTGGTGCGCCTGCATCCAGGGTATATTCCGGTAATCCACTACCAGATCCGTATAACCAAAGCTGTTTCCCCTTTCTGTCAGCATCACTTTTTCATTGCCGGCTTTATTGATTTTCTCCACGGCAAATTTCATGGCAGGACCACTGAGAAACTGCCCTTTTTTGACGTTGATGACTTTTCCGGTGGCTGCCGCAGCTTCCAATAGATCGGTCTGGCGGCAGAGAAAGGCCGGTATCTGCAGTATATCAGCATAGCGGGCCGCCACCACGGCTTCTTCATGGGCATGGATATCTGTTACCGTAGGCAATTGAAAATGCTGTCCCAGTTTACCCAGTAAGGCCAGTGCCGCTTCATCCCCGATGCCTGTAAAGGAGGCACCGCTCGTGCGGTTGGCTTTGCGGTAGGAGGATTTGAACACATAGGGAATACCCAGTCGTTTGCAAATGCTACTGACTTTTTCGGCCACTTCCATAATCAGTGGTTCCGACTCGATGACACAGGGGCCCGCCAGCAAAAAAAAATTCTTTTCATCGTATTGCTGCTGTCGGAATAAGGTTGGGAGAAAGTCTTGCATCCTGCAAAGCTATTGAAATCCCTGCTCCTGTCAAAAGATGGTAACCGGACCTGCCCCAGTTGCCTGCGACCCTATGGAAGGAGCCGCAGGAACCATTCCCAGACGCGGGACAGGGCTTAATAACCAGGTAAAACGATTGCGCAGCTTTCGCAACAAAACAGTTAATTCAATATGTTTGCAACTCAACTGTTTTGCTATGGTAAAAGAAAAAATCCTGGTTATCGGATCTTCTGGTCAGATCGGTGTGGAACTCACCCTGGCCCTTCGGAAAATTTACGGCAATCATAATGTGGTGGCCTCAGATCTCAGGGAGGAAAATGAACTGCTCAAGGGCACCGGGCCTTATGTCAGCCTGGATGTGATGAACAAGGAAATGCTGCATGTGCAGGTCATCCGGCAGAATATCACCCAAATCTACCTGCTGGCTGCCATCCTTTCGGCCACCGGCGAGAAGAACCCCGGACTGGCCTGGCACCTGAATATGCAAAGTCTGTTGAATGTGCTGGATATTGCCAGGGAAGAAAACCTGAAAAAAGTCTACTGGCCCTCTTCCATTGCGGTGTTCGGGCCTACCTCACCCAAACAAAACTGCCCCCAGCAAACCATCATTGAGCCCACTACGGTCTATGGAATCAGTAAATATGCCGGGGAGTTTTGGTGTAATTATTATCATATTAAATATGGTATCGATGTCAGAAGCCTGCGCTATCCGGGACTGATTTCCTATAAGTCTGCACCCGGCGGGGGCACTACGGATTATGCCGTTGAAATCTTTCATGATGCGCTGACCGATAAGCATTATACCAGTTTTCTGAATGAAGACACTTATCTGCCCATGATGTACATGCCGGACGCCATCCGGGCTACGATTGAACTCATGGAGGCACCACAGGAAAATATTACGGTCAGGACCTCCTATAATCTGGCGGCATTGAGTTTTTCACCGAAAGAGATTGCGGCGGAGATCAGGAAGCAGATTCCGGAGTTCACGATCAGCTACGAACCGGATTACCGACAGGAAATCGCATCCAGCTGGCCCCAGAGCATCGATGACAGTACGGCGAGGAAGGATTGGCACTGGAAACCCGAATACGACCTGGTCACGATGACCAGTGACATGCTTAAAAATGTACCGGACATGCTGGAGGGCCAGTAAACAGGCTGCTCAAAGCATGATTTTTACCACCAATTCTTTCAGGAGGTCTTCTTCTTTTACTTTGGAGCTGTCCACGCCAATCAATTTTAAATTATACTGGTGCAGGAGCAGCAGGATCTTTTCCACCCCCGTATACCCGTAAGTTTTCGCGGTGCGCTGGTAATCTTTCAGAAAATAGGGTGAAACGCCCATCTGCCGGGCCAGGTCATTGTCATTGCCGTTAGATCCAAAAAGCATGTAAACCTTGGAGAAAAAAGCATATAAGGTCGGCAGAATCATTTGCATCGGTGCTGATTTCGGATTATCACCGAAATAACGGATGATCCGGGTGGCTTTGGCCATGTTTTTTTCCGAAATCGCTGACCGGAACTCAAAGGCATTGAATTCCTTACTGATGCCTACAAAGCGTTCCACATCCTCTTCCGTAACAGATTTACGATCTTTCAGATTGATCAGGATCTTATCCAGTTCGTTCTTTATCCGGCTGAGGTCATTGCCAATATGATCCACGATCAGTGCAGTAGCTTTTGGCGTCATGGTATAGCCCATACCGGACATCACCTGCTGCACCCAGCCGGGTAATGCCGATTCACTGATTTTCTTGGAATAAAAATACTGGGATTTTTCTTTTACCAGCTTGGCGAAGCGCGTCCGGCTGTCCAGCTTTTTCTCTTTATAGGCGACCACAAAGACCGTGGACGCCAGTGGGTGGACCAGATAGGGCTCCAGTTTATCCAGTTCCCGCATCTGTTGGGCTTCCTTGAGCAGGACCACCTGCCGGTCTGAAAACATGGGATATTTGCGGCAGGCATTCAGGATATCGGCCCACTGGGCATCCTTACCATAAAAAACCGTGAGATTAAAGGATGCTTCGCTTTCGTCCAGAATCCGGTGCTCGGCGTAGTCCACCAACTGGTCAATATAGTACTCCTCCTCTCCTTCCAGCCAATAAACCGGTTTGAATTCTCTTTTTTGCCAGGCGTTCAGGATATTCTCCACACTCATTTTGCAATATTACCGGTAAAAATTCACAAATTGGAAGCAAAATGGTATGATAATTGATTTTGATGCTCTGTTTGGCATAGTTTATGTTCTGCTAGGTCAACAAGGTTTTTCAATTTCATTAAGAACTTTAAAATCAATGCTGTAGGTAGAAACAGCAGTTAAAATTTCATTTTTTATGGCAAATACAAATTACCCCTCTGCATCTCAACCGTCCGGAAATACAACGCCCAGTTCTGGAGGAGGTAGAAATGTAATTATCGGACTTTTAATCGCCGCCTTATTAGGAACATGGGGCTATATGTTATGGAACAAAAATTCCAATAAATCCGCAACTGACGGAATACCCAATTCAGAAATCCAGTCAGAAACCGCCATGTCTGAATCCGATTCACTCAGACAAATGTTCAACCTCGCAGAAATGCGTCTGGATTCCATTACCGGTGCCAATAACAGCCTGCAGGGCGAAAAGACGGCCCTTCAGAAAGAAATCGACACCCGTAAATCCGAAATCAACAGAATCTTAAATGACCGGAACGCCTCCGCTGCTGACCTGAAAAAGGCCCGCCAGCTGATCGGTGAACTAAATGGTCAGATCGGCCGGCTTGAAGCGCAGGTCACCCAGCTGAAAGGTGAAAATCAGGAGCTGACCGCCCGTAATACCCACCTGACCTCCGAAAAAGATGTACTGACACAGAACCTGGCTACCCGCACTTCTGAAAATGATGAACTGGCCAGCACGGTAGATGTCGCCAGCACCCTGAGTGCCTCCGGCATGTCCATCACACCGCTGAAGGATAAAAGAAACGGCAAGGAAAAAGAAACCAAGTTTGCCCGTAAAGTGGATAAACTCAAAGTAGCTTTCAATATCGAGAACCGTATTACCACTTCCGGCCCTGCCGATTTATATGTGGTGGTTACCGATCCTAAAGGAACGATCGTTCAGAATATCGATCTGGGTTCCGGTGCCATGACCACCCGTCAGGATGGCGACCGTAATTTCACCGCCAAAGTCCCGGTAGAATATGAAACCGGCACCCGCAAAGGGGTTTCTTTCCCGATTAAAAATCCTGATGGATTTGTACCCGGTGATTACAAAATCGAAGTATACCACAACGGGTTCAAAATCGGCGAAGGCATCAGAAGCTTAAGAAAAGGATTATTTGGTTAATACCAAACAACGTATCAAAAACCTCAATTATATGGCCGCCTTTTCGGGCGGCCTTTCTTATAGCCGGTTGAGCCGCCATAAGAAAGGAGCTGAAACCCCCATTCGGCAAAGACAGTGTTGCAGGGGCTGCGATAAGAATACTTACCGCTCACTGCCCGCATTTGGTTTTGATCGCTATTCCGCGACAACCGCAGTGGCTTCCAGGCGGGATGCATATTTACCCAAAACATCCCAAATCCCATAAAAACAATCATTGCCTTTCTTATCCGAAATGCTGGTATTACACATCATGATTCTCCCAGTACTTGTCCCGGGGTCAAAAAAGAGCATGGACAATACCCCGGGGTCGCCCCCGGTGTGCCCGATATAACCGGTATAGCCAAATCCAATGAATATCCCTACATTGTACGACTCACTGTAAGGGTTTTGCTCATTGCGATCGTTGAACTGGGAAGCTTTCAGCTGCGGCGCATAAAACTCCCGATAGGAACTCTTTGAAAGCAGTGTCCCCTTCCCGTTGTATCCTTTAATCAACTCTGTCAGTAATTTACTTAAATCCGATACTGAACTGATAAAACCCCCATCCGGATAAGTAACCAATTCATAATAAGGCAGTGGCGTTTGGGGGTTTTCATACAATCTCGCGCATGCAGCAAACGCTACATCCTGAAAACCCCAGCCGGAATCTTCCATGTTCAATGGTTGCAGCAGGTATTCCCGGGTAAATTCCCGAAAGGACAGCCCGGTGGCTTTTTCAATCATAAAGGCTGCCAGTGTGGTTCCCATATTCGAGTATTCGTAGATCGCGCCCGGCTTATCCCTGGAAAAACTATTCCGGTTCCATTTCCCCTCCACCGACAGCACATTTTTCAGGAATTCCTCCAGCATCGTAACCAAATCCGGGGATAGGAATGACTGCGCTTCATCAAAGCTCAATGTCACTCCTTTCAGGTCCTGACCCCGCTTGAGATAATAGTTTCTACTGAGATAGAACTCATTATCCGTTATGGAGGAACTGTGGGTGGCCAGTTGCCGGATCGTGATCTTTTCGCGGGGGAAATAGGGGTTCACAACAGGAAATGACAGGTAGTTTTCAATCGGGTCGTCCAGGTCCAGTTTCCCCAGTTCCCGGGCTTTTAACAATGCCATACCCACTAGTATCTTGGATACTGAAGCAATATGCTGAATCGTCCTGGTGTACTTTTTTTGGTTAGCCATATCGGCCCATCCAAAACCCTGTTGGTACAGCACCCCCTGATCCCCCACAATGGCAACGGCAAAACCGTTAAATACGCCTTCCTTATTCCATTCGCTGACCTCCCGGGTTATGGCGTCCTGATAACGCGGGGCGACCGGTTGTCGGGACCGGTTGCCGACCTGGCAGGAAGCCAGAACAAAAAGCCCACTGACGAACATATAGCATGGCCTCATAAACTGATTTATGCACAAAAATAGGCTTTCATGTGCTGGTGAGAAGGACAATGTTACATCCGGACCTTCCAGACAGCCTCCTAGCGAATTTACCCCGGGCGCTTAAAGAATCTCGGCTTCTTCCAGAACCATAAACAGAAGAATGCAGCCGGAATCTTTACCAATGGCGGGGGGTATTCCTTTTTGAACCCGTTACGCTATCTCGTTAAAAAATTCTACGACAGGCAAACAGCCATCTATTGTCCCAAGATGTTTCCAACAAATATGGATCGGAAAACACCATCCGATTTTGTCATATTTAATGGTCAAAATCGCACATTGACGAGATGATCAAAAAAGGTTCAGGAATATATTGAAAGTAATTTTACACGGATAATATCCTTCGAAGAAGCGCTTCGGGAAACCCGCAGTTGGCCGAAGAAACTTCGATCGCAGATTTACGAAAGCCACCGGCAATACCCCACTTGACAACCAGCAAAGGGTAAGATTTGAAACCGCTAAAAAAAGCACTGGGAACTACCCGAGAAAATATCTATGAAGTCATGTATGAAGTCGGCTATTCAGACCTAAAGGCATTCGGGGAAGTGTTCAGGAAAATAACCGGCATAGCTCCCCTGCCATACAGCACCAAATATAACGGGTATGCCTGAAATCGATCTGAATCTAACAACCATACCCCACCGCATTTTCGGGGAAAGACAAAATACAGCTGGCTAGTTCACAAAACCCCAATACACGCCAAAACGGATCATCAGGCCCGGATACGGATATTCGGGGGCGGCAAAATTATTATTGGTAAAGCCCCAGTTGCCATTCAGGTTGCGGTAAGTATTGAGGTTTTCTGCCCGCAGGAAAGCCCGGAATGAATTAATCCGGAAATGTACATAGGCGGCAATATCCGGCAGATTATAATGAACATTGGTGCTGTCCTGATAGAAGAACTGGCCCAGTACCGGCGAGTAATTATTACCCTTGAAATCAGTACGGTAACGGGTATCAAAACCAAAGGCAATGTTTAACTTGTTAAAGCCCAGGTTCCCTTCATACCCCAGCCGGTTACGGGTAAAAATGGTGGGAATATTAACCGGGGCACCACCCAGCACCTGCTGAAAATAGACATCGGCATACCAACGCCACTGCTTGTGCCGCCCTACGGCAAAAACCTTGCTGGCGGCTATCTGCAGCACGTTGAACAGGGAACTGTATTGCTGCAGCTTGTAAAAATCTGTATAATAAACATAATTACTAACCAGGTAGTAATGACCGCTCAGCCCCAGCTTTATCAGCGGCTGGTAGATATTGGCGTAGAGATGGGTGTTATTTTCCTTTTTCAGATCCTTGAGTTCCGGATCCAGGTAAAAGGCACTATTGGGGTTGGTAATATAGGAAGGTGTCCGGTTAACATTCTCAAAACCGAGCTTAAGGGTTCCTACTTTTTTGCCCAGGGATCGCTGCAGGCTGGCAGCCGCATCATAATCTCCCAGGTTCATCCCTGCAAAATATAATTTACCGCTGGCCAGCATATCCCATTTCTGATTCTTGGTGCGGTTGCGGTATTCCGCATGTCCATATATATTCACGCCGCTGTAGGAGGCGGTATCGGTACCATAAAAATGCCCGGTGAGGTTTTGCATGGCCACGCCCAGTTTGACAAACTGCTGGGTATTTTTTTCATCCGGAAAAGTATAAATCGAAAAATCATTCACCAGCTCCTTCCAACTGTCCAGTTTTTGCAGGCTGTCACTACTGGTTGCCAGATCCATATTATAATAGTTCTGATAATAGGCCGGGTCAGGGGACGCATCGATATAATTGAATTTATATTTACTGTAGCGAATGGTATGTTCCAGCCGCACCCGTGGGAAAAACAGCGGAATGGAAGCGCTGTCAGTAACGATCGAATCTTTTCGTCCCAGATCGAATTGCTGTCGCATCAGTATATTAAAATCTGTATAGCGGTTCCCGGTTTTGATGTCGGTATTGAAAAAGTTCCGGCTATAGGCTTCATCTCCTCCGATTTTGGTCGGGATCGAATACCGGTCATCATAGTTGGGATTGTCCAGATAGTTCTCCGAAGTATCAATACCTCCGTTCTCGGAGTTCCGAAGGGTATTGGCTGCAATGATAAAGTAGTTGTTATACCGCTTATTGGTGGAATGCACCCAGTTCGTAATTAAGTAGTTGCTATGGGCGGCTTTCTGGCTTTTATAGATGCCGGGGGCACTGATCATACGGTAACGCAGGGCGATGTTCCAGTTGGGAGACCTATTCTGGGTATGCATCAGTTCAATATACTGTTCGGCACGGGTTCCCAGCAGGTAAGTGATTTCAGAATAAGGTCGGGTCACGGTATAAAACCGGGCCTTGTCGACAGTGAACTTATAGACATCCAGGGAATGAAAACCGGCATCCCAACCTGAGCGCAGGGCCGGCTCAAATAGAAAAGACTGTGTGGGGTTACCGGTATTGCCTAAATAATAATGATCCGCCGGAATCGGGTATTTAATGGAGAAGTCGCCGATCGAAGAATCCAATCTGTAGGCCCGGGCGGTATCCAGCAGCCGGTACGTGATCGTTATGGAATCCTCAAATTTGTCGCGCTTGCCCAGGGAATCACTACCGCTACCCGCATTCTTGATGCCGCTGAAGCGATCACCCACACTGCGGATAGGATTCTGGGCCCGGGTTACCGTAGCCAGCATCATGATCCCTACCAAAACTAAAACTGCCCTCATGAAGCGCTTATTATATGATTTTGATCAGTTCCGAAAATATCCGTGCCAGCCGGGGTGCCGCAGCATTGGCGGCTTCCAGCACTTCCTCGTGGGTAATTGTATTGTCCTGCTCCCGAATACCCAGATCCGTAACGACACTGGCTGCAAAAACCTGCATGCCCATATGGTTGGCAACAATGCATTCCTGGACCGTACTCATACCCACCACATCTGCACCTACAATTTTGATCAGCCGGTATTCTGCACGGGTTTCAAAAGTGGGTCCGGTCACGGCAAAATACACACCCTGTTGCAACGGAATCTGCAATTGTCTGCCCAGGTCCAGGGCTTTCCGGATCAGGTCTTTTTTGTACGGCTCGCTCATATCCGGAAAACGGGGTCCCCACTCCTCCACATTTTTACCGATCAGCGGATTGGGTGTTCCGAAACTGATATGATCATTGATGATCATGATGTCTCCGATCCTGAAATCCGGATGGACGGCACCAGCGGCATTGCTCAGCAACAGCGTCTGCACCCCCAGCTGTTTGAATACCCGGATGGGAAAAACCACTTCCTGCGGACTATAGCCTTCATAATAGTGGAAACGTCCGCTCATAGCCACTACCGGCTTACCGGAGACCCTTCCGAAAATCAGCTTTCCGGAATGTCCCTGTACGGTAGAAACCGGAAAATTGGGAATATCATGGTAGGCCACTTCCTGCTCAATATCAATCTGGCGGGCAAAATCTCCCAGTCCGCTTCCCAGCACAATGGCTACCTGCGGTTCCAGTGACGATTGCGCCTTCAGATAGGCCGTGGTTTCCAGTACACGTTCGATTAGTTCCTGCGCCATTGTATAGCATTCATTAAGTGAGCAAATATAACGAAAGCCCTGCTGCCTGAAACTTCAAAAAAAGTTAAGGCCTTGATAAGGTCTGCTTTCCCGCCTGCCGACAGCCCGGCCATGACATCGGCCAGTATCTCGATACCCGAAAGTCGCCTTGAAGCAAAGGTTAAACACATCGGTATAAAAAATTAAACTTTTTTCGTCTGTAAGTATTGATTTTTCGGGAATCGCCGGGATTATAGGCCGCCTTAAATCTCAAATTCTCTTATCTTCGCGGCAAAAGTTTTACAATGAATCTTCATGAATATCAGGCCAAAGAGTTATTAAAAAAATATAATGTTCCGGTACAGGAAGGTTATGCGTGTAGTTCTGTTCAGGAAGCCGAAGAGGCTTACCGAAAAATCAAGACTGATTCCGGCAGTAAGTTCGCCGTTATCAAAGCGCAGATCCATGCCGGTGGACGCGGTAAGGGTGCCATCAAGGAAAATGGCACGAATGGCGTGAAAGTCGTGAAGTCCCTGGAAGAAGTTGCTGAGATTTCCCAGGCTATATTGGGTGGTACGCTGGTCACGGTTCAAACCGGTCCTGCAGGAAAAGTCGTCAATAAGATTTATGTCGCCCAGGATATGTACTATGACGGACCTTCAGAACGTCAGGAATTTTACCTCTCCATCCTGCTGGACAGAAGCAAAGGCGAGAATGTAATCATGTACAGTACGGAAGGTGGAATGAATATCGAAGATGTCGCTCATGACAGTCCCGAGAAAATTTTTAAGGAGTGGGTACACCCTTCTGGTGGTCTGCTGCCCTTCCAGGCACGCAAAATCGCCTTTAACCTGGGCCTGAAAGGAGAAGGTTTCAAAAACTGCGTCAAATTTGTGACCAATTTATACAATGCCTATGTAGGACTGGATTGCAGCATGTTGGAAATTAATCCCTTGTTCAAAGCAGCTGATGACAAAATTATTGCCGTTGACTGTAAAATGAATCTGGATGATAATGCCAGCATCCGCCATGCTGACCTGGCTGCCCTCCGTGATATTACGGAAGAAGACCCCACAGAAGTGGAAGCAGGCAAATACAACTTAAACTTTGTGAAACTGGACGGCAATGTAGGTTGTATGGTAAACGGTGCCGGACTGGCCATGGCTACTATGGACATGATCAAACTCAGCGGAGGTGAACCCGCCAACTTCCTGGATGTGGGCGGTACGGCCAATGCACAAACGGTGGAAGCCGGTTTTAAGATCATCTTGAAAGATCCGGCAGTAAAAGCCATCCTGATCAATATCTTTGGCGGTATCGTCCGTTGTGACCGTGTCGCTGCGGGCGTGATTGAAGCTTATAATAATCTGGGGGATATCAATATCCCGATTATTGTTCGCCTGCAGGGAACGAATGCTGCAGAAGCGAAAAAACTCATAGATGAAAGTGGTCTGAAAGTACAGTCTGCGATCTTGCTGAGTGAAGCCGCCGACCTGGTGAAAGCAGCCGTTGCCTAAAATAAGCTTTTCAAATTTGAAACAAGATATACTACCCGCCGCTCCGACGGGTATTTTTTTGTACGGGGCTGCCTGGCAGAATTGCAAATCCGTCCATCAACAAGTGCTAAATAGAATCTAAAACTGATTTAATGCCCTTTTTTTCGGGATCGCAGGCTAAAAACAGCAACGCCGGCAAGAACTTGCCGGCGTTGGTTTCCTATATGGAAATAAAATTGAAATCTGTTAACCGATAACGCGCAGTTTCAATACGCCTTCGATGCCTTTTATTTTTGCCAGTACGTCTTCACCTACAGGCGATTCAATATCAGCAATGGTATAAGCATAGTCGCCGCGGCTCTTATTGATCATGTCTTTGATGTTGACATGACTTTCTGCCAGCGCGGTAGAAATCTGGCCCAGCATATTCGGGATATTTTTATGTGCAATGGTAATCCGGGCGCCACCGCCATATGCCAGGGCACAATTCGGGAAGTTCACGGAATTCTTGATATTCCCTGTTTCCAGATAGTTCTTGGTCTGACGGGCGGCCATTTCAGCGCAATTGTCTTCAGACTCAGGAGTGGAAGCACCCAGGTGCGGCACTGCAATGACGCCTTTCTGGTTAATCATCTGTTCGTTTGGAAAATCCGTCACGTAAGTACCGACTTTTCCGGCGGCGATGGCTTCCAGGATATCGGCATCGACAATCAGTTCACCTCTGGACAGATTGATGATCCGGACGCCATCTTTCATTTGCGCAAAGGCTTCCTTATTGAGCGTGCCTTTGGTTTCCGAATTATAAGGCACATGCAGGGTAATATAGTCGGCGTTCTCATAAATTGTCTTCAGGTCGTTGGCCTTACGTACCGCTCTGGAAAGTCCCCAGGCTGCATCTACTGAAATATACGGATCGTAACCCAGCACTTCCATGCCCAGACCGGCGGCTGCATTGGCGATCAGTACCCCAATAGCACCCAGGCCAATAACGCCCAGCGTTTTGCCTTCTATTTCGGGGCCTACAAACTGAGATTTCCCTTTTTCTACTTCTTTGGCTACATTTTCTTTCAGGCCGTTGGTCCAGTTGATACCGTCAACGATTTTTCTGGAAGAGATCAGCATCGAAGCAATGACCAGCTCCTTAACTGCATTGGCATTGGCACCGGGTGTGTTAAACACCACAATCCCTTTTTCCGCGCATTTATCGATAGGAATATTATTGACACCGGCCCCCGCACGGGCAATACTCAGCAGGGACTCGGGAAACTCCATTTCATGCATGGAAGCACTTCTCAGCAATATCGCATCAGGTGCCGCTGTATCATCTATAACTTCATATCCTTCTCCGAACTTTTCCAACCCTGATTTGGCAATTTTATTCAGGGTTTTAATCTTATAACTCATTTTTTGTGTTTTATGTGTATGACAGAAAGGGCAAACATCGTCAGGCTGGATTATTTATTATCCAGTTCAAATTGCTTCATGAAATTTACCAGTTGCTGTACGCCTTCCTGAGATATCGCATTGTAGATACTTGCGCGCATACCACCGACGGAACGGTGGCCTTTGAGCTGTACAAAACCGGCACCTGCCGCTTCTTTGATAAACTTAGCATCCAGTTCTTCATTACCAGTAACAAAGGGCACATTCATAATGGAACGGTCAGCACCTTTTACCGTGCTTTTAAACAATGAAGACCCATCCAGGTAATTGTACAAAGTGGCGGCTTTTTCATTATTTATTTTTTCCATGGCGTCCACACCTCCCTGTTCTTTCACCCAGCTCAGCACCAGACCCATCAGATAAATACCGAAAGTAGGCGGTGTATTGTACATGCCGTCGGCATCAATATGTTCTTTATAGTTAAACATGGTCGGCGTAATCTCCATGGCGTTACCAGCCAGGTCTTCACGTATGATGACAACCGTGACACCCGCAGGACCCAGGTTCTTCTGCGCGCCCGCATAGATTAGACCAAAACGGGAAACATCATAATTTTTGGAAAGGATGTCTGAAGACATATCACCAACCAGAGGCACCGCACCTGTATCCGGCAGTTCAGGGTAACGGGTTCCGTAAATGGTATTATTGGTGGTGATATGGAAGTAATCTGCATCCTTGTCAAAAGAAGCGGTATCCAGTTGTGGAATATAATTGAAGAGCTGGTCTTCGGAAGAACCAACCACATTCACCGTTCCATAACGCTTGGCTTCCTTGATCGCTTTTTTTGACCAGGTACCGGTATTCACAAAATCCGCCTTTTTATTCTTATTCATCAGGTTCAGCGGTACCATTGCGAACTGAGAAGAAGCACCACCCTGTAAAAACAGTACTTTGTAGTTTTCAGGAATATGCATCAGCTCCCGCAGCGTTGCTTCAGCTGCATCCTTTATGCCCATAAAATCCTTCGATCGGTGGCTCATCTCCATCACACTCATTCCGGTAGTTCCGTAATTCAGTAATTCACTTTGAGCTTTTCTTAAAACGGCTTCGGGCAATGCAGAGGGACCTGCAGAAAAATTGTAAACTCTTTCCATTATATAATGTTGGTTTAATTAACAGAGGCGCAAATTTAACCTTATCGGCTCTATAAACCATCATGCGCTGTCCTTTTTTAGCGGGTTATGCACAACCGGTGCATAAATCGGCAGGTTTCAGTAACCCTAAACCAACAGCCGTTAGTCTGCCCGGAAGCCCGAAAATCTTATTTTTGTCTGAATGAATCCCGCTCCGAAAGAAGTCGCCGCTTTGCTGAGCCTGATTGAAGATCCGGATCAGGAAGTTTATGAAGCCGTTTGCAACCGCATTATCGCTTACGGCACCCCTATGATACCCGACCTGGAAGGTCTCTGGGAACAAACCATCGATGGCGAAATCCAGGAGCGCATTGAATCGCTAATCCACCGGTTACATTTCACAGCACTCAAAGAAGATTTTATTCAATGGTCACATTCCGCACACCACGAGCTGGTACCCGCCACTTTGCTGGTAGCCAAATTCATGTATCCTGATCTGCATTCAGCCAAAGTGATCCAGGACATCGACCGTTTACGACGCAATATCTGGATTGAGATCAACAATTATCTCACACCACTCGAACAGGTGAATGTCATCAACAGTATCCTGTACAATTATTTCGGACTGAAGGGGCAGCCCACGGATCCCGAGAAACCCAATCTGTTCCTGATTCCCCATATCCTGGAATCCAAAAAAGGCAATCAGAGCGGCAACGGCGTATTATATCTGCTGCTGAGCGAGTTGCTGGATATTCCGATACGATTGATTCCGGTACCTGGTCAGTTCGTACTTGGTTTTTTTAAGCCCGAAGCGTTGGCAGCGCCTGAAAAACTGCACCTGAATATAGAATTCTTTATCGATCCGACTTCGGGACAGCCTTTTACCCACAACGATCTGCATAATTATCTCAACCGATCTGAAATTCCAGTGCAGCCTGAATTCTTCAAAGCCCGCAGCAATAAACAGGTCATCGAGCATCTCCTGCTGGACCTTTCGGTTTGTTTCTCGGCACCCGCAAAAAAATACCTGCTGGATGAAATACAGGAACTGGTCGAAATCCTGAGAAGCTGATAGGCTGCAAGGATTTGTTAAAAATCCCTATCCCGAAGCTTTTCCTTACGAAGGAAATCGTAAATTGCAAAAAATGCCTTTAATGATGCAGGAATCCAAATCCTTAAAACCCACGGAGAGCGAACTGGAAATTTTACAGGTGCTCTGGGCCCGTGGCAATGCGACGGTAAGGGAAGTTCACGAACAACTGACCGTAACCAAACAGGTGGGTTATACAACCACGCTTAAACTGATGCAGATTATGCATGATAAAGGACTGGTCCACCGGGACGCCAGCGTTCGCACGCATATCTATAAAGCATCGGCCAATAAAGAACATACACAAAAGTTTTTACTGAATAAATTCATCCGCAACCTCTTTGGCGGCTCCTCTTCAGAACTGGTACTGCAGGCCCTGGGTAACAGCGAGGTTTCCCATGAAGAACTGGATGAAATACAGTCAATGATCGACAGCCTTAAAAAGAAAGACTGAACATGAACGATAGCTTGCAACATATCGGTTATGCCCTGGGCTCAGCCATACTGAACAGTTTCTGGCAGATGGGACTTTTATGGCTATTGGTGAACCTGACCAGCCGGCTGCATAAGAAGATTTCCACCGGCGCGCTCAGCAACCTGAGTTTTGTAGCATTAATGACCGGGCTGTTGGCCTTCGCGGGCAGTTTCTGTTTGGCGCTGTACAGTCAGCCGGAACAGGGCCTGAAATTTGCTTTCTGGCGAGTGGATGCATTGAGCCGCATCCTGAACTATACGGCGCTGCTGTATCTGGTACTGCTGATCCTGCCCGTAACCAGGTTGTTTCAGGGTAGCCGGCAATTATACAAGTTGCGGTATACCGGCCGCAGCCGGGTGCCGGGACATTTAAAGATATTTCTGTTGAATGCTTCTAATTACCTGGGGATTAAGCGCCGGGTACAGATTTTTCTGTCTACGCAGGTGAGCTCGCCATTGACACTCGGCTGTCTGCGCCCGGTCATTCTGTTGCCGGTCTCCCTGATTACACAGCTAAGTCCTTTGCAATTGGAAGCCCTTATACTCCACGAATTGGCCCATATCCGCCGCAATGATTACCTGATTAATTTTTTAACTCAGGTCGCCCTGACCCTGCTGTATTTTAATCCCTTTGCCCGGGCGCTGACCCGGACACAGCACCTGGAAAGGGAGAAGGCTGCCGACCACTGGGTCCTACAATTTGAGTATAACAACCATATGTACGCATCTACCCTGCTGCAGCTGGTTCGGGAGAAAATATCAGGGAAGGGATTGCTGGCTGTAGCTGCCACAGGGAATGCTTCTCCCCTCTACCACCGCATCGAATGGATCATGGGAAGAAGACAACGCAGGGGCCCGGCTGCATCCAAAATATGGGGGGCAGGACTGAGCAGCCTGCTGCTTTGCTGTCTTTGCCTGCACCTGAATCAACCGGTACATAATGGTTCCTTTACCGATACTTTAGCCCAACATCCACCCCGGGTAATTCACCTGGTACCCGTACCCGCTACCGCCATGCTGCCAGTGGAACTGCCGGTACAGGCCACCAGGATTTCGGTAGTCCATACCGTAAAAAAGAAAAAGGCAGCGGCTGCTACATCACAGGAAAAGACAAGGACCGAACCTTCCGCCAACAAACAGGCGCCGGCAACGGAAACCGAAAAGCCGCCAGTACCCCAATGGCCCGGCCGAGAAATTCCTGAACCCGGAACAGCAGTTATTAGTTTTATCAGCCATACCGCGACAGGAGCGCCGATATTGTCCGCACAACAGGAACAGCAATTACAGCGAAGTCTTCAGGCAGCCCGCAGGGTGATCGCCGAAGCCCGCTGGAAACAAATAGCCGTTTCACTGGGTAATGCTGTAAGCCCGCAGCAAAAGGCAGCCCTGAAGGCCTCTTTTATCTCAGCATGTATGTCTACTGCATTGTCTGAAGAAACGACGGCCCTGCTCCGGACGCATTTCAACGAAATTGACTGGGAAAAAGTCAACAGGAATCTAGTGGTTGCCTTAGGTGAGATACGTCTGGATAGTCTGCATCATCAATACCTCTCCGACCTTGAGCAATTACGCAGCGACCGGAAAACGGCGCAGCAGCACCAGGAAAACAGTCGTGATTCCCTGAAAACAACATCCACGCAAGTAGATACGCTTAGCCAAAAAATAGCGGTCGTTCATCAGCAATTGGTTCAGGTGGACAGCCTTCGCCGCCAGAAAATCGTAGAGCTCTAGCAACCTATTTCACATGTTAACAGAAATCCGTTTCAACCGCCGTCAATATGCTGCGTTGCAGTTCCGCGCCGCTTAACTCCCCCCGCATGCCTGCTGACCTGCTAAAACGGGTCATGTACCATCCAGGTACGCACATAAAATCAACACACGTGACCCGACGACAATTACTACCGGTAGGCCAATCTGCTTTCGCAATTCACCGGATTTAACCTTTTTCAGATTTTTTGTAACCTTTCCTTTTTTCGTCTACTCTAATAGATAGATAATGGCGTTCAGGTACAAATGTTAATCGTTCATGACTTCCCCCTTACAGAAGGGGCATGCAGTCCAAATACCCGGCAAATGAACTATCCGAAACCATGACCAAAGTTTTTAAGTACCTGGATGAAGAGCCGGTGTCGTTAAAACCCCTACTGCGCTTACGGAAATAATCTCCTTCCCGGCTGCATCAGGGCTGATTTGTAAAACACACGCAATTAACAATTAAAAAACAAACAAAATGGAAGCAAAAAATTCACAACAGACACTGAAACAAACATTCAATCTTCTAAAGTACAGTTTTGTCATTGTTCCCATTGTCGCGGGCGCTGATAAATTCACCAACCTGCTTACCGATTGGGAGCAGTATTTAAACCCCACCATTGCCGGGCTCCTGCCCTTTTCTGGCTCGACCTTCATGATGATTGTAGGTATTATAGAAATAGCCGCGGGTATTATTGTCCTGAAAAAATCCGAACTTGGAGGCTATATCGTAGCAGGATGGCTGGGCCTTATTGCGCTAAGTTTATTGATCGGCTTCAATTATGTTGACGTAGCAGTACGTGACCTGGTCATGGCAATTGCAGCTTTAGCAATGGCAAAATTATCCAAAATCCTGGAATAAGGTTATGGCCCAGTATCAAAATTTTACCGAAGCAGAAGTCATCGGCCGTGTGCTTGACGGTCAAAAAGCGCTCTATGAAATTATTGTCAGGCGCTTTAATCCCTATCTATACAAAATCGGGAGGTCCTATAATTACAATCACCAGGACACCCAGGATTTAATGCAGGAAACCTTTATCGATGCGTATAAAAATCTCCGGCAATTTGAAGGGCGCGCCAATTTTAAAACCTGGATTATCCGGATAATGATGAACAACTGTTATCGGAAAAGTGAAAAGGCGAGTTTTAAAAATGAAATTATGCAGGATGCAAACGAAAGCGCAACCCCGATGTTTAGTAATGAAAATGAGGGCACCGACAAGCGCGTCCAAAACCGCGAGTTGGGGCAAATTATCGAAAAAGCACTTGTAAAAATTCCGTTTGACTATCGAATCGTCTTCTCGCTCCGTGAAATCAATGAACTGAGCGTTTCAGAAACCGCCGAAACATTACACATTAGCGAATCAAATGTAAAAGTCAGATTGAACAGAGCCAAAACCATGTTACGCAGAAATTTAGCGACCGCTTATGCTGCCAGGGAACTATTTGATTTCAATTTGGTGTACTGTGATCCAATCGTAGAAAACGTAATGAAGAAAATTAATGAACTTGGTTAAGACCGAATTGAAAACTCAATACATCCCGCTTCCAAAACAATTGTAATAGACGATTTGCCACTGAAAGACCTTTTGGGTTGATCCCCAGGAACACGCTCCAGATTTCGATTGGGGATAGTTCAGTCTGTTGCCCGATGCACAGGGCGTGAATCAGGAAGAAACTCAGTTTGCCCATCGAATGAAGAAAGAGAAGAAGCATAAAAGGCAGACGGTTGTAAAACATTTGATAAGACCGTAGATAATACATCAGTTAATTATCAAACCTGCAGTTGGAACAGGTTTTGATAATGTAAACGAATAACCAGCTAACCAGACTTTAATTTGCAGCAACGGAGGCCGCTGGTCTATCCGGAAACACATTAGAAAAATTTGGGTACATTTGACTTGTCAATTCAGTTCACTTTATGCAGATTACCGCAGACAACAAGTTCAAGAAACTAATCGTCATCGGCGACCGGGTATTGATCAAGCCCTTGAAACCAGACGAAAGAACGGCCTCCGGCCTTTACCTGCCTCCCGGGGTACAGGAAAAGGAACAGGTGCAACAAGGCTATGTGATCAAGACCGGACCGGGTTATGCAATTCCGGTACCGGTGGAAGATGAAGTCTGGAAAACAGAAGAAGAGCAGGTAAAATACGTCCCCTTACAGGCCCGTGAAGGAGATCTGGCCATTTTTCTGATTAGTGGTGCCACTGAAGTACAGTATGAAAAAGAGAAGTTTTTTATCGTCCCGCAGGGGGCAATTCTGATGCTTGAGCGGGAAGAAGATCTGTAAACTCAAAAATGCTATATCATGAAAGGATTCAGAGGGAACATTGAAAAATTAACCGTCGAAAACAGCGATTTCAGACATGTACTATATACCGGCAAGCATCTGCAACTGGTACTAATGACCATTGAGCCTGGTTCTGAAATTGGCGAAGAGGTTCATGACGAAAACGATCAGTTTTTTCGGTTTGAAGCTGGAACCGGTATCGTGCTCATCGATGGCAATGAGTTTGAAGTCAAGGACGGCGATGCCGTCATCATACCCGCAGGCGCCCGCCATAATGTAGTCAATAAAGGCAGCGATCCCTTAAGGATGTACACCCTCTACGCTCCTCCTCATCATAAGGATGGCATCGTTCGGGCTACCCGTCAGGAAGCCCTGGACAACGAAGAAGATTTTGACGGTACGACAACCGAATAAGGATCTGAAATTTCGGGATTATCATGGCCGCACCCGTTTTTTCAGGTCGCTTACTTCCAGGTTCATCATCCTGCCGACGCGACGATCCCCCTTATAAGTAATCACTCTGAGTCGTGAAGCGTCTTTGGGTATGAGCAACGGCTCGGTGTATTTGGGATAATAATTGTCCGGCGGTGAATTATCAAAACTATAATGGATATCCAGTCCCGCTATTTCCGGGGTAAGCGTTACACTATAGCGCAGGGAATCCAGTTTTTTGACCGTAACAGACGGGTCGTACATCGAAGGTGCATAATTGATGCCTGCCTGACGGAACCGCTTAAAATGTTGTTCCGTCTTGGTTACAAAATGGTTCCAGTCTTTTTTATTTTCAGGTGACCATAAAGATTCCGCGATGGCAAAACCTCTTGGCCAGGTCATGTACTCGGCATAACGGATATTATAGATCTGCTCGGTCCATAAATTGGCCTGTCCGCCCAGGATATACTTCGCGTTCGCCCCTTTGGGAATCGGATTGAACTGATAGGCCTTATTCAATCGCAGTGTCGCATAAACCGGCGCTTCCAGGGAGGCATCGCCCTGCATATAGTCAATATAGGCAAAGCTGGTCGGACTCATAACTACATAATGTTGCTGATTGGAAGCTTCGATACCCGCCTGTTCGCCCCGCCAGCTCATGATTGCGGTACTGGAGGATACGCCGCCTTCCAGCAGTTCATCCCAGCCCATCATTTTCTTGCCTTTCTTTTGTACAATTTTCTCGACACGTTTCTCAAAATAGGATTGTACCTGTGGGATGGTCTTAAGATTTTCTTTCTTCATCAGGGCCTGCACCTGCGGATTCTTTTCCCAGAAATTATGGGGTGCCTCGTCACCGCCCAGATGAATGTATTCAAAGGGAAACAAAGCCGCTACTTCGGTGATCACTTTATCCATAAACTGATATACTTTCTCATTGGCCGGGCAAAGGGTATTATCCACCAGCGCGATAGGAGGCGCACCATGGGACCAGTCCATAATCGCTTCGCCCGAACGTACATTGTACTGGTCGGCACCTGGTGTGCAGGAAAGTTCCGGATAAGCCGCTATGGCTGCCAGACTGTGACCGGGCACATCTATCTCGGGTACGATCTCGACAAATCGCTCCTTGGCATACCGAATCAGCTCCCGGATCTGATCCTGGGTATAGAATCCACCATAATCCTTGGGCTCATCCGGTAAGGGCTTAGAAAAATTACCGAAAGTACCCGTCTTGTTGACCCTCCAGGCACCTACCTCAGTCAACTTTGGCAGGCTCTTGATTTCCAGTCTCCAGCCCTCATCGTCTGTCAGATGAAAATGCAGGCGATTGTATTTATACTGCACCATGGCATCGATATACTGTTTTACTTCATCCAGGGTAAAGAAATGTCGCGACACGTCCAGCATCAGACCGCGCCAACCTACTTTCGGATAGTCCAGGATTTCCACTGCCGGAATATTCCAGTTCCGTTGTTTTACTTTCTTTTCGCTTTGTATCTGTGGTGGCAAGAGTTGTAGCAGACTCTGGACCCCATAATAGATGCCGGCCGGCTGGTTGGCACGGACGGTAATTTTATCCTTATCGACCAGGAGCCGGTATCCCTCCTTTCCCAACTGATTGTCGGTTGTTTTATTCAGTTCCAGCAGGATCTGTGCGTGAGCAGCCGGACCTGATTTCACCTGGAAACCGGTGGGCGCAGATAAACGTTGGGTCAGCAATTCAACACTGGTCGCCAGTTTGCCTGCACCATCTGCGGCGATAGTAATCTGTTCAGGCAATTGAAAGTGCCCGTCCCCCAGCTGAATGGATACCGGTTCCGGTATTATGGCAGGTGCTTTTTGAGCGGATGCCAGCAGGGCAATACAAAGCAGGGGTGTAACAAGCAGTGAATAATAGATCGTCTTCATATAGAAAGAATTTTAAGCATTTGCAAAGCTTTGAAGATACTGATTTTACGCCAATAGCACCGCATACAATGGCTGTCCAGCGGTCGGGAACCGGATAAAAATCCCTTTCGGGCTTTGGGCCTGAAACGGGAACGATCAGTTGCCTTTCATTCAATTCTCCTGAGCATTTAAATTGCATTGCATCCCGGATCGGGCTTAAAGTAGTCAATTGCCTGCTTTTTGTATTTTTATGCCCGTCATCAATTACCCTACTATGAAATCTTACAGCTTGCTCCTACTGGTGGTTCTAATCGGTCACAGTTCCGTCGCTCAGACCGAGGGTCCGGACAGAATCCGTAGTTACCGCAAATACCTGAAAACGGTAATGACCCAACCGCAGATGAAAATGACCGAACTAAAATCCCTGGCACCCGGCATCGTCTACGATTTCAGGTATGCCACTATTCATAATTTTATGCATCGCCAGATGTACCGGCCGGCAACCCAAAAGACCTATATGCGCCAGCCGGCTGCAGCTGCTATTGCCCGTATTCAGGAGACAATTGGCAAAAAGGGACTGGGTCTTAAAATCTTTGATGCATACCGCCCCTGGTCCGTGAGCCTGGCTTTCTGGCAATTGCTGCCCAACAGTCTCTATGTTGCTAATCCTGCCCATGGCAGCAATCACAACCGGGGCACAGCCGTTGACCTGACACTGATCGATCTGAAAACCGGAGCGGAACTGCCCATGGGTACCGGATTTGATAATTTTACCGATAGTGCCCACCATAATTTTAGGGCGCTTCCGGACAGCATATTAAGCAATCGGCAGCTACTGAAAACTACCATGGAATCCTTCGGTTTTAAGGCTTTGGAAACAGAATGGTGGCATTATACCTATCGTATGACACCCCCGCCGGATATACTCGATATCCCTTTTAAAAAATTCCGCAAATGAGACGATACTAAGTTGTGCTATCGGTTGTCGGTCTTGCAGTAGTTGGTTTAAAAAACAAATATTGCAGCAGGAGGGCAATCAGCCATACCAGTAGTGCACCGATCACATTCAGCCACAAAAATCCGAGCGCAATCCATTTAAGTTCGCTGGCCAGAAATAAGGCAATGATAAGGCCCTCCGTAATTACCGCCGCCAGGAAACAGGCTTTCCCCTGAACTTTTTTCGCATAAAAGGCCACCAGAAAAACGCCCAGAATGGTTCCATAAAAAAGCGAACCCAGTTTATTTACTGCTTCAATCAGGCTGTTGGCCCTGTTGGATACCAGCATGGCAGCGATAATACAAAATACACCCCATAGCAGGGTATATAATCGCGATAGCCGGAACTCCCGATCCGGATGTTCCCCCGGTCTGTAGCGTCGGTGAAAATCCACCATGGTGCTGGAAGCCAGGGAATTGATGGCTGCAGCAATACTGCCCCAACTGGCCAGAAAGATCATCGCGATAACCAGACCCACCAGGCCAGTAGGCAGGTAGTCGGTTACAAAACGCAGAAATATATAATTGGTATCATTGGCGTCGCCACCATTTGCTTTAACCAGTTCTTTAACGCTGGCCCTGATGCCGTCCACGCTGGTTTGCAACTCCCGCATCCGGGCTACGGCGGTTGCTGAGCCATTCTCGACATAGTCATTCAAATAGACCAGCTTTTCGGCCTCAATCGCATCCAGCTGCTGTTCCAGGTTGGCAAGTTGTCCGCTGTAGGGGGATTGTTCCAGGCGTTCGAGTTCAAACCGGTTAAAAAATGCCGGCGCACTGAAGAACTGATAAAAAGTGAAGACCAGTACCCCCAGCAACAGGATCAGAAACTGCATCGGTATTTTTACAACGCCGTTCATCAACAGCCCCATCCTGCTTTCCCGCAGGGATTTACCGGTAAGATAACGCCCCACCTGGGACTGATCCGCGCCAAAATAAGACAACAGTAGAAAGAATCCGCCGATGATCCCGCTGAAAATATTGTAGCGGTCTCCCCAGTCAAAACTTCCGTTTTCAAAACCGGTGGTTATGACATTGAATTTACCCATTTTCCCGCCCACTTTGACAGCTTCTGTAAAACTGACCTGCCCGGGCAGGTGACGAACGATATAATAACCCGCCAGAAAAAGGGCTGCCATGATTATGACAAACTGCAGTTGCTGGGTATAGGCGACGGCCCGGGCGCCTCCAGAAACCGTGTAAATAATTAACAGGCCGCCCATCAGTATATTGGTCAGGTAAATATTCCAGCCGAATAATACCGATAGGATGATGGAAGGCGCATAGATACTGATGCCCGTGGAAATCCCCCGCTGTATCAGAAAGAGCAGCGATGTAAAGGTCCGGACCCTGCCGTTAAACCGCTTTTCCAGAAATTCGTAGGCGGTGTAAACCTTCAATTTTGAAAATACGGGCAGAAAGGAAATACAAATTACTATGGCAGCCAGTGGCAGTCCAAAATAATACTGTACAAAGCGCATGCCGTCGGTATAAGCCTGCCCGGGCGCTGAAAGAAAGGTAACGGCACTGGCCTGGGTGCCGATAATACTCAACAGGATGATGTACCAGGGCAGGCTGCGATTGGACAGAAAATACCCGTCCAGGTCGCGGGTACTGCGGCTCTTATAAATACCATAAATGATAATTACAAGTAAAGTCAGCACCAGTACAATCCAGTCCAGTGGTTTCATGACAACTTGCCGGTTAAATAATAAAAGAGACTGATCCAAAGGACCAGACTGGCAATCACCAACCAGTACCAACTGCTCCAGGACCGGAACAAAGGTGGTCGCTGGTCATCTTGTTGTTCTTCCATGGCCTATCGTTTTATCCGTAAATTATTGACAAAGACAATACCCAAACCGATGATCAGTCCCAGCATCAATCCCAAACGAACTCTTTTAATCAGGGAACCGACGATCAGGCCGATCACGATGGCCGCCATAAATGCAGCTTCTCCCCTGCGAATATCAATAAAAGGTTTCTTTTTATCCTTCATACGGTCTTGGATTTTATGCATTCAACAAATTTATTTTTCCAGCCGATATGCCTGTTTCCGGCGAATCGCTATTGCTGATTCAATGCAATCAGGTTGGCAAAAAGCCGTAAGGCACCGGGAACACCGGCTGGCAATTCTCTGAAAAATACCAGGCCGGTATAAGTAAACCAGCCTTTGCCGTATTTACCAACCAGCAGACTGCCTTCATCCGGATTTTCACCGGGATCTGCCATGGACAGCAAAGGATGCAGCTGTGAGTCCCAACCGCTGCCATGGTAAATACTTCGCTCCTGTATCCAGCCGTCAAAATCGGCCGCCCCAATCTTATTGGGGAAATTAAATACCTGGTGTGCCGGATCCAGGATCCGGACCGCTGCCGTCTCATCTGTTATGCGGTTGCGGCTGATCGTAAATGGATAAGGTCCGATCCTGCCCTGTAACCGGCCCAGGTTATTATTGGTATTGTATTGAACGATCAGGTTCCCGCCTGCCTGGACATAGGCCATCAGCTTGGAATAATAATCATTCAGCCAGGGATTGGTATTGTAAGCACGCACCCCGGTAATGATGGCATCAAAACTGTCCAGCACTGCTTTGGCCAGCGCCGGTTCATCGAGCTCGGTGACCTGATAACCCATCAGGGAAAGTATCTGGGGCAGTTTATCGCCTGCCCCTTTGATATAGGCGATCCTGCGGCCGGCGGTCTTTAATTCCATGTTCAGACCTTTGATATAATCGGGATAGAAATAGCGGATGGCAGGAATATGATCATAATGGATGGTCCGGAGGTTCAGCTGCCAGCGACTGGTATCTCCCTGACTGATTGCCGTCACCTCCGGGGTAATGGTAAAAGCTTCTGTAGGTTCATGATCATCGCGGGCGTTCAGCTTCCAGTTGCGATGTTCACCGGCTGCCGGCGGTCCGTCCGCAGTTGACGCTGATGTAGGGCTGAAATCAATACCTGTGAGACCGGGATGCAAAGCACCCGTCAGCCCCGTATTGGCCAGCAGGTTGACCTGTACCTGTCGGTTCAGCGTTCCCTGATCCTTGTTAAATAAGAGCAGATCCGGACTGGCACTCACCAGTGCCTGCGGTACGACGATCAGGGGCTGGTATTGCTCGCCTTTCACCGGATCGGTATGTCTGTATTGTACCGGTCTGTCAAAATCGAAATCCTGTCCGGCAATGCGCACCCGGAATCTGGTGGTAAAAGCCGGTTCAACGTCCGCACGACCGATCAGCTGCTGGTCACTGACATGATAACTGCCTTCATCCATCGGATCACGAAGCCAGTAAGGCTGGGTGAGCGGATGGTCCGCCGCAATGGTGAGCTGAATTTTATCGGAATAATTCTGATTCGGCGCCAGGTCTGTGGCCGGAGAGATCGACTTGCCATCCAGACTTACCGAGATCAGTTGCGCTGCGGCTCCCTGCCGGTTGTTCACCTGTAACTGTACGTCCAAAGCCTGGCTGCGCACGGCATAGGCCTGGTTAACCCAGGCATCCATATAGAGCCCGCTGCACTGGGCGATCAGCTCCTTAAGGTCAGCTTTCTTGCGGGTTACCCCAACCACAGGGTCCAGCGCATTCAATTGCTGGTAAACAGCTACCAGGGCCGGTACCGAAGCTGCCGGTTGCAGCGGATCAAATTGTTTTTCGATCTGTTGTAGGGACTGATCAATCCTGTTACCCTGACTGCCCAATCTGGACCAGCCAGCTTCCACACCGTCCATCAGATCCTTCACCGGGGCTGTTCCGCCGGTAGTTTTAAAATATTCCAGGCTGATTCCCCGGGAAGGAGTAGCGCCAAATCCCTGGGACTTATGCTGACTGCGGCTGGCAGCAGCGATCTCTCCATAACTGCGCCCCAGCAGGCTGTTGAATCCGCCGACATCAATTTGAAACTGGTCGCTGGCTGTGGTATTCCTTCCTCCGAAATTAAATGTATTCCAGAGGATGCGCCGGGCCTGCCAGGGTTTGACCCAGCGGAGTTGCTCCGGAAACATCTTCGGATCGGCAGCTGCCTTGAAAGCCTCATTGGCCAAGATGGCGCTGGCCGTATGATGGCCATGGCCGCCTTCACCGGTAACCGGAAAACGGGTAATAATCACATCCGGTTGAAAACGCCGGATGACCCATACCACATCTGATAAAATTTTTTCCTTACCCCAGATCCGGAACGCTTCTTCGGGACTTTTGGAATAACCAAAATCAAAGGCCCGTGAGAAAAACTGCTGACCGCCATCAATGCGGCGGGCGGCAAGCAATTCCTGGGTACGGATCAGTCCCAGCTCGATGCCCTGTTCATCCCCAATAAGATTCTGTCCTCCATCTCCCCTGGTAAGGGAAAGATAGCCGGTCCGGTACCGCTTATCATTCGCCAGATAGGCAATCAATCGGGTATTTTCATCATCGGGATGGGCCGCAATATACAAGACAGAACCCAGCACCCGAAGGCCGCGGATTTGTTGTAATAATTCAGCGGCGTGGAGTTGACGGGGTGCCTGTGCCTGCAGCGCGGTTGTATATATACTTGCCAGAAAAACAAAGATCCATCGGTTCATCCCACGAAAATAAGGACTTAAGATAATGCATCCCCTATCCGCTATCAATTAATAGCAATGCTTATTCCCTCCTATTGCGGATTTTTGCAATTAAATGCTGGTTTTATCCAGTTTTTATCGCAGTTTTTGGGTACAACCTGTATCTTTAACCTGCATAATATAATGACTGTAAATGATGCTACGCTATCTTTCTTTTAGCTTTCTACTGTTTTTGAACCTGACGGTATACGGACAGGCTTCACTGTTTAAAACCCAGAAACCTTTCGCATTTACCTCGATCAAGTCCGTCCGGGTTTCGGGGGGGGTCGTGGTTGCTGCGCATCCGCTGGCCAGCGAAGCGGGTCGCCTGATCCTGGAAAAGGGCGGTAATGCGGTGGATGCCGTAATTGCCACCCAATGGGCGCTGGCCGTTGTTTATCCAGGTGCAGGAAATCTGGGCGGCGGTGGCTTTATGGTAGCCCGGCTGCAAAATGGTAAAAAGCTGGCCCTGGATTATCGCGAAATGGCACCGGCAGCTGCCTTCAAGGATATGTACCTGGATAGTTCCGGCAATCCTGACGCCCGTAAAAGCCTGTATGGCCACCTGTCCTGCGGCGTACCGGGCACCGTTGCCGGATTATTTGCCGCACACCAGTATGGCAAACTGCCCATGAAAATCCTGATTGCACCAGCCATCGAACTGGCCGAAAAGGGCTATGCGATTACCGCAGCCGAAGCCCGCAACCTGAATAGTACCAGGGAAGAGTTCATAAAATGTAATACCATCCGTCCGGTTTTTGTTAAAAATGAAGACTGGAAAGCGGGAGATATCCTTATCCAAAAAGATCTGGCTGCCACCCTGAAGCGGATCAGCCAGCTGGGTGCCGCCGGATTTTATGAAGGCGAGACAGCGGAGAAAATCGTCGCAGAAATGTATCGCGGCAAAGGCCTGATCAGTTTCGATGACCTCAAAAACTACAAGGCCAAATGGCGGCCGGCCCAGCAGTTTGATTACCGGGGTTACCATATTGTCAGCATGCCGATGCCCAGCAGCGGCGGTGTCCTGCTTTGTCAGATGTTGAAAATGATTGAACCCTTTGATATTGGTAAGATGGGATTCCAAACCCCGGCCTCCGTACAACTAATGATTGAAGCCGAGCGCCGTGCTTATGCCGACCGGGCCCGGTATATGGGTGATCCCGATTTTTACAAAGTGCCGGTGGCGGCGCTCACCAGCGACAGTTATATTCAAAGCCGGATGAAAGATTACCGACCCGATCGCGCCGGCAGCAGCAAACAAGTCCGGGAAGGCGTTGTACCGGGTTATGAGAGCGAGGAAACCACTCATATCAGTGTAATCGACAATCAGGGCAATGCGGTGGCCGTCACCACGACCCTCAATAATAATTATGGCAGTAAAACGGTCGTGGCAGGCGCCGGTTTTCTGCTTAATGACGAAATGGATGATTTTAGTGCCAAACCCGGGACGCCGAACTTTTACGGCGCAGTAGGCGGAAAAGCCAATGCCATTGAACCCGGTAAAAGAATGCTGAGTTCAATGACCCCCACCCTGGTTTTAAAAGACAACCAGCCTTATCTGGTAGTGGGTACGCCGGGCGGAACAACCATTCCCACTTCGGTTTTCCAGAGTATTGTCAATATCATTGATTTTGGTCTAAGTCCTTCTGATGCCGTAAATCAACCAAAATTTCATCACCAGTGGCTACCTGACGAGGTCTCCCTGGAACGCGGTTTCTCAGCCACCACGGCTAAGGCATTGGAAAAAATGGGCTATGAACTCAGATCCAGAGGCGGTATAGGACGTACCGAACTGATCAAAGTTTTACCAGACGGAAGTTTTGAGGCGATTGCTGATTCCAGGGGTGACGACAGTGCCGCCGGATGGTAAATCCAAATGGTTTAATTTTAGTTAGCGCCCTGTCAACAGCGCAGCTTCAGAAGCGACAAATAGCCTGACGGGCGATATCGAATTCCTGCATCACGCGTTGAACAATCACAGCTGCAGGTGGCATATCGTCCAGCAAGGCACTTACCTGCCCGATTTCCAGTTCACCCGCTGCTATATCTCCCTCAAACATACCCCTTCGGGCCCTTCCTTTACCCAGCAAAGCCTGCAGGGCTTCCCTGTCGGCGCCTTCCAGTTCTGCCTGAAACACTGCCCTTGAAAAGTCATTTTCCAGGAGGCGTACCGGCGTCAATTGTTTCATGGCGAGCCGCGTCGATCCCTCGGCGGCCTGTATTACCTGTAATTTAAAATTCAGATGCGAGGAAGCTTCCTCACTGGCGACAAATCGGCTGCCCATCTGGACACCATCCGCCCCGAGACTTAAAGCCGCCAGCATCTGGGCGCCGGTCGCGATACCTCCGGCAGCGATGACCGGAATCTTTACTGCCGCCCGAACCAGCGGAACCAGCACCATCGTCGTCGTTTCTTCGCGGCCATTATGACCGCCGGCTTCAAAACCTTCCGCCACAATCCCATCACAACCTGCCACTTCCGCTTTCTGCGCAAACTTGCTGCTGCTGACGACATGGACCACTATAATCCCCGCCGCCTTTAGTTGGGGCGTCCAGGTAGCCGGGTTACCCGCACTGGTAAATACGATGGGAACTTTTTCTTCCAGGATAACGGCCACCTGTTGATCAACACCGTGGTAGAGCAGCGGCAGGTTCACCGCAAATGGCTGTTTTGTGGCAGCCTGGCATTTTTGGATATGGGTCCTCAAAACATCAGGAGACATTGAGCCTGCGCCGATGACACCCAGTCCACCGGCACTACTGACTGCAGCGGCCAGGCGCCAGCCACTGGCCCAAACCATGCCGGCCTGGATCAGCGGATACCGAATCTGAAATAATCTGGTAACCGGTGTTTGCATATTTCTAATTGATGGGACTTAGCCCAGTGCAATGTCCGTATTGTCGCCGATATTCAGGCTGCGGGTTTCGCCGTTCACCCGGGTATCACTGCCAATCAGTGATTCGTCAAGCACAATATCAGCAATCTGGCTATAAGCACCTACAATCGAATTTTTTACAACCGACTGCTTCATATGGGTATATTCTCCCAAAGTAACATTCGGGCCAATTATGCAGTTTTCAATGGTACACCCCTCTCCGATGCTCACCGGCGGAATAATCAGGGTATTACGGTATCGGGACGCATCGGCATTCAGCCTGAACTTCCTCAACAGGGTCGCATTGGAGCGAAGCAGGGTATCCTTATTACCGGCATCAAACCAGTTGTCCACCTTAAAGGAGTTGAACTGTACCCCTTTTTCAATCATACAGGCTATCGCATCCGTAATATTAAATTCACCATGTGTCAGCAGTCCCTGGGCAATATTATGTCCCAGACATTCAAAAAGGGTATTCGTCTCCACAATCTTGTAAACACCTACCATGGCCATATTGGACTTGGGTATATGCGGCTTTTCTATCACCGATTCAATACGGCCTTCAGCGTCCAGTTCTGCCACCCCAAAATCCCTAGGATTATCAACCTTACGCACACCGATCAGCGACCCGGGGGTTTGCAGGACATGTTTGACATCGTATTCACAAATCGTATCTCCCAGGGTAATTAAAACCTCATCTCCGTTGACCAGGTCCTGAGAAAGGCTTACGGCATGGCCAACACCCCTGCGGTCTTCCTGGCTGACAAAATAGGCATTGATATCGCTATGCTTCGTTTTCACATAGTGATAAATCTTGTCGCCCAGATAGCCGATGATAAAAATAAAATCTTCAACACCCGCCTCTCTTAGCTGATCGATAATAATACTTAAGACCGTTTTATGTGCAATGGGAATCAGGGCCTTAGGTTGTGTATAGCTGTGAGGCCTTAATTTAGTTCCGGTACCTGCAACGGGAATGATTGCTTTCATTAATCCATGCCAATTTTATGCAAATAATACCGCTGCGGCTGAATGCCGGGGTATCTAATTGGCTGTGAAGATAAGAAAATGTGGGCCGGCACCCGCATTAATACGGAAATTGTTGATTGAATCCATGCTGACGGACTGCCCTTCAGACAAGTTTTCAACATCAAAGAAAGGTCCACCATTAAATTTGTTGCAAGCCCCTAACTTTGCGCCATGCAAAAAGATACCATAGTAGCAGATTTGCTTAAAAAAGAGCTGGAACGCCAAAGAAATGGCATTGAATTGATTGCATCTGAAAATTTCACCTCCCTGGACGTTATCCAAACCATGGGATCGGTTGCGACCAATAAATATGCGGAAGGCTATCCCGGGAAAAGATATTATGGTGGCTGTGAAGTAGTTGACGAACTCGAAACACTGGCCATCGAGCGGCTGAAGAAAATATTTAATGCGTCCTGGGCGAATGTGCAACCCCATAGTGGTGCGCAGGCCAATGGAGCCGTATTTCTGGCTGTTCTGAAGCCGGGTGATAAGATCATGGGACTTAACCTGAGCATGGGCGGACACCTGACCCATGGCAGCCCTGCCAATTTCAGTGGCAAACATTATCAGGTAATCTCTTATGGCGTCGATCGTGAGACGGGACTGGTAGATTACGAAGATCTGGAAGCTAAGGCACTGGCGGAAAAACCTAAAATGATCATTTGTGGAGCTTCTGCTTACAGCCGGGACTGGGATTATGAGCGGATCCGGGCTGTAGCCGATAAAATAGGCGCCCTGGTAATGGCAGATATTGCCCACCCTGCCGGTCTGATTGCCAAACAATTATTAAAAGATCCCTTCGATCATTGTCATATCGTCACCAGTACGACCCATAAAACCCTGCGCGGGCCTAGAGGGGGTATTATTATGTTGCGTCATGATTTTGAAAACCCCTGGGGCATCAAGGATCCCAAAGGCAATATCCGCAAAATGAGTCAGCTGCTGGACCTGGCCGTATTCCCTGGTTTGCAGGGAGGACCTTTGGAGCATGTCATTGCAGCCAAGGCGGTATCTTTCGGTGAAATTCTCAGTGATGATTTCCTGTCCTACGGTAAACAGATCATTGCCAATGCCCAGGCGATGGCAACCGCCTTCGTCGATAAAGGTTATAACCTAATCAGTGGCGGTACAGATAATCATCTGATGCTGATTGATCTGCGCAATAAAAACCTCACCGGTAAAAAAGCGCAGGAAACACTGGACAAAGCACATATAACTTTAAATAAAAATGCGGTACCATTCGACGATAAGTCGCCATTTGTCACTTCCGGCATCCGCGTCGGTGTACCGGCCGTTACCACCCGTGGCTTAAAAGAAAAGGATGTGGTACAGGTGGTAGACTTTATAGATAAAGTCCTGATGAATGCTGACGAACAGCAGGTAGTCGACACCGTCCGCAATGAGGTAAAGACCTACATGCAGCAGTTTCCACTCTATCCTGAGCTGGGATAAGATTTACCAGATTATTATAGCAAAGCGCCTCAGTTTTTTTCGGGAAACTGAGGCGCTTTTTTAACATCGGATTACTCCAAGGTCCTATCGGTTATTTGCGATGAAACAGGTTTTGAGGAACTTTTCCCTTCAAATCGCCACCCATATCGAGTTGTAGGAACTGACTGACAATCGGTGCAATATCCAGCAAGTGCATCTGTCCCAGATCTGTGCCGGGAAGAATACCCGGCCCCACTGCCATTAATCCTGTCTGGATCTTGGGGCCCAGTGGGTAATGGCCATGGGTTCCTTTCGTCTTTCCGATGCGGAGAAATTTCCCATCTGCTGATCCGCCAAAAGCTACGCCATCCTGTGCGGACAATGCCAATACGGCGTTAGGATCTGCACCGACCTGTTGCATTTCTTTTTTGCTGATGATCCGGAAATATCGCTGCTGATCCAGCGGTAATTGACTGAACAGCTTTCTGACCTGCGCCGCGATCTTCGGATCCTGGTTCTTTACATACAGGAACGCGCCCCCGCCCACCGTGTTAAAACGGGCTTTCCAATTCTGAAGGTTCTTAGGGTCGAGTAAACCAGCTTTTGCCAGCAGTACATTGGGCATCAGCCTCCGGTCATAGTCAAAAAATCCATGGTCGCCCAGCACAATTAATAATGTATTGTCTGCAATACCTGCTTCCCGAATGGCAGCCCGTATAATCCCCACACAACTATCAACTCTGCTAAGAGCCGCTTCCACCTCAGGCGCCTCCCGTCCGTGGTCATGTTCAGCGTGATCGAGTTGAAACATATGTATGCTCATCAAATTCGGCTTATTATTCCTGATAACCCAGGCAGCAATCTTAGCCACAGACCTATCATCTCCTATGTTTATTTTTTCAGCACCATCCAACACCTCTCTTCTAAGGATATCCGTAACGCCGTCAGGCTTACTGTACTTCTCCAGGACCTCAGTGCCCATCCCTCCGATATCAGGTATATTAAAATCCACCGGTGCATCTGCAGATACAGGCCAGACCAGAGAAGCAGTGCTAAGTCCCTTCAGGCGGGCGGCTTCCCATAAGGTCAGACTTTTGTTTTCTTTGAAGTTCCAGTAAATACGATTCGCGGTTTGCGCTGGAGTAAAAACCGTATTATAATATATTCCATGGGTCTGCGGCGTGACGCCGGTCACCATCGTAGTATGGGAAGGAAATGTCATTGCGGGAAATACACTTGTCACGGCACGGGCATGCGCACCTTCATCTACCAGCTTTTTCAACTCCGGCGCATGCCAATCCTTCGACATGTAAAATTCCGGTCGCATGCCGTCCAACGTGATCATAATCACGTGTTTCTTCGACTGGGCTTGCAGTTGCAGGCTCCAAAACACAACCACCAGTATGCAAATTTTTTTCATTATGGCGCTGCTAGTAAGTTTTAAAATAAACGAAACTAAAAAGCTCAAAACTCAACACATCAATTATGTTGAACTTTATACAAATGCTCAATTGAAACCCTTCAGTTCCGGTTTTGGCACTATCAGTTAGTATTGGCTTTTTCTTTAGATTCTTTCTTCCTGTCTTTTATGATCAGGTAAATAGAGATGATAAATACGATAAAATAAAGAACATCTAAAACCGGGTCTTTAAGTGTGAGGTTTTTAAAGTCAATATGTTTAAACAACGTCCATCCTAAAATAATTGCAATAGTTGCAAAGAAAAAGTTTATCCCCTTTTTATTTTCCATAATTTATTGTCTAATTTTTAAGTCGATTAATATACCGAAGATAATTGTAGTCATCGTAAAATTCAACACTCCCAGGAAATAAGCAAAAAAAGATTGCACATATCTTGCCCTATTTGATTTGTCAAAAAAAAATACCAATTGCCCAAATTTCATAGACAAACCATCACATCTAGGAGAACCTGTTCATACCGAATTGAAATTTTTAGTGCCTGGATCCCTGCCAACCGAACAAGTCTTTGCGATTTCGACGGAGATTCTTTACCTTCGCGCTGTTCTAAAATTAGAACATGATGTCCACCAAAAGGTGGGCAGGTTCCCGGGGTGCCGATCCGACCTGAAGGTCAGAAAAGCTGAGATAATACCCGTAAACCTGATCAGGGTAATGCCTGCGCAGGGAAGGAAAACGAAAGATCCTTTCTCCATTCAGCATTTCCCTCTCATTATTTTTTTTAATTGGTTAAAAGAAAAACAAATGAAGAGGATTTTACTATCCGGCTGCTTTGCGGCCCTGAGTCTGGCTGTCTACGGCCAGCAAATTGATTCCACCCTGAAAGCCGATACAACCGGTCAGCCCCTATTCTCCAGCACCCTGGCTCCCATAGAAGTGCGGGCCCTGCGCCTGAATGAGAAAGCGCCTTTCAGCGTTACCAATATCAGTCAGCAGCAAATCAGCAGTCAGAATCTGGGCGCCAGTTTCCCCTACCTGCTTTCCCAATTACCCTCGGTGGTTACCAGTTCTGATGACGGCATTGGTGTAGGTTATGCTTCTCTGCGGATCCGGGGGTCGGATATGGCCCGGACCAATGTCACCTTTAATGGCATACCAGTCAACGATCCGGAATCTCAGGGCGCTTTCTTTGTCAACTTCGGTGATCTGGCTTCTTCAGCCGCATCAGTACAGATCCAGCGGGGTGTCGGGGCTTCCACAAATGGGGCAGGCGCCTTTGGCGCTTCCATGAACATTTATACCCTGCAACAGGATCAGCAGGGCTCCGCCCGCATCAGTAATTCCTATGGCTCCTTTAATACCTGGAAACACACACTGCAGGCAGGAACCGGTAAACTCGCCGGGGGCTTTCAGTTTGATCTGCGTCTGTCACGGATCAGTTCCGATGGATATATCCAGCGGTCGGGAACACTTCTAAAGTCTTTGCAGTTCCTGGCAGGCTGGACTTCTAAGGATGAGCAAACCAATATCAAATTCAACCTGCTTTCGGGTAATGAAAAAACCGGGCAGGCCTGGAATGGCATTGGCACCTATTATACCGACCAGGATGATCCGGCAAGTATCGACTATAAAAAGCAACTCGAAGCTGCGGCGCCTGCAGGGCGCCGGTCGAATACCCTTGGGCAGATTAATGATAGTACTTATTATGAAGACCAGACCGATAACTACCAACAGGATTATTACCAGTTCTTTGTTAACCATAAGTTCAATTCCGGATGGTCCGCAAACCTGAGTTTTTTTATGACCCGGGGGCGCGGTTATTATAATGAATACAAGGATGGAGAATCCCTGGCGGATTACGGGTTGGAACCGGTAGAAGTCGGTGGTACGACCATTGAATCCACCAATCTAACCCGTCAGCTCTGGCTGGATAACTATTATTATGGTACCGTATTCTCCGCAAACTACAGCAAAGGCAATACAGATTTTAATGCGGGTGGCGCCTATACCAGTTATGACGCCCGTCACTATGGTTTTGTAAAATGGGCGGAATGGGGCGTCCCCCTGGACTACCGCTGGTATCATCTTTCCGCTTATAAAAAGGATGCCAACCTCTACGCTAAGCTGCAACAGCAGATCACCAGGGGGCTATACGGTTATCTGGACCTGCAACTCAGAAATGTCCATTACGATATCAATGGGTTCCGGAAGAATCCCGCATTGGATTCCATCGACAATAATTATACTTTTTTCAATCCCAAGGGCGGTCTTAGCTACTTGATCACTCATGCCCATGAAGGGCTGAGTAAAATTTATGCTTCCCTGGCATTGGCCCACAAAGAACCTAACCGGGACGATTTTGAAGCCGCTGGTCAGCAGGCTCCGCGTCCTGAACAACTCACCGATGTCGAACTGGGTTACCAGTACAGCCGACCCGGCTTCGAAGCCGGCATCAACGGCTATTATATGTACTATAAGGACCAGCTGATTCTGACCGGGAAAATTAATGATGTGGGTGCCTATGTGCGGACCAATGTGGACCGCAGTTATCAGGCCGGCATCGAATTAACTACAGCCATCCAACCCTGGAAGAGGCTGCTAATCCATGCCAATGCAACCCTGAGCCGTAATAAAATTAAAGCAATCACGCAGTTTAGCGATGATTATGATAATGGCGGACAACTGGAGCAGTCGTTTAGTAATACGGACATTGCCTTCTCACCCAATACCATTGCGGGTGCCAGCCTTCGACTAGAGCCCTTTACCGACCCGGCGGGCAGCCGGCATTTCTATCTGGAAGTCCTTGAAAAATATGTAAGTCGCCAGTACCTGGACAATGCCCAGGACGAATTAAAAAGTATTAACCCTTATGCATTGACCGATGTCCGGGTGGCCTATCAGTTTACCAACCGCCGTTTCAAAGATATTAGTCTGATCCTGCTGGTCCGCAATCTGCTAAATCAGGCTTACGAGAATAACGGATATACCTATAGTTATCTGTATGGAGGTAGCCTGACTACGGAAAACTATTATTATCCGCAGGCAGGTACGAACTGGAATTTCGGAGTCAATATCAGTTTATAATATTTGGCAGAAAATAAGACTGCGGATACTTGCTCACCAATCATTGACAAGAATGACCAGGTATTTCTGCTTGAAATTTGAACTATTTTAAGTTATAACCTAAATAAGTCTTACAAATACCATTTTTTTACGGTTATAGCCCTAAAAACTTATACTATATCGGGAACACGGAAAGATTACTGCGGCAGGCGTTTTACCTTTTCTGTGAATTAAATACCAGTAAATTTAATCAAGTTCCTGCAATCGGGTAATCAACCTTTTTGCATGTTCTTTTGATCTACCCCTTACCTCTTCTTCCGCAAAACCGGCGGCCAGGGAAGTTCCGTGAAAATAAACCGGCTCTATATAATTCATTTGTGTATGGTAAGCGGTTTGCTCCAAATGTTTACAAAATTCATGTACTCTAAAATGTTGAAAGCCTAATGCGGTATAACTGCTTTCTGATGAACCAACGGTAAAACTTGGCACAAAATTTTTCCCTTTCAGCTTATCTCCATGTGAGCCGAATGCGAATTGGTGTTGAAAGACTTCGTCAAACCAATGCTTTAAAATTGCCGGCATACTGTACCAGTAGAACGGGTATTGCAACACAATTGTCTGGTGTCGCATCAATGCTGCCTGTTCCGCTTTCACGTCAATTTGGTAATCGGGATACAAGTTGGGAATATTCCTGATTTCTAATTCTAAGTTGCTTTTCTCCAATTCTTCGATAATCGTTCGATTAGCAAGAGATCTATCAAAATTCGGGTGTGCTAAAATAATCAATGACATACTATAATATTTATAGTTGCAAAACTAATTTTAGTAAATTACATTTGCAATAACTATCCAAATAGATAGGTTCAAAAAAATGTGAAATGAAAAATGAATGTATCGGCGACTTTGTCAAACTAAAAGGGAAATCTTATCCCTGTACGATAAGTCTGACAATGGATTTGGTAGGCGGAAAATGGAAAGCGGTTATTCTCTACCACTTAAAGGACGAACCCAAAAGATACAACGAACTACGTAAAGAAATGATGTCCGTTACTGAAATGACTTTGAGCTTGCAATTGAAACAACTGGAGAAAGATGGTCTCGTTTCAAGAAAAGTATATGGTAAAAAACCTCCTATTAAAGTTGTTTATGGCCTGACTGATTTTGGCAAAAGCTTTATTCCTGTTCTGGAAGCCATTACTGAGTGGGGCAATCAGGTTGTCAGTGAAAAAGGTGAGTTTCTGGAAAAAGTTTAGCGTTAATTACCCGCTCTTTCAGAAGCAGCGGAAAATCACCCCTATCTTGAATTAAATTGGTAATTGGATTTATCCAGTTAAGTTAAATCAGGACCAAGGATTTTGAATAACCCTTAGCCCTGACTTTGAATAAAACTGCCCCGAATACAAACCTTTTTGTCAAATTTTTAAAGCCATCGGTGGATTGTAAAATAAAAGATGTTATTCGTTATTCCCGAATGAATTCTTGTTTTGCGGAAGTTGCTAAATTTTTTCGCTTAAATAATCTCAAAATAACTGGGAACAATAGCATGGTAAATGTAGTAACAACTATATAACGTATTTCCCTATCCGGCCTTTCTATGTATATGGAAAAAGCAAACCTTTTCGTAAAAAAGGAAAATATCAAGCCTATGATACCACTTAAAGCCATAAAATAGAAAAAGCTCAACGGGCTTTTTTCCCAAACAATAATTCCAAAAATAATGACGCAAAAAAACCAAGAACGAAAAGCATAAGCTATCGTATAAGCTATGTAAAAAGTAAATCTTTGGCTAAATGAGCGATGCTGACATGATTTGTTATTTAGAAAGCATAGTAGATAGTCTGTCAACGTGGTGAGTATTGATGACACCAGCACCAAAATAAGCAATACCGCTAGAAATTTTAAGACTAAGCTCAAAAAGTATCTCATAGTAATCTGATTTAGTCGTTACATCCTAATTTTTCTTACAGCTCATCCAAAGAAACATTTCCCTGCAAATAATCTATTACGTCAGCAAAGCCTGTGAATATCTCTTAATTGGGTTAGTACTTCTGAAAACATACCCCGCGGTAGTAATGTTGAAGACTCCATATATCCTGAACTAATTTTATAAGAGTAAAGTTCAGGATTTTAACCGGAATCAGAAAAGCAGCCAGAAAATCGCTCCCCAAACAGATTTTTATGCAAATATCATAAGCCTTCCTCGTTGGATGTTTACCTATGGCCCGTCAGTTCGGACGAAAACCGAAGCTGTTGCCCAGAAAACGGGCTCCCAAATAGGGCTTAATAGTTGCAGTAGGGACTGTTGATTTATAATCGTGAGTTAAATCCGTTCGTTAATGGTTCGGTCCTTCGTCCTTGCTGTGAGGCTTCCCTCGGCTCCTTTACGGGCGACGGGCTCGTTTCGGGCTTACTATGACCTCGGCTGACTTCTGACAGTTCAGACCAGTGTCCCCACTGTTGTTGTCCCGGATCGGAATACCGCGCGTTCCTGCCGCAAACCGACTGTCAGGTCTCCCCGGGTAAGATGCATTTCTGTCACGCTTATACCTACCGTATTTACCAGTTGTCTTTCCGGGTAAGTATCGGACTTTGGAGATATTAGTCCCCTCATCCAGACAACGGGCCTCATACGATTCCTGTGCGTCAGGTCGGCGTTTTGCCTTCGGCTTCCTTCAGATCCCTGGTCACCCAGGGCACCCTTGCCGCTGAAGCTAATTGTTCCCCTTACCGGGCCAATACAGGTCTCACACCTCCTAGAAATGCAACATGCCGGGCGCACTAAAGAAAAAGGCCCCGGAAAACCGGGACCTTTACTTATTTCAGAAGAAAGAATCTTAAGCTACTTCTACTTCAGCACCAGCTTCTTTCAGTTTTGCTGCTACTTCATCAGCTTCAGCTTTAGCTACACCTTCTTTGATAGGCTTGGGAGCACCATCAACTAATTCTTTGGCTTCTTTCAGACCTAAACCAGTTAAATCTTTAACGATTTTAACTACGTTCAGCTTGTTAGGGCCACCAGATTTCAGGATAACGTCAAAAGCTGTTTTTTCTTCAGCGGCAGCAGCACCACCGGCAGCAGGGCCAGCAGCAACAGCTACTGCAGCAGCAGCAGGCTCGATGCCATACTCTTCTTTCAGAATTTGAGCTAACTCGTTTACTTCTTTGACAGTCAGTCCTACTAACTGTTCTGCAAATGCTTTTAAATCTGCCATTTTACATTTTTTTAATAACCGCCTTCATAGTGCCTCCCGAATAATTCAGGATACCGGACTCCGGCGGAGGGTTATAAATTTGCCTTCACTAAATTCCCGAAGGCTTGGGATACCGGCGCTGATTACCATTTTAGTGACCAACCTACCGGAATATTTTTGAACTTAAAAAGAACTACTTATCGGGCAGGCTTATTCAGCCGCTTTTGCTTCCAGTGCTTTTACCAGCGAAGCCAGTTTGTTACCTGCATTCAGTGCAGAAATAACATTCTTCGCAGGTGACTGCAGCAGACCGATGATCTCACCAATAAGATCCTGTTTGCTTTTCAGGGTAGTCAGCGCTTTCAGGTTCTCATCACCTTCGTATACGCTACCATCTATAAAAGCAGCTTTCAGAACCGGCCTTTCCAGTTTACTTTCTGTACGGAAAGCACTCAGGATGACAGCGGGTTCTTTGGGGTTCTCAGAGAACATCAAAGCGGTCACTTTGTGCAGTGAACCATACACATCATTATAGCGATCGGTATCAATTGATTCCAGTGCTTTTTTGATCAGTGTATTTTTGGCGACACGCATTTCGACATTTTTGTCGAAGCAGGCGCGACGCAGTTTTGTAATTTGTTCTACACTCAGCGATTCGGTATCGGTGATATAGAAGTTATTATATTGAGTGAACTTGTCCTTTAAGACTTCGATCACTTCGTTTTTTTGTTCTTTAGTCATTGTTAAGATATTTTTTTAAGACGCCTGGCGCTTCCTTTAAGATGATCCGTTGCGGCTTAATGAACAAATGATTTAGTATCCAGTGCGATGCCAGGGCTCATGGTGCTTGCCATGCTGATGCCCTTCAGGTAAGTACCCTTGGCAGTAGACGGTTTTGCTTTAACCAGTGCATTGATCAGTTCCAGACCGTTAGCGGCCAGTTTCTCAGGATCAAAGCTTACCCGTCCGATGGATGCGTGAACAATTCCTGCTTTATCTACCTTAAAGGCAATTTTACCACCTTTCACTTCAGTTACTGCCGCAGCCACATCATTGGTTACGGTACCTGTTTTGGGGTTGGGCATCAGGTTACGGGGACCGAGTACTTTACCCAGTTTACCAATTTTAGGCATCACAGCCGGAGTAGCAATAATAACATCAACATCCGTCCAGCCACCTTCAATTTTCTGGATAAATTCATCCAGACCTACATGGTCAGCGCCTGCACCTTGTGCATCTGCTTCTTTATCGGGAGTGCAGAGTACCAATACTCTTTTGGTTTTACCTGTACCGTGGGGCAGGGTAACTGTACCGCGGATGGCCTGATCTGCTTTCTTGGGATCAACACCCAGACGAACGTGCAGGTCAACCGAAGCATCAAATTTTGCTGTATTTATTTCTTTTACCAATGCGGAAGCCTCATTCAGCGTATACGCTTTATCGGCAGCAACTTTCGCATTTGCAACTTTTCTTTTTTTAGTAATAGCCATTGTAATTCTTTTAAAGATTTTGGAAAGTTTCTTACCGGGCTTTAGTTTTCCCAGGGAGCAGCTCCCTCAACTGTGATGCCCAGGCTGCGGGCAGTGCCGGCAACCATTTTCATCGCGCTTTCAACTGTAAAGCAATTCAGGTCAGGCATCTTATCTATTGCGATAGCTTCAACCTGCTCCCAGGATACTTTACCTACTTTGACACGATTGCTTTCCTTGGAACCTTTCTGAATTTTAGCCGCTTCCATCAGCTGGACAGCTGCCGGAGGTGTTTTAATTACAAATTCAAAACTCTTGTCTGCGTAAACGGTGATTAATACGGGGAGAACTTTCCCTTGTTTGTCCTGTGTGCGCGCATTGAACTGCTTACAGAATTCCATGATATTAATACCCTTGGAACCCAGCGCCGGACCGATCGGAGGTGCAGGATTGGCCTGTCCACCCTTACACTGCAGCTTTACATAGCCGGTGATTTCTTTTGCCATTTTTTAATGATTTATTGGTTCAAACGTTCTGCTGCCAACCGGGCAACTGAACTCCCAAATTCCTCTTCCCGGGAAAACCGGGATCAGTTTTGGCTCAGCAGATGCAGCTGATTACAACTAACATTCCGAGCCATCACTTTCGTTAAAAGAACTAATTGGGGCTGCAAAAGTAGCAAAAGCTTTTGATTTGGTGAAATTTCAGGGTTTTTTATTTTTGATCTCATTTAGTAAGGATTACTGCCGCCTGTTCCCCACCATGGGGCAAACCACAACTGCACAAATATACTCTTTATCAATATTTTACGGTTAACTCCTCCCCGATTAACGGAAATCCTGCAAAAGGGATCTGCATTTTGCAGGGGTATGATTATATTCACAATATGAAAATCTACCGGATCACAGTTGGTACCTGCCTGCTGGCAGGACTGCTAGCACTGCAGGCTGTGGGCCAGCCTGAGGCGCCTGCCTTTTTTGACTCTCTGGGGATCGTTTCGGGACATTCAGCTGCCCTGACCCGGATTCAACACACCTTCCATTTCACCGAGGGTCCGGTGGCTGACGGGCAGGGACGGGTATACTTTACCGACCAGCCCGACAATAAGATCTGGCGTTATGATCCCGCAACCACCATACTCTGGAATTTCAAATCAGCGGCAGGCCGCGCCAACGGCCTGGCCATTGACACCCTTGGTAATATTATTGCCTGCGCTGATGAAAACAATGAGATCTGGTCGATTGATTCCCGGGGACTGACGGTGAAAGTGCTATTAGGTAAAGTGGAGGGCAAAAGGCTCAATGGTCCTAACGACCTGTGGATTGACCGCCAGGGTGGCATTTATTTTACCGACCCGTTTTACCGAAGGGATTATTGGAAGCATCAGATGCCGGAGCAAAACCAGCAACGGGTCTATTATCTGCCACCGGGCGCCAGCAGCCCCATGGTGGTCTGTGACGACCTGACTACGCCTAACGGGATCATCGGCACAGCCGACGGCCGGTACCTGTTTGTGGCAGATCTGGGAGATCAGAAGACCTACCGTTATCGCATCCTGCCCGATGGCCGCCTGACTGATAAAACCCTTTTTGTGGCCCAGGGTTCTGATGGTCTTGCCCTGGATGAAAAAGGCCATCTTTACCTGAGCGGTAAGGGCGTCACCGTTCTGGACAGTATGGGCCATCGAATCGCCTTTATTCCGGTCCCTGAAAAATGGGTAGGGAATCTTTGCTTTGCCGGCAAAAAGCGGGACCTGCTTTTCATTACCGCGGGGCCTTCTGTATATACACTTAAAATGAATGTAAAAGGCAATTAATACTAATAATCAATATTTTATTAAATGAAATAATAGTAAATAATCGCAGCCGAAGTATCCGGTTGCGGCCTTAAAACCAAATCCATATGAAACCTGCTACACTCAAACCTGATTTCAGTGAGGCGGAGAAAATCGGCCTTACCCAACAGAAAACATTGCGTAAACTGGTGGGCATCCTGGGCATGGCCCTTCCCCTGCTGCTGTATTTTTTTACCCTGGCAGACACCGGCTATACCGCACCATTGGATTCACTGAGCCATTATTATTTTACCCGGGCCGCCAGTCTATTTTGTATGGTCGTCAGTCTGCTGGCCATTTTCCTGATTATTTACAAAGGGAAAGAGCCCATTGATTTCTACCTCTCCTGCGCCGCCGGATTTTCGGCACTCTGCCTGGTGCTGTTTCCGACCTATAATATAACTGATATTTGTTGTGACGCCGATTACCGCTATGCCGTCACCGTACTTAAAACCGGAACTTTCAGAGCGTTATTTCATTATATAGCTGCCGCCCTGTTTCTGCTCTGTCTGGCGGCATTGTCCTTTTTCGTATTTACCCGCTCGTCCAAGGCACCCGCCCACCGATCTGCGGCCAAGAAACGGCGCAACCGCACTTACCGGGTCTGCGCCCTGGTCATGGTGCTGGCACTGCTTATGATCTTCTGGGGTGGCTATCTGGGTGGCATACCAGAATCGGACTACAGCCGTCTGCATCTCACATTCTGGATGGAAACACTGGCCATTGAAGCTTTCGGACTCTCATGGCTGGTGAAGGGTGCGACTGCCTGATAAAAGATTTCCTCCTTCCCGATAGCCACGGTACATATGGGCAAATACCAGTAAATGAACCAGCCGGCAGCGGAATGGCGCTGGCAACAGCCTTAACTCGGCCAGTTTTTCCAGGATCTTTTCCGGTAGCAGGGTATACAGCAAGCCCGCCCGGGGACTCCTTAAAAAGCCCAGCTTAAAAATATCGTCCAGCTGGGGATGTTTGCGCTCGATATAACGCAGACCGCTGCCGGAAAAAACACGGCGTTGTTCCAGTCCCTCTGCCAGGCTTTTATTCATCTTACCCGTCACCGTCGCTCCGGGGTTATAAATAAACCCCGGATGGTATTGCTGGAAAATCCGGGCAGCAAGTTCCAGATCCTCCCCTCCATAACCGGTAAATTTTTCATCAAAACCTCCTGATCCAAGAAAAATATCAGTGGCCATTGCCGCATTGCCACTCTCAAAATACTGAAAAGGGAGCCCGGCCCTGGCCTCATAACGGTACATGCCTCTAGCCTGCAGGTAATCCCGCCAGATACCTCCCGGTGCATAAACCACTGCGCCCACCGACACCTGCCGGAGCTGCACTATTTCCAGATGGCGCTTTAAAAAATCCGGTCGGGGACAAAGGTCCGCATCCAGCAGCACCACATAATCTGCCTTCAGATACCCGAGGGCCAGATTACGGGTCGCTGCACGGCCCCGGTTTTCATTACCGGGATGCTGCAGTACCTGATAAGAAAAGGCATATACGGGATCGGACCGGAAATATTCCAGGGTTCCGTCTGTAGAACCATCCACACAGATCCAGACCTTAAAATCCCGAAGCTCCTGGGATGCGAGACCCTCCAGACAGGGCTTCAGTTCTTCCAGGTTATTATAAGTTGGTATGATAATATCAAACAACATCGTTGAAGTCTTTGATGAACAGAAGTCAGGCCAGTCCGTCAGTTATAAACTATCCCTTAAAACTGCCCGGCCTGCTCATCGGATCAGGACCATTTTACCATACCCCTTGTTAAAGTATCTGTCGGTATTATCCTCTTTGGCTTTGTACTTATCCAGACCTTTACCATTGAGGTTGGTCAGTACCCGGTAGAGATAGACGCCATTCGCCAATTTCTGACCATACATATCCGTGCCATCCCATTTGAATTCTGTGATATTGCGTCCGATCCGTATGGGACCCAGCTCGGCCTTGGTGATCTCGCGAACGATCTTTCCGGTAATGGTCAAAATCTGTATCCGGATATTCTGCGGCACTTCTGAACCGGTCAGGGTAAATACAAAGGCCGTTGAACTGGTAAAGGGATTGGGATAATTCAGCATATTGGAGATCATCGGCTTATTGATGACCTGAAAGGATACTTTATAAGAGATATCCCCCGCTGTGTTTCCGGCATTATCTTTACCGCTTACAATGAGTTCATACATACCGTCTTCCATCAAATGTGGTCGGAAGTGAATGGTGGCGGTATTCGCCGCATTACTGCCTTCGCCCGGTGGTGTAAATACCAGGGTATCGCTATTGAAATCATAGTCTCTCAGACTGCCGTCCGGATAGCGGAGCTGCAGTTGTACCAGATCTTTATTATTGAGTAACAGGTACTGTGCATCATCGGTTAAAGTAATCAGTATGTCGGGTTTACTGGAAACAATATCCCGGTTCAGAATACGCACGCCGTCAAAAGTCACATCCATATAAGGATTCAGTGTATCGCCCCTTACAAAGAAATTCTTATACAGAAAATTATTAAACGAGAACTGTTCGGGCTGTGCCTGGTCCGGATTGAATTCCAGATAAAGTTGATTCATTCCGGTAAATGCAGTGGAACTGACCGGCACCTGGAATCGTAAAGTATCACCACTAATCAAAGCTTTTTGCAGGGGTACCTCCATTCGGGTTTCAATATTGTTTTTGTTCCGGATGGTCAGTTTGACTTTCAGACTGTCAAAATCGAAATCGCTGATATTCTTAAAAGCCACACCTACCCCCAGGGGCTCACCGGCGTCCAGGGTATCCTTAAACTCAAAAAACAGATTAGGCGCTATGGCACCTTCCGGAACAGGTGTATATAGGAGGCTCCAGTTGCTAAGTTGAAAGGGTGTCAGGCGCAACGAATCTTCCAGTGCCAGCCCTAATTTTAAATAAGGGTAATCAGCCGCACTGATCTGAGAAATATCTACTTCCCGCCGGTCCGGTGTTATGCCTGTCAGCAAAACCTCTTCAGTTCCATTTTTCCGGATACCGGTCAACTGCAGGGAAGTTATATCGGTATCAATGGCATCCATACTACTGCCATTCCATAATAAAGTCTTCCATTCACCGGCCGGGCCCAGTATGGGCGATGTCATGGAACCGACATGATGTTTGGCCGTAATATATGCGGTAAGCGAAATCACGTCTCCGGGGTTGGAGGCAATCCGCCGGGCAATTGCTGTCGTATCCCCTTTCTGCATGATAAATGCAAAAGGCAGGTAGACACTGTCGGCTTCTCCGAAATGGATGCCCATACTGGCAAATTTGTCGTAGAGCGTCGTACCCGCAGGTCCATCTGTCTTCCAGATATTGGGAACCACCGTCGAGACCCGGGGGCTGTTGGTCAGGATATAATAATAGTCCTGAGGTATGGAATCCAGAAATTGCATCACCTTGTTTCTCCCTTCAGCAGTTGCAATATCAAACTGGAAGAACCAGGGAACGGCAGCGCTGTTGAGTGCTACCGGGCTGTAACTGCCGTACATCCCGGAGGATCCCTGAACCTGATTTTTTACGGCCGCCAGCTGGTTGTTCTCAATCAGATAAAACCTTAAGCAATTGGCCTGAGCAGCAATCGGCCGGATATAGCCCCGCTGGTCGACCCGGTCTTCTACCGTTAACTGGAAGTTGGAGGCCTGTTCATTTGAATTCAGGGTACCAATGGCGGTCGTTACGGAAAGGCTGGTTTGCCGCTCATCGAATTCGAACCGGCGCCGGCTGCTATCCAGTTTCATATCGACAAATTCATTCTGCAGCCATTGATAATAATGCGACATGCTCAGGCCACGCTGGCCGCCGCCGATATAAGTAAAGGAAGCACTGCTCCATTTCGTAGGTTCGCCGTCGGTGGGAACGGAACCCACCCGCCAGTAATAAACCGTGCTGTCGGTAAAACTCACGGTTGGATTGAATTCCACGACACCGCCGGCCGCTGTCTTTGTCTGCGTACGTTTCATCGAAGAATTGAAAACTGCCGTCGTATCCACTTCAATGATATACTCCCTTTGCGTTGCCAGCGGATTGGCGGTTGAGGCGCTAAAAACGACAGGCGACCCGGTAACAATGGCATAGGGATAGGGATATACCGGCCTTAATTCATCTTCATAAATAAAGACATCCTTGGTAACGCTGTTATTGGTTTCAAACAATTCGTCAATACTGTTCAGCGGATCCAGGGTAATGGTCAGTTTATTCAGGCCTTTGTCACGAAGGGGATCGATGTCGAGATGCCAGCTCAGTGAATCGCTGTACCGCAGTCCCTGAATGGTGTCTCTTTTAACCAGCTGCACGGTATTGTTCGGATAAGTTCGTTTCAATTCAACGATCAGCGGCAGGTTCGGGGCCTTACCCAGATTGTATAGGGTAGCATGTACGTCAAAACCCGTTTCGGCCACCGAGATAAAAGCAGGATCCACCCGAAGCTGCTGGTCTTCTATCGCATAATCAGGCTTGTCAAACTGATAGAGGCGCAGGGCCGGATCGCCGTTCAGGGTAAACTCTTCACATTGGGAGCGTTGTAGCTGGTGGGATTCGCCGTTGACCGACTCGAAGGTGTTGATGATGGTATGTTGCATCAATGTGCCCAGCGAAGCGCCGTAATCTTCCCGGGCCAGCAGTTTATAAAACTCCCGGTTATAACGATCCAGTACGGAAGGGTAACCCAGTGCCGTGCCCGCCAGCATGGCGATGCATCCACGTTCAGGTGCAAAAACATACTTTTCAGAAATCGTCGGGTACAGGTTCAGGCGGTTCTTGTCATAAATAAAGATGTCGCCCACATTGCAGCCCATCATATTAAATACCGGATACTTTCCATTATTGGTATAATTGGCGGGATCATCCAGATTGAATCCCAGAACATTACTCGCCGAGTGCCCGAAATAATTAAGGAAAGCAAGGCCACTGTTGATCAAAGCTGTCAGTTTCACGGCATTGGACTGCTGGGTCGCTGAATTATCACTCTTAACAAAATCGGTCACCTGCGCGCCATATAGTGTATCGGTAATAATAGGCTTTTGCTGGTTGAGCAGCATATACAGATAATCGATTGTAGGCTGATCATTGGCGCCGATCATATGGGCAATCTGTTTCTTCCAGTTGCTTTCATTGATCGACGCCGCGGGGGATGCCAGTGCTGCTTCGTATTCCTTTACTTTTTCCAGGTAGATGGTCAGCTCGTTGCCGTTGATCACCGGCACACGGCCAATCGGCGTCAGGGGTACCGAACTGCTGCCTTCCGCAGCCAGCAGCACGTCGGAGGCCGGATCTCCGAATGTGGGCACCAGGTTCAGTCGGGCCATTTCCGGAGCCGATTCATAGGTACGGGCAGAAGTATATTTCACTCCCTTGGCGGCAATAAACACATAGGCCGGCGGCACAGAAAAATGCTGACGGGCCCAGCGAATAAAATTACGTACTGCCAGCGGATCCTGCTTGATGCCGAAGGCAAACTGATCAATCAGCTGATCAATCATATATATCCGGGCCTGAAAGCCCCCGCCTGCAGCAGAACTGCGATAGGCCCGGTAAGCTTCCACAGGCTGGCTGCCATTCGCACCGGTCAGGATGGCCGAATGGGTGATGATCAGGTAGTTGCCCTGATTGGCCGAAGTCAGGTAATTGGTAAAATTTCGGGCTTCGAGCGCCGCAATCGTTCCTGTAGAAGCCGGACTCGTCAACACCAGTTCCCGGGTACCGGATGCAGGCAAATAGAATTTCAGGATCGCCGGATCCGTGATCTCGGCCAGGTAGCGTCTTCCATTGGCCAAATCGTACAAGACGGGCGTACCCGTATAATTAAATCCTGTAATTTCCAGATACTTTCCTGTGCTGCTGCCATCCAGCCGGAAATGAAAGCTGCTGGCACCGCCGAAATTAAAACTGCGGGGATAAGTCAGTTCCAGTAGCCCCACCCGCAGCCGGCTGTTGCCCTGATCACTGGTATTGGTGACCGCCAGCTGATTGGTACCGCTGGTAAGCAGACTTAGTGCCACCGGTTTTACAAACCGGGCATAATTGTACTGGTTCAATGCACTGTCCACCAACAGGCTGTTATTAACCTGAAGCTGCAGGGTCCTTGAAGTAGGTGCATTGCCAACGGCATGAAGTCTTATGGTCGCGCCGGGTGCACCACTGCCCTGATAGGGAAACAGATTCGTCAGACTAAATATCCTTGTCTTGCCGGCTGCGATATCCGAGCTTGTCCAGCCTTCTGCGTGTTCATAGGAAGATGTATACAGGGCTTCCGAGCCGGAACCATAGGGCTGACCGGGGTGGATGACTTCATTAACCGGTACCGTTGCTGTATACATAAAATAGGTCTCCCGGCCCACCCCTGTCGGAATGGTATTGGGCGTGGTCTCCAACCTTCTGTTCGCAGTTGTCGTATTAATGGTCAGGAAATAACTGGCACTGTCGGTAAACAGACTCCGGGTATCATTGATCTGATCAGCGGCATTGCGATACAGTGGCAGATCTGCCTGGCCATCATTGGCCTGGCCCCAGAATTCAATATAGCCATCGCTACCCAATATCCCGCTGGTGGCAGACGTATACATTGGTTGTTCCACGCCGTTGCGCCATAACTGTAACTGGCTGACATCTGCAGTACCCAGACCGGCAGCTGCCAGCACAGACTGGGGGATCCGGTACAAGCCGGTGCTTCCTATCTTGAACTTATAATAGGTATTACCATAATTAATCCATTCATTATTGAAGGACTGACCACCGGCCGCAAGCGAGCTCCAGGCGAATACTATGAATAAAAGCCGTTTCATTCGGGTTGAACTATTTCAAAAGGCAGTAACTTTCTTTTGCGGTCAATATCAATTTTAAGTGAGAAAACATGGGTAAACAGCGGGTTGGACTGGTTGGCCAGATTGGCAAAAGCATAATCCACTGTCAGGGATTTTATTTTGAAGCCCACCCCTACGCTGGGCTGGTAGATCCATACTTTTTTCTGATTCAGGGTATCCCCGTCCGCCAGGCCCTGCTGGAAATTATTGATCCCGCCCCTGACAAAGAAAATATCCCGGTAGCCGTATTCGAGGCCGATCTTTGGATCTATACTAACCGGGTCTCCACTGATGACTGTATTGCGCCGGCCGTCAAAGGTCAGGTCCAGATCGGTTTCTGCCAGGATCGAGGAACGCTCACCGATCCGGAACCAACGGGCAGCCCCCAGGGTCAGCCGTGGCGAAGTCAGCTCAGTGGATTTTACCGGTATATCGTTATTGGTCAGGTAAAGGACTTCTTTTTCTTTTTCCGTAAAGGAGAATGCCCAGCTGTTAAAAGTAGTGGTAATATCCCTGGCCATTACACCAAAGCGCCATTGCTCCGTCAGCACCTGAAGACCTGCATCCAGCCCGAATCCCCAGGCTTTGGCAAATTTACCAACGCTGCGGTGAATGATTTTTGCATTCAGCCCAAAATGAACCTGCTGTTTTGCTGTTTTTTTCAGTTGCTGGCTGTAGGAAAGCAGAAAGGCATAATCGGCGCTGGAAAAAGGCTGGATATTATTATAATTCAGGGAACCGTCAGGCTCTACCAGAAACAGGGTGTTCATGATATCATCCACGGCAAAACGCAGCGCCGTAAATCCCAGGACCCGTTTTTCATTGGTTGTTGGCAGTACGCCGCTGATAAAATCGTATTTACCAATTCCTGCGAAATATTCGGCATGCATAAGGTTTATCTGGGGACGGTCCATCTGGGACAAACCGGCAGGGTTCCAGTAACCGGAAGTACCGTCACTGACTGAAGCGGCCTGGGCGCTACCCATAGAAAGGCCTCTTGCCCCGGCGCCAATATTGAGAAATTCATTGGAATATTTACGAAACTGGGCTGCTGACGGATAAGCTGCCAGCAGGACAAGAATCAGAAGTACAGAAATAGTTTTATTTTTTCCGGATATCACGAAACAGTTTTATTTTCTCATTTCATTTTCAGGACCAATTTCGATGACCTGTTTTGGGTTAGCCACCTGACAAATCCGCTACTTGCGCCACGCTAAATCCACAGGTCCGCCTTTACAGGACAGGCTTCCCGCCCAGGAAATACCGGACTCTTGCGAAATTAACAATTACCGGCTAAACAATGGCCTAATTCAACACCCGGGGTAAAATATTCCCTAAGACGAAAGCTAAAAACTTATTTTTGCGGCTATGGATTTAATTAAAGAATTAAGATGGCGGGGAATGCTGCAGGACATGATTCCCGGTACTGAGGAGCAACTGAACAAAGAAATCACAACAGGATATATTGGCTTTGATCCAACCGCTACCAGCCTGCATATCGGCAGCCTGGTGCCGATTCTCCTGCTGGTACATATGCAGCGGGCAGGCCACCGGCCGATTGTCCTGGTGGGCGGTGCTACCGGAATGGTAGGCGATCCGAGTGGAAAAAGTGAAGAAAGAAACCTGCTGACCGAAGCACAACTGGCGGAAAATGTGGCCGGCATTAGAAAGCAACTGGAACAATACCTGGATTTTGATCCCGCCAGTAACAATGCGGCCATCCTGGTCAATAATTATGACTGGTTCAAAGATATTTCCTTCCTGGAATTCCTGAGAGATGCAGGAAAACATATCACGGTCAATTACATGATGGCCAAAGACAGCGTAAAAAAGCGTTTCGACGGCGAAGTCGGCATCAGTTACACAGAATTCGCCTACCAGCTGATGCAGGGCTACGATTTTTACCATTTATATACCCAACACGGTTGTAAATTACAAATGGGTGGCAGTGACCAGTGGGGCAATATCACCACCGGGACGGAATTTATACGGCGCAAGGCGCAGGGCGAAGCTTTTGCCTTCACCTGCCCGCTGATCAAAAAAGCCGACGGTACCAAATTCGGCAAAACGGAACAGGGAAATGTCTGGCTGGACCCTGAAAAGACCAGTCCTTTCCAGTTTTACCAGTTCTGGCTGAATGCCAGTGACGCCGATGCGGAAAACTGGATCCGGATTTTCACCTTTCTGGAGCAGCCTGACATCGATGCCCTGCTGACTGCCCACCGGCAGGACGCGGCGCAACGCCGGTTGCAGAAAACCCTGGCCCGGGAAGTAACCAGCTTCGTTCACGGTCAGGCCGCCTTTGAGGCCGCGCTGGCGACCACAGAAAAATTGTTCGCCGATCAGAACAAGGCCGCGGAAGACATGGGTATCGAAGACCTGGAAGGTATGGAAGGCGTGGTAAAACTCAGCCTGACGGCAGGCGCACTCGACGCGGGCATAGATATCGTGAATCTGCTGGCCACCACCGGCATTACAGCCAGCAAGGGTGAAGCCCGAAAACTGATCCAGGGTGGCGGCATCCAGCTCAATCGCAGGAAAATCTCCGAAGTACAGCAACTGGTACAAACAAAGGACCTGTTGCATAACAAATACCTGTTATTACAAAAAGGAAAGAAAAATTATTACCTGGTGCAAGTACAGTAAGGGCCCGCTGTTGTGGTTCAGGCCCGGCGCCTGGAACGGCGGGGGGGACCAGGTGGACGGGATCCTCTGATCTTTGCTGCAAGCCGGTGCAGGAGCGCGGCTGTTTTCTTATCGGGCTTGTCTCCTATCAGGCGGCCCGCCACTTCCTTAACGGCCAGCGGCAGCAACAGCCTTAATGGCCAGGGGGCATTTTTTAATAGAAATTTGTTGAACACCAAATCGGTAGCTTTCCTGATCCCCAGTTTCACTACGGGATTGGTTTTGTCGCCGCTGAACGCCTCTTTGACGGTATGACGTATCCCATCAAAAGGATTCAGTTCATCTTTAAGGGCATTAAAGGACGCCGAAATCTGCTGACGGCTTTCTTTGGAATTTTGCTTCAGCCGTTGCTTTTCCGCCATCAGGTCCTCATAATTTCTGATCACAGGCTTAGTCATAAATTTTACTTATTATAATGTCCCGAATAAGTGGCAGTAATACTTTGCGGCTTAAGAGCAGAATGATAATCAAAATCAGAAACAGGCCGCCCGATACAATAAAGAAACCCAGCATGGGGCTTTCAAAATAGCGGCCGATCCAGAAGGCCAGCCCCATACAGGCAAACAGTAAGGCAAAAAGGAATAAGCCAAAAGCGAGTACCGCAATAATCAGCGAGGCCCCGAGCTTACTCCCCTTATCCGCGACACGTACCACCGAAAGCCGGTAATAATCCTTGGTCACTTCTTCAGCTGAGGAAACGATTTCTTCTATCTTTTCTTTGATTTGAAACATAGCACCTGTTTAACCGGTGAATTAAACAAAAAGTAGCCTGCAATTTGGTTTTCATCCGCAAGGAACGAAAATACAACTACCGGCAACTCCTTTAAAGAAATTGAAAGAGCCGTCGCTCTTTTACTCTTCCGAGTAATCTGAATATACGTCTTTGGCCTTTGTTTTTGCTTTCTTCATTCCGCTTTTTGCTCTGTCCATTGCTTTATGAGAAAGGTCAGAGAGGTTCTCTTTACCAGAAGCAATCAGACTGCCCAGGGAATCCGCCCAGTCATCAGTCCTGTGTTTGATTCTGGTTCTGGTCTTTTTACCTTCCTCGGTATAAAACAATAATCCGACAGCTACGCCGGCAGCAGCGGCACCCAGTATACCTAATAAAATCTTGTCCCTGTTTTTCATAATTTATTTTTTTTGTGTCAAGAAAAATAATCTTACCAGTATACCACCTAAAAAATCATACCAAACTGGTATTTCTCCCGCCTCATATCCCCAATATAACATATTCCGGCGATTTTAGCAAATATTTTAGGATCAGCGTTTTGTATCGGATTAGTCTCCCAGACGCGCCACTTCTTTATTCAGCCAACGTTTAACTGCTGCCGTGGTTACCGATTTGGGTCGTTCCAGTGGCATACCCAGGGCGCGGTCCCAACATAGGCTTGAAAGGACACCCAGGGCCCGGCTGACCGCAAACAATACGGTGTAATATTCATATTCGACCATGCCGTAATGTACCAGCAAGGCACCACTATGAGCATCTACATTCGGCCAGGGGTTTTTGACTTTGCCCAGGGACTGCAGAATATCGGGTACGGTTTCATAGATCCGCCATACAGTATTGACCAGTTTGTCATCCGGCATATGTTTTTTACCGAATTCCATCTGTGCCGTAAAGCGGGGGTCCGTCTTCCGAAGTACGGCATGACCGTAACCCGGTACAACCTTACCTTCAGACAGGGTTTTCTCCACATAGCTCTTAATCTGTTCCGTCGTCGGCTCGTCGGTATCCAGGGCAGCCTGCATTTCAAAAATCCATTTAATAACTTCCTGGTTGGCCAGCCCGTGCAGGGGCCCTGCCAGTCCATTCATTCCCGCAGCATAACTCAGATAGGGGTCGCTGAGTGCCGAACCCACCAGATGGGTTGTATGGGCGGACACATTGCCACCTTCATGATCGGCATGGATCACCATATAGAGCCGCATCAGTTCTTTAAACTCTTCATTGTCGTATCCCAGCATATGGGCAAAATTCCCGGCCCAGTCTAACAGACCGTCTGGCTGTAACGGCTTACCCTGTTTGTACTTACGCCGGTATACATAGGCTGCAATATGGGGAATACGTGCGATCAGGTCCAGCGTGTCTTCAAAAGTGGCGGCCCAGTAATCTTTCTTGTTCAGGCCATCGGCATATTTTGTTGCAAATACACTTTCACCCTGTAAGGCCATGATACCTACGACAAACATGGTCATGGGATGGGTATCCTTGGGCAGGGCCTTCATGGTATCAAACACATAAGTCGGCACATGGCTTCGACGTTGCAGAATGGAGCTCAGATTCTCCACATCCTGTTGCGTGGGGATTTCACCGACCAGCATGAGGTAAAAAAGCCCCTCCGGCAGGGGTTCACTACCACCGGCAACTTTGGGCAATTTGTCACGCAATTCATCGATCGAATGCCTTCTGAACCGTATTCCGTCCTGGGCATCCAGCAGGGAAGTTTCCGAGATCAACGCAATCATACCCCGCATACCCTGGTATATCTGAGAGAGTTTGATTTCATCAATGACTTTGTCGCCATGCTCTTTAAGCATCAGCTTGATCTCTTCACTCATCTTATCCGCCTGCTCCTTAAACTTTTGTTTCAGCATTTCCATAACACTTAAAATATTAACTTATTGATTGTATGGCAAGCAACCGCGCTAAAGATAATTAATGGCAAGTGGTTCAGCAAATTATATTGCAGATTTAACAGCTCAAAAAAGCGGAAACGTTTGCGCAAATTATTCGGGGAAAAACGGCTGTCCAAAATGGATCCGGAGGCGTCGGCCCCGCCCGGGATTACCTCCTTTACTTTGGGGTAGTCTGATATAGCCGGATGGCCACAATACTAAAAAACAGATTGGGCAGCCAGGCAGCCAACAGAGGTGGAAAATTCCCTTTGACGGAGAATACCGTGGAAAACTGATCGGCAATGATAAATATCGCGGCGATCACGATCCCCAATGCCAGGTGCAGCCCACTCCCGCCCCGGGTTTTTCTGCAGGCTATTACAGCCCCGATAAAAGTCAGTAACAGCACGGTGAAGGGAGTCGCTGAGCGCTTATAACGTTCCACTCTTAAAGAGTTCAGACCTTCGGTACCCCGCAATGCCTCTTTCCTGATAAACTGTTTGAGTTCCGGTGTGGTGAGTTTGTCTTTCTGGTATTCGTCATGGATCAGTTCGGATGGCAGGATATTGAGCCGGACAGTTTTCTCCGGATACTTTTTCAAACGTTCGCCCAGGCTGTCCACCTGTCTCTCGACGGCATTCACAGCCACCCATCGATTCTTACCACCTGTGGTATCCCAACGGATGGACTCGGCACGAAGATTATAAATAACTTTGCCATCCTTTACCCGCTGCATGGAAAAAAGCCCGCTACTCCTGGTTTCAATATTGTAATTCTTGACTTCCATATAGGAAGTACTGTCTATGCGTTTAAAGAAACAGTTAAAACAGTTGGTTTCCTGACGGTTCTTTAAAGGATTGTGTTTATCCAGCTTCTGCTGCATAAAATTGGTATAGATCACATTGGCCTTGGGAATAAAATAATACCGCCCCGCGAAAAGAATGGCCGCAAGAAAAAATCCACCTACAATATAGGGGCGCAAAAAACGGTTAAAAGTCGTACCGCTGGCCAGAATGGCAATCACTTCGCTACGCATGGCCATTTTACTGGTAAAAAAGATCACGGCAATAAAAACGAAGAGAGGAAATAACAAACTCCAGATAAAAGGAATGAAACCGATATAATACTGCGTAAAAATTTCCCAGTTGCTGAGCCCCGTTTTAACAAAGTCATCCGTTTTTTCACTACTGTCGACGGCAACGGCTACTACCGTAAACAGCAGCATACAGAATACGAAAGTGACCAACAGGCGTTTTATTATAAACCAGTCCAGGATTTTCATGCAGGGGACAAAAATAGCCTAAATTACCTTTTAAATTTTTAGCCCCGGGGATTTTAGGACGCTTTTTGAATTTGACCACCCATCCCCTTTTTAAATCACCTGTGGGCCCTTCTTACAATCGTGTTTTCAATCGCGGAATCATTTCCGTTTTCCAGGCGGCATAATCGCCCGCCAAAATATGGGCACGGGCCTGATCAGTCAGCCACAGATAAAAGGAGAGATTGTGCACACTGGCGATGGTGAATGCCAACAGTTCTCCCGCCTTAAACAAATGTCTTAAATAAGCTTTGGAATAATACCGGCTCATTTCACAGGGAAGGTCCTCATCGATCGCAGAAAAATCATACTGCCATTTTTTATTGTCTATATTGATCACGCCCCGGGTCGTAAACAACATGGCGTTGCGGCCATTGCGGGTCGGCATCACACAGTCAAACATATCCACGCCCAGTCCAATGCATTCCAGAATATTCCAGGGCGTACCCACGCCCATCAGGTAGCGCGGCTTGTCTGCCGGCAGGTGCTGACAGCACCAGTCGCAGATATCGTACATCACGGGTTCCGGTTCACCTACACTCAATCCGCCGATGGCGTTACCGGGCGCTTCCTTAGACGCAATATATTCACAGGACTGTTTTCTTAAATCCCTGAATGTTGCTCCCTGTACGATGGGAAAAAGGTTCTGGGTATATCCATATTTATCAGGAACCTCCCCGAATCGTGCAACACAGCGATCCAGCCATCGATGGGTCAGTTCCATACTGTTACGGGCATAGCTGTAATCACTGCCGCCCGGAGGACATTCGTCGAATGCCATCATAATATCACCACCTATACTGCGCTGGATATCCATTACCCTTTCCGGGGAAAACAAATGCCGGCTGCCATCAATATGGGATTGAAAAGTAACACCTTCCTCTTTAATCTTCCGGGTGCCGGATAAGGAAAACACCTGATAGCCCCCACTATCGGTCAGGATGGGCCGGTTCCAGTGATTAAAGCGGTGCAGGCCGCCGGCGGCCTCCAGCACTTCAATGCCCGGTCTCAGGTATAGATGATAAGTATTGCCCAGAATAATTCTGGCTTTTACCTCCTGTTCCAGTTGTTGCTGGGTAACTGCCTTGACACTGCCTGCCGTGCCTACCGGCATAAAAACCGGTGTGGCAATACTGCCGTGGTCGGTGGTCATCAGCCCTGCCCTTGCAGCGGAAGCGGTATCCTTCTTTTCCAAACTAAAACTTAATGTCGCCATGAGGCGCAAAAGTAATCGATTCCTGGCAGCTGCAGGCAGGCGAAAGGCCTTCCCGAACAAATTTGATGATCTAAATCCGATGGTGATTTCGGTACTACGGTTGATGCGTTTTCGGCTGGGCAGCGGGGCAAAAAAATAAATAAATTCTATTTCGGACAAATTTGTCCGAAATAGAAAATTTCCTACCTTTGTACTGAAAATTACCTACCATGTTTTCAAAAGCCTGCGAATACGGCATCAAGGCCATGACTTATATCGCCACCCGATCCCTCGAAAATGAACGGGTGAAACTCGGCGATGTCGCCCGTCAGACAGACTCTCCCGAAGCTTTTACGGCTAAAATTCTGGGGACCCTGACCCGGCTGGGCCTGGTACAATCCGTCAAGGGACCTTATGGTGGGTTTGAAATTCCGCCGGCCAAGATGAAACAGATCAGGATCAGCGCGATTGTTCACGCGATCGACGGTGATGCGGTCTACAATGGCTGCGCCCTGGGACTTAAAGAATGCAATGCAGCTGCCCCCTGCCCCCTGCATGACCATTTTTTCCAGATCCGGGACTCCTTAAAAAAAATGCTGGAAACAATCTCCGTGTACGATCTGGCTACGCAACTCCGATCGGGAAGCTCCATTCTGGTTCGTTAACGGCATTCCTCCAGGAATCCATTCAATTACAACTCAAAAATTCCACATATATGACAACAGCAAAGTTACCGGTAGCCATTATCAGCAGTTTTCTATGGATCGGTTTTGTAGGCGCGATCAGTTTTATGGAGGCCTGGGTGAAATTCCGGGCGCCGGGTGTAACCACGGCACTGGGTCTGGGTATTGGCCGTTTGGTATTCGGCGCACTGAATAAGGTAGAATGGGTACTGGTATTCATCATTCTGCTCAGTCTGCTGCTATCGCGGCAACCCCTGCTGCGGATCGGCCACCTGGCTTATTTTGTGCCTCTGGTCATTATCGCCATCCAGACAATCTGGCTGCTGCCCGCGCTGGATCTCCGGGCACAGCTGCATATTGAGGGTGCTGTACTGCCTCCATCCTCCCTGCATTTCTGGTATGTGGGACTCGAAATCATCAAAATCGTGAGTCTTTTCTGGTTTGGTTGTTCCCTGTTTAAAACGGCAGCGCCCCTGGTGGCCACTGGCTGATCACTACCGCATCGGCCGCTGATTTCCCCTGGCTATAGGAAAATATCAATTCATTTAAATATTACGATCATGATTAAAGCACAGGATTTCGCCAAAGCGCAGGGTCACTGGATCCTGGCCAGTATGGGTAAAAAAGTATTGCGCCCCGGAGGCCGGGCGCTCACCCGGAAATTAATCAGCGGGCTGGCCATCAGCCCGGCGGACCGGATCGTTGAACTGGCTCCCGGACTAGGCTATACCGCCACCCTGGCTCTGAAAGACCATCCCGAATCCTATATCGGTATTGATGCGGACCGGGACGCTGTTGCCTTCCTGACATCCCGACTCCGCGGACCCCATATCAGGTTCCGGCAGGGATCGGCCGCTGATACCGGCCTGGCCAGTCAGTCCAAAGACAAGGTATACGGAGAAGCCATGCTGACCATGCAGGCGGATCACCGCAAATCCGAGATCATCAGGGAGGCGCACCGGATTCTGATTCACAAGGGACTGTATGCCATCCATGAACTGGGGCTGAAAGATGTTGATGCTGATCTGAAAGTCCGGATTCAGCGGGACCTAGCCGAAGCGATCAAAGTAAATGCACGGCCGCTTACCGCTGCGGAATGGCAATCATTATTGGAAAAGGAAGGTTTCAAAGTCAAAGCCATTCATACTCACCCGATGGCCCTGCTGGAACCTGGCCGCATCCTTCAGGATGAAGGCTTCTGGCGTACTTTAAAAATTGGCTGGAATATCCTGAGTCATCCCGCCGCAAGAAAAAGGATACTGAAGATGCGGCAGGTTTTTCAAAGGCATCGCACCCACCTGAATGCCATTGTAATTATTGCAGAAAAATTATAAACTAAATTATACCATCATGAATATTACAAAAGATACCGTCATCGGACAATTGGTCGCATCGGACTATCGTACCGCAGCGGTTTTTAAAAACCACGAGATAGATTTTTGCTGTAACGGCAATACCAGCATCGGCGATGCCTGTAGCCGGGAACAGCTTGCTCCTGAACTCCTGATCGCCGAGCTCCAGGAGGCGACAACCACCCAGACCACGACGCATGCCAATTATGACAGCTGGCCCCTGGACCTGCTGGCCGATTACATTGAAAAAAAACACCACCGTTATGTCAGAAAACGTATCGGAGAAATTAGCCCATTTCTGGACAAAGTCGTGCGGGTACACGGCGGGCGGCATCCGGAATTGGGTGCAGTGCAGGAACTTTTCGAGGCCTCGGCACTCGAACTGACGGTGCATATGCAGAAAGAAGAAAAAGTTCTTTTTCCGCATATCCGTAAAATGATAGAAGCCGGAAGACCGGTGGCGGCTCCTTTCGGAAAAATTGAAAATCCGATTCAGGTGATGCTGGAAGAGCACGATTCAGAAGGCGAAAGGTTTCGGAAAATTGCCAGTCTGACCCGTAACTATACGCCACCGGCCGATGCCTGCAATACCTACCGGACTACTTATGCACTTTTACAGGAATTCGAACAGGACCTGCACCTGCATATCCACCTGGAAAATAATATACTTTTTCCCAAGTCCATCGCCTGGGAAAGCGGCAACTAAGCCGGCCGGATCTAAAGCAGCATTTATGAATAATCTGCCCATTAAAAGGCATGCCGCCCTGCAATCCTTTAGCCGGGATCATCATCACGGACTACTCGCCTGCTGGAAACTTAAAGAGGGGCTCAGATCAGAGGTGGCAATCCCCCGAATGATGAAATATGTCCGCTGGTTCTGGAACCACCAGCTCCGGGATCATTTTGCGGAAGAGGAAATACATATATTTCCCCTGCTGGCAACCGGGCATCCCCTCGTATTACAGGCGATTCGGGAACACCGCCGCCTGGAGCACCTGTTTACGAGGGCAGCAGAAAACAGCAGCACCCTCCAGGCAATCATAAAAGAACTGCAGGCGCATATTCGATTTGAAGAAAGGGAGCTGTTCACCCGGATCCAGGAAGCAGCCAACAGGCAGGCTATAGCAATAGCAGCAAAGCTGGACCGGGAACTCTTCGTGGATGGTTACAGCGACAATTTCTGGGCGTCAACGGCCGGTCCAAAATAGTCTGGTCGTCCGCAGATGCTTAATTTTGAAAAATTACAAAACAGTAGATCCCCAAAACCCTTATTGCCGCAATCAAAATGGAAATTAAAAACAGCAGCAGCGCAGATATCGATGAAATCTTTCAGTTTTATGCATACGCCGCAGCGCTGCAAAAAAGCAAAGCAGTCAGCCAGTGGCAGGGCTTTGACCGGTCGATGGTAGCCAACGAGATCCGGGAGCAAAGACAGTGGCGGATGATAATCGAAGAGCAGACCGCCTGTATCTGGGCCACCACTGATTCCGACGCGGAGATCTGGGAAGCGTTAAACAGTGATCCCGCCATATATATTCATCGCATCGTAACCCATCCCGATTTCCGGGGGCAGCAGCTGGTGGGGCAGCTGGTCGAATGGGCCCGGGACTATGGCAGGCTTCATCAAAAAAAATACCTGCGCATGGATACCGTAGGTGAAAATAAAGGATTGATCGACCATTACGGCAGATGTGGCTTTGATTTTTTGGGATTGAAAACCCTGACCAATAGCGATCGGTTACCCCTGCATTACCAAAATGCTACTGTGAGTTTATTTCAGCTGGAAATCTAGGCAAGGGCTGTCAGCGGGGGTCATCCAGTACCTGACCGCTCAGCAAATCTTCAAAATTTTCTCGGCGGCGGATCAACCGCGCCTGGCCATTTTGAACCAGTACCTCTGCAGGGCGGAACCGGGAATTATACCGCGAAGACATTTCAAATCCATAAGCCCCGGCGTTCTCAAATACCAGATAATCGCCCTCACGAATTTCAGGCAGTGAACGCCCCCAGGCAAAATTGTCCGTCTCGCAGATATTGCCCGTCACGGCATATTCCCGTAACGGCGCTTCGGCATTGGAGATATTTCTAATGCGGTGGTAGGCATCGTAAAACATTGGACGTATCAGGTGATTAAAGCCACTGTTGACCCCTGCAAAGTTTACGTTGGAAGTATGTTTCAGTACATTTACCTGTGTAATAAAATAACCACTTTCACTCACCAGAAATTTTCCAGGCTCAAACCAGATTTCCAGATGACGTGCCCGTTCGTGCGCTGCAAATGTCTGGAGCACACGGGCGGCCAGCGCTTCAACATCGATGGCAGCATCATCGTCCCTATAGGCCACTTTGAATCCGCCACCCAGGTCAACAGATTTTAAATCGGGGAACCGGTCCAACAACTCAAACAGCACCTGAATCCCCTGAATAAAGACTTCGGGATCTTTGATATCACTTCCGGTATGTACATGGAGATTGGTTATCTGCATCTGGTACTCAGCTACTATGGCCAGTAATTCCTCCAATTGATCCACGGGAATCCCGAATTTGCTTTTATCATGACCAGTCGCAATTTTCAGATGGCCTCCGGCCATAATATTGGGGCGAAGCCTGACCCCTACCGGATAACTGCCACCATAGGCCTTTCCAAATTTTTCCAGGTTCGACAGACTGTCGATATTAATAATCACACCCAGCGCCTGCGCTTCCTGAATTTCAGAAAAGCCAATACCATTGCTGGTATACAGGACACGGGACGGTTCAAAACCTGCGTGCAGGGCCAGTTTAACTTCATTGATAGAACTACAATCCACGTCACAACCGGCCGCCTTTAACAGTTTTAATATATTGATATTGGTTAATGCCTTTGACGCATAAAAAAAACGAACTTTTTGCGTTCCGCTAAACGCGGTTTGCAGCCGGTTAAATTGTTCCAGTATTTTATCTGCGTTATATACGTAAAGCGGGCTGCCGAACGCTCCGGCAATTTGCAATAACTGCTCATTATTTAGTGATGCTGCCATTCTCTATTTCGGATATCAAAAACGCAGTATCTGATATACTGCGCTTCCTTTTAAAAATAATATTTGTATTCTTCAGGCAGCGCCGGTTCGGGTTCTGCACTGTGGTTGATCAGTGCCTCCCTATGGACGTTCCTGCTGCTTCTCTGCTTCTTGTTCATCTTCCAATTCCTCACTCAGATTGCCATTGCCGTCATCGTCATCGTCGTCATCATCGTCGTCATTATCCTCGT
>NZ_BAAGRD010000015.1:0-56502 GCF_054783135.1 Niabella terrae
GATTTTGCTGCTTTTTTAAAAGAAGTCCGCGGATACTAAAGCCTTGGATTGCAGTACCATAGCCGAGATGTATGGTATATCACCTAAAAAGTTCCAACGGCAATACAAAAAGAAGATAAGTGACTTTGAGAGTTGGGCGTGCAGGTCTCATGCAGACCGCTGGTTGCTATTCCCGAAGAATATGTCAGAAGAACTGTCCATCGACGAAGTGGCATTATCAGGAGGAGAGCTTTACACGGTAGTTACATCTAAGCAGGCTAAGGGCAGGAAAGGATGCCTGGTGGCCATCATCTTTGGAACAGATTCTGATACCGTCATTGCTCATTTATCCAAGCTAGACAAGCCTTTGAGGGATAAGGTAAAGGAAATTACGCTGGATATGTCAGGGTCAATGAAACTTATCGCGCTGAGGAGCTTCCCTAAAGCTACCCAGGTTATAGATCGCTTTCATGTACAGCAGTTGGCCAGCGAAGCTTTACAGGAAATAAGGATTAAATATCGTTGGGAGGCCATAGATAAGGAACACGAACTGATCGCAAAAGCAAAGACACAGGATAAGCCCTACGTCCCCGAAACACATATCAATGGCGATACAACCAAACAGCTACTGGCCAGAAGCAGGCACCTGCTGTATAAGAATCCCGACAGATGGACCCAAAATCAGCAAGAGCGGGCGGAAATCCTCTTTCACCTATATCCTGACATCAGAAAAGCTTATGAACTTACTGACAGCCTGCGCAGTATATACAATCGAAGAATTAACAAACCGGTAGCAATGACCAAGCTCGCGCGCTGGTTTAACCAGGTAGAAGCATCTGGATTCAAAACCTTCAACACCTTACTGAAAACCATCAAACATCATTACAGTTGTCTTAACCCCCTATTACTTCAATAAGCGTAGTACAAACGCTTCAGCAGAATCATTTAATGCTAAGATAAAAGCCTTTAGAAATCAGTTCAGAGGCGTCAGGGATACGAGGTTCTTCCTGTTCAGATTATCAAATATTTTTGGCTAAATCCCCAGGTTTTGTACTTGATCCGGAATTGATGAACCGAGAACCGCATATTCAACTACCTGACCAATCAAAGAGGCTGTCTCGAACTTTTGAGACAGCCTCTTTGATTTTCTAAGTCGGGAAGACAGGATTCGAACCTGCGACCCCCTGGTCCCAAACCAGGTGCGCTACCGGCCTGCGCTACTTCCCGGATGCTTCCGTTTTTACGGAGCGGGTGCAAAAGTAAGGAAATCCCGTCGATGTAGCAACAAAGCGGTGAAGTTCCTGTAAATTTTTTTGGATTTAGATTTTAAAAAAAGCCACGCGGTAAAGCGTGGCTTCTAGATAGTATTCGGTAAAATATTGTACTAACGATATAAGACGGCGTTTTTTGGTGCCGGTTTGGCTATCGCTTGTTTGGTTTGGTTCTGAACGGTTTCCTTTACAGCAGTTGTATGGGTGCCTGTATTGCCTTCTAATTGTGCCAGTGTAGGTGCTATAACCAGCGAAACGATTGACATCAGTTTGATCAATATGTTCATAGAAGGACCGGAAGTGTCTTTTAAGGGGTCACCAACCGTGTCACCGGTAACGGATGCCTTATAAGGTTCAGAGCTTTTCTTGTAAATCTGTCCATTGATTTCCACACCTTTTTCAAAAGATTTCTTGGCATTATCCCAGGCCCCTCCAGAATTATTCTGGAACATACCCAGCAGGACCCCACTGACCGTGGCGCCAGCCAGAAAACCACCCAGGGCTTCTGCACCCAGCCCTGGAAGAAATCCGATAACCAACGGAGAGACAATAGCAATCGCACCAGGAACCACCATCTTACGGATGGAAGCTTCGGTAGAAATTGCCACGCATTTATCGTATTGAGGCGTGGCTTCACCTTCCATAATGCCTGGGATTTCCCGGAACTGCCGCCGGACTTCTTCCACCATGGCCATAGCAGCTTCTCCGACTGCCCGAATGGCCAGTGAAGAGAAGATAAAGGGGATCATTGCCCCGATAAACAAACAGGCCAATACATTGGCCTTGTAAATATCGATTCCTGAAATCCCCGCTACACCTACAAAAGCGGCAAAAAGCGCCAGAGCCGTCAGTGCCGCTGAAGCAATTGCGAACCCTTTACCCGTAGCAGCTGTGGTATTACCTACGGCATCGAGGGCATCGGTTTTTTCCCGTACTTCCTTGGGCAGTTTGCTCATTTCGGCAATACCTCCGGCATTATCTGCGATCGGACCGAAAGCGTCGATAGCCAGTTGCATGGCCGTAGTAGCCATCATGGCTGCAGCAGAAATCGCTACCCCATAAAGGCCCGCACAATGGAAGGCTGCGATAATACCGCCGGCCAGTACCAGGATCGGAAGGAAGGTAGATTCCATCCCTACAGCCAGACCTCCAATCACATTTGTCGCGTGACCGGTGGAGGACTTTTTGATAATCATATTTACCGGTCGTTTGCCGATAGCCGTATAATATTCAGTAATAATGGTCATCAGGGCACCCACCAGTAAACCAACAACGATGGATCCCAGTACACCCAGCCGGGTGAATACAAAGCCCCGCAGCTCCATCTGGTCCGGCAGCAGCCAGTATACCAGGCCGGCAGAGGCGATGGCAGTCAGGACAATCGAGCCCCAGTTGCCCATATTCAGGGCTTTCTGGATTACATGGGTACTGACACCGGCGGTTTCGGAAATCCGCACGAAAAAAGTGCCGATAATGGAAAACAGAATGCCCACACCGGCAATCAGCATGGGCAGGACCACAGGGGAGTAGCCTCCCAGACTGTCCGCACCACCGGTTATGGTAATTTGCTGTCCTAAAACAATGGTTGCCAGTACAGTAGCCACATAGGATCCGAACAGATCGGCACCCATACCGGCCACATCACCTACATTATCGCCCACGTTATCGGCAATGGTAGCCGGATTTCGGGGATCGTCTTCGGGAATGCCTTTTTCTACTTTACCTACCAGGTCGGCGCCAACATCAGCCGCCTTGGTATAAATACCACCTCCCACACGGGCAAAAAGCGCAATCGATTCAGCACCCAGCGAAAAACCAGTCAATACTTCGATGGTGGTCAGCATTTCTATGGAGTTCAGGCCTGCATCAGGCGCAAAAAACTGTTTCAGCAGGATATACAGCCCTCCCAGGCCAAATACTGCCAGACCTGCTACGCCGACACCCATGACGGTACCGCCGCCAAAAGACACACTGAGTGCCTTTTTGAGGCTGCTGCGGGCTGCGTGTGCCGTACGAACATTGGCCATGGTAGCTGCTTTCATCCCAATAAAACCGGCAACGGCGCTCAGGATGGCACCAATTATAAATGAGACAGAGATCAGCCAGTGGGAATGGGGATTGGCATTGGCGAGTACCCCCAGTAATAAGGCCGCAATGATCACAAAATAGGTTAAAATCCGCCATTCGGCTTTCAGGAAGGCCATGGCACCCTCGGCTATATACTTACTGATCTCTTTCATTCGGGGTGTGCCGGCTTCCTGGCGGGCTACCCAATTGAATTTTCCATACATGTACAGCAAGCCAATTAAGGCCATTCCGGGGACTAGATAAATCAGATATTGCATATTCAGTAGTAAATCCTTTTACTTTATTTGGCAAGGTTGCAAATATAAGCGTTGGATGAATACGGATAGTCTTTATTTAAGGGGTGAAGGCCCAATTACCCGCCCCTAAACACCTACGGTCAACCAAAACTTAAGACAAATCAATTTTTGCCTTCCCTGCCATAAAAAAGCCCCTATACAACCAGACTGATTCCGCAAATTTACCTGCAGGCGTATCCATAAAATTAGACAGATGAACAGCAGCTGTTGGCTCAATACAAGGGTTTCTATGCAAAGTAATTAAAAAAAATCATTCTTCAACTTTTACCGTTTCATCAAACCGGATTTGGTGCTGCCGGAGTGCTTCCAGCACAGGGTTGTAAATCTCCGGCAGGACGGGTATATGCAGCCCCCGGACGCCGATACGTCCGTCAAGTACCATCCCCGCAGCAATACCCAGGGGTAATCCCACGGTTTTGGCCATGGCCGTATGTCGGTCATCATCGCCGGTGGCCTTCAAACAGCCGGTATATCTGAACTGTTGCGCACCCAGCCGATAACGGATTTCATGCTGCATAACGACCATATCCCGGTCGCCGGCATCCAGCCGCAGTTTTTCTTCCAGCAGGGCCTGCAGGACCGATGCAGGAGACGGGTCAGCGTGCCCGGCCAGCCTGATATCTGCGGTAAGGTCTAAATAATCGAAGAGCTGACGCACCAGTGCCTGCTGATCTGCCGGTACCGTTTCTGCCAGAAACTGATCAAAGGAACTAAAGGGGGTGTATAATTTGAGGCAGGCCGTCAACAAATCCCGGTAACTGCATAGATCAGTCTCAGGTGCAAAGGGCGTGGTTGCGGTCAGTCCGGCGGCAATAATATATTTCCAGCCGGTACAGAAATCGGGATGTCTCAGGGTGCCTCTTAGAAAATCAGGTACTGCTTCTAATCCATACAATTCGGTATAAGTCAGGCTATCCCGGTTGGCATAGCATGCGTACTTTGAGCCATCGGGACAGTACACCGGCGTTGTCTGATCGAATACCTGGCGGTGATCCAGCTCTATGACCTGGCCCTTTTTTTTATAACGGGCACCGCTTTTGCCGGCATTGACGATATTGGCGGGGTTCCAGCTGATCTTATAATGCCAGGGATTGGAATCAGAAGCAGGGGCGACCAGACCACCACAATACGACCGGAAACTAATGATTTGCCCCTGTTCTCTTCGAATACGGTCAATGACCTGCATGGCACTCATATGATCAATGCCAGGATCCAGCCCGGATTCGCATAAGAACAGCAGGCCGGCAGATTCGATGTCGGCAGCCATTTCCCGGAGTTGGGCATCGGCATAGGATGCAGTCAGCAGGTTTTTACCCAGGCGCAGACAATCCCTGGCTACCAGATAATGCAATTGGGCCGGCAACATGGAAATGACAAGATCAGACACTTCTATCCACTGACTGCGGGCTTCATCCTGCAGTATGTCCAGCCGGATGGCCCGGGCATTCTGTCGGCCGGCAATTTTTTCGGTTGCCCGTTCAAGATCGGCGTCCACCAGAAATAGATGCCAGTCATTACCCCGTTGACTGCAGAGATAATCAATCAGTACCGTGGCAGATTTGCCGGCACCAAATAATACTATTTTTCTGGGGTGAGCGATAGGCTTTACATATTTAACGGGCACCGTCCTGATAGCCCGGATTTCAATAGCAAACAAACATTCCTGTCCCCGTAAAGATAGAAAGGCGCATGCATAGAAAGCGCAAAACACCAGAAAATTATAGCTCAGGGTAATATGGTATTTCTATGGAGGCCGGCTAATCACCGCAAAGGAGCGGGAGAGCGGCTGGCCTGATGGCTTGCCGTTTCAAAAAAAAAGCTATCTATTTGAGATAGATAGCTTTTTTAGAATCAGTTGATTACTTATTTCTTTTTACGCTTTGGCTTTTCCTTACTGGTCTTGTCAGCCAGCTGAATTGCATTATAGGCATTGACAATACCACCTGTAACGGATATATCAGAAAGCATTACGTCATCTCCTCCACCGGGATTGCTCACTTTTTCTGTGGGTTTGCTCACCGACTGCTCAATGATCTGCTTTACCTGGGCGGCTGTCAGGTCCGGATAATAACTCATAATAAAGGCAGCGATACCGGCTACCACCGGGGAAGCCATGCTGGTTCCCTGGGCATTGCCGTACTTGTTGCCGCCAGGTATGGTCGAATAAATTTTTACACCAGGCGCAAAAACATCCACTTCTTTTTTACCATAGTTAGAGAAACTGGCGGTCAGGCCTCCCAGTTTTTCATCGCCACTGGCACCTACTGTAATCCAGTTATCGGGCCGGCTGCCGTCCAGAAAATGGGCAGTAGGAAAATTGAAAGCGGTGTCAATATTGGAATTGTCATTACCAGCCGCATGTACCAGTAGGACATTTTTATCAGCGGCATATTTAACGGCTTCATCCACCCATTGTTTTTCGGGCGAGAAACCTTTACCGAAGCTCATATTGATCACCCGGGCGCCATTATCAACAGCATAACGAATGGCCAGGGCGATATCCTTATCATGCTCATCACCATCGGGCACCGCACGGATACTCATGATACGAACATTATCAGCAATCCCGTCGATACCGATGCCGTTACCGCGGGCAGCACCGATAATACCAGCGACATGGGTGCCGTGGAAAGCGGATTCATTGGTGACGTATAAATTGCTGTTACCGTAATATTTATCTTTAAAATCCTGATAATTGTCCTTAACGACCTCATCGCGGTAATTCTCAGGCGCTTCAACGGTCAGTTTGGCCTTATCAATATCCTTCTGGATTTCCTCGATCAGCATTTTATTGGTAATATCATCATTCTGATTGGCTTCGCAAACCCGCAGTAGGACCGTTTTCATCTGTGTAGCGGCCACGTTAAGGCTGCTCGGATTGTAGGTTTTCAGATCGGTGCCATTGTATTCCTCTTTTTTCAAGTCTGCACGGACGATGGAATCTCCCTGCAGGAGCACTTTCGCCATCTTCAGCATCATCTGGGTCTGTTGGGGATCCGCATCCTTGTTGATTTCCTCTTTCGCCCTTAACCAGGTTTTGTAATCAGCCTGCCGGTCTGCAGCGATTTCAGTGGCGGATTTACCATCAAATTCATCTTTGTAGTTCCAGTAAAAACGGGCGGCTTCGTAGGAATCCTTCTCAACATTACCGCCGTCTTTATTGCCCAGGAAATTCCATCCGTGGGTATCATCTACATAACCGTTCTTGTCATCATCCTTGCCATTACCGGCAACTTCTTTCTTATTGACCCATAATACCGGTTTCAGGTCTTCATGGGTGGTATCGATACCGGAATCCACGATACCTACAATGACTGGGGTGCTCTTCAGGTTTTTTGATTTTACAAAATCATAGGCCTGATCGAGACTGATCCCATAGAGACCATCTTTCTGCAGATCTTTCAGGTACCAACCATTAGGCACTTCCATTTGCGCGCTCACCGAAATCGTGGTGATGATGGCTGCTGCAAAAGTGCCCGCTTTTCTAAACATACTGTTCATATTCTTCATAATTGATTTAAAATTCAGCAAACGACAAAATTAGCTTTCTTTAGATTAAGAATTTGATAAAATGATGAGCGGTAAAGCCAAAAGGATGCATGTTTCTAATTGATTGGTCTTCAATAGCAATCTCTAAAAGCCTGAATAACAGGCGGACGCATTTGCCACTCTTGACAGCGCCGGCAGGAAGGAGTAGTGCCACCGAAACTTAACCCAGGTCAAAACGGATGCCCTGAGCCAGGGGCAGGCGGTCGCCATAATTGATGGTATTGGTCTGGCGGCGCATATAGTTTTTCCAGGCATCGCTGCCGCTTTCGCGACCACCACCCGTCTCTTTTTCGCCCCCGAATGCCCCTCCGATTTCCGCACCGGAAGTGCCGATATTTACATTGGCAATGCCACAGTCACTTCCATAGGCAGACAGGAAATGTTCGGCTTCCCGCAGGTTCATCGTCATAATGGCCGATGAAAGTCCCTGAGGGACATTGTTCTGGATATGAATGGCATCGTCCAGGTGTTTGTAAGACATCAGGTATAGAATGGGTGCGAAAGTCTCGGTTTGAACAATAGGCATCGTAGCATCGACCTGGGCGATACAGGGCCTTACATAACACCCACTTTCATAACCTGCTCCTTCCAGTACGGCAGCTTCCACCAGGAATTTTCCGCCCTGTTCTTTACAATCGGCGATGGCTTTTTGATACATGGCGACGGCATCTGTATCAATCAGCGGACCTACATGGTGGTTGGGATCCAGGGGATCACCGATTTTTAACTGTCCGTAGGCTTTACTCAGCTTTGCACAAACTTCCTCGTAAATGGATTCTTCAATAATCAGCCGCCGGGTACTGGTGCAGCGTTGCCCTGCTGTTCCGACGGCCCCGAATACGGCAGCCGGGATGGCGACTTTCAGTTCAGCATGCCGGCTGATGATCATCGCGTTATTGCCACCCAGCTCCAGCAGGCTTCGTCCCAACCGGCCGGCTACGGTCGCTGAAACGGCTTTGCCCATCCGGGTGGAACCGGTGGCCGAGACCAGGGCGATCCGCTTATCGGCAGCCAGCCACTGTCCGGCGCTGTGATCGCCGTTGATCAAACAACAGACGCCCTCGGGCACCTGGTTGTCAGCAAAAACCCGGGCGACAATCTGTTGACAGGCCACGGCACAAAGCGGGGTCTTTTCGGAAGGTTTCCAGATACAGACATTTCCACAGACCCAGGCCAGCATCGCATTCCAGCTCCAGACAGCTACCGGAAAATTAAAAGCCGAAATAATACCCACCAGCCCCAGGGGATGGTATTGTTCATACATACGGTGGGCAACCCGTTCACTGTGCATAGACAGGCCATAAAGTTGCCGGCTGAGACCCACCGCAAAATCACATATATCAATCATTTCCTGAACCTCTCCTAGGCCTTCCTGCAGGCTCTTGCCCATTTCATAGGAAACCAGCCGGCCCAGTGCTTCTTTTTGGCTCCGCAGTGCTTCGCCGATCTGCCGGACAATTTCACCTCTTCTGGGCGCCGGCCATTGCCGCCATTCGAGAAATGCGGCCTGTGCAGATGAGATTACCGATTCGTATTCCTTTGCTGAGCTGACACTGACGCTGCCGATTAATTTGCCGTCCACAGGGGATCTTGAGTCCAGCAGCCGGTCGCCTAAAGGTAGCCAGTGACTGCCGGTGGCCGTGCCGGCATTGCGGGCACTTATCCGAAGTTTTTCCAGGAAATCCATATGGTCTGATTTTTCTGTAAACCTACAGTAATATTTCTAAGCCCCAAAATACAGACCGCCTGACCCTGCTATATCGGAAAAGCGGGTAATTTGTAGCGGACAGGAGCCCATCGGCACGCAGGATACCGGGGGTGCAGCTTCCCGGATTGACCACTGGCCCCGACCTGATAATTTCACCGCCATCACCTGAATAAGCGATGGCCGGGATTCGATTGTACGCCCGCAATATTGTAATTTTCCAACTCTAAACTATTATAACCATGGGAGGCTCAAAAGTACCAGACAGTTTCGAAACCGAAGTTAACTTCTATCCCCAGAAAGCTTTCGAAATCGATATGGGTGGACAGTTGGAGTCCATCCTCTCCGGAACCTTCAACCCACAGCATTCGGGTAGTCTGGAAACCAAGGTCAGCGGAAAACTGGAAACCGATAACAAGCACAAACTAACCGGAGATGCCAAAGAACCGGTTGCCACGGACAGTAAGGTAGAAATCCTGAACCTGCCCCGGTTTACGCTGCAGGATATCAAGGACATGCAGAAAGTCCGGATGCATATCCCCAATTATACGAATGTGAGTTTTAAGTTATTCGGTGTCGAAATGATGAGTATCTGTCTGAACGGGGAAGCGCAGGTAATTACAGAACCTTATGTACCCAATCCGCAGGAGCGTTGTGACGATGATTGCTGTGCCCCCGATACCCGGCCCTTTCCTCAAAACAACGATACCAATATCAAACGGAATGATCAGAACATCAAAAAATAGAAACCATGCTTACGGTAACGGTCACAAACTTTCATGATAAACTGGAAGTCGAGGATGAGGAAGTCGTTCTGAACGGCCCTCCGGGTGCCTTAAAAGGCCAGATCGTTTTAAGCAATCCGCATACCGAAGCCCTGCGGATAAAAGCATTGCCCCTGCAGCATGCCAGCCGTTCGACACTGTTAAAATCGGACCAGCAGCAGGCCTTGCGGCTTTCCGTCAGGCTCCAGCCACAGGAAAAAAAGCGGGAGCAGCTGGTCCACGAAATCGATGCGAAAACTCCTCCAGGCATTTATGAAACCAGTTTGCTGGTAGGCGGCAAAAAACGGAAACTGAAAATGATCGTACAACCCCTGGTCGCGGTCAATATTCAGCCCCGGCATTTCAGTTTTCAGGGAACGGCGCCCGGCACCAGCCATAATGCCGTCATAACGGTGACCAATACCGGTAATATGCCTTTCCAGATTCCGGAAATCAAACATCTTTCCTTACTGGATATGGATTATTTGTGCCGGGCCACCGCTTTGGCCATCCGGAGTAAGGGGGCAGCACAGAGCCATGAGGCCATGATGGATGAACTCACCCGTAATGTGCACCAGAATATGACGGACTGGATCACTGCCACGGTCAAGCAGTCAGGGCAAATTGTTGAGCCGGGTGCGACCCTGTTAATAGATCTGGAAATTAAACTGCCCGGTAATACGGACGCCCTGCGTGATTACAGCGGCGATATCCGCTTCTGGAACCGGGTCCTTACCTATACGATAAAAGCCCATCACCTAAAAATTACCAAAAACAATGGCAAACAAAAATAACGGTAACCTGCAGCAGACTTTAACCGATAACGTCCAGCAACTGGCAGACATGTCACTGAGTTTTGCCCAGCCGCTGATGCAACAATTAATGGGTAATTTTTCCACCCTCAGCCAGTCTTTTTTTACCGAGGACGGGCGTGTGAACCTGCCGCAGTTTAAGTTGAATACGGACGGCTGTACACCCAAAAACAGTTGCCCGCCCCATTGCATCGCTCAGATCAGCAGAACGGCAATGCCCCAGGAGCGAATACTGGTGCCTTTTACTGTCAGGAACCAATGCAGTACGACCCATACCTACCAGATCGGCATGCGGCCCCTTATGAATCAGGACGGACAACCGGCACCGGACCAGCCCAGGTTGAACAAAACTTCGGTTACCCTGGAAGCCGGTGCGAGTGAAAGGGTATTGATGGCGCTGGACCTGGGCAAGTTTCAGGCAGGAGGCAGTTATACGGCGGAAATTGTGCTGCGGGAAAAAGAGTACAATCAGAATATCTGCTTCAGTCTGGAAGTTACGGACGACGGCGGACCGGTTGTCAGCCCCTATGACGAAAAGAAATACCGCCGGAAATGGCATGGCTGGCAATCACATTATTATTGTGAACCGGAGCAGGGCAGGACCCGTCAGTAAGCAGCAACAATCGGGGTGGTATATTAACGAATGGCTTAGCAACTATGAATCAAACGGAGAACCTGAAACAGGAAATTCAGGACCTGGTGAATAAAACCATTGAGGTCAACAAAAGCTTTCTAAAAGAAGGCAGCGCCCTGCTGCAACAATTTACGACAAAGGATACCGCGGCGGGAAGCAGGCAGGCTAAGGCCGTATTTCAAAGCAACCTGCTGTCGCAGGCCATTAATGCCTACGCCACACTGAATATCCGGCACCTCAAAAATATGATGGACCTGGGGATGGAGCTGACCCGACAGGCGGTGAAGACGGCCGGATCAGCAACCACTACCGCTGATGAGGAAGAAACTGCGGTGGAGCCTTCCTTTATACTGCAACAATCGGTAAAAGCCGGTAGCAGTACCCGTTTCCAGTTTGTGATGGACAATGATAAATCGGAGGCGGTAACGGTGCAGCTGATACATTCTGCTTACCGGCCCGATGTTGCTACAGATGCCGGACTCGATTTTCCTACGGTATTCAAACCGGCACGTTTCGTTCTGGACCCCGGCGCCGAACAGCGGGTCGACCTGCGGATTACGGTACCTAAAAAAACTGCAGCGGGAACCTATACCGCCCAGGTGCAGGTCAGCGGGTTTGAGCCCGCCTATTTCAGGATTCAACTCGATGTAACTTAACCAATCAAAATATTCATTTCAAATGCCATCGGCCCAGAAGCAATCTAACGGACAATCCAAACATTCAGCTGCCGGTAGCGGCAACCCGCTTTTTGATGCCTTTCAGCCCGATGCCATCATCAACAATGCCCAGCAGGTACTTTCTTCGGCAGTGCATGTGCTGGAAGAAGAAATTGCTGCAGGTATCCTGGCTGCCAAGAAACTGGAATCAAAGGTCATCGATGTGGAAGATATCCGCGAAGACCCCAAAGATCTGATGAACCGGATCCGCCGGGATATTCACGAAGCGGTAGATCTGCTGATGGACTCGGTTTCCGCCCTGACCCGGCACTTTGGAACCGTGTCAGACAATATCATGGGCAAGACCAGCGAATCCACAAAACCAGCCGCTACAGCACCTGCCGGCCCGACACTGATCCGCCATCCGCAGCCGGCAAAGCCAGGCAGCACCGTGGTACTCGCAATGTCCCTGGGGAACCATCAGTCTGAGAAGGCGTTGTCGGTAGCGTTTGTAAAAGCAGACCTTACCGGCCCCAATGCGGCAAAAATTCCTGCCCGCCAGCTTCGCTTCCAACCCAATCCGCTGGTAATTCAGCCCGGCGGGGAGCAGCCCCTGGAACTTATCATCAAAGTCCCGAAATCAACTTCACCGGGTTTGTACAGCGCTATGTTTACTGACAGCCAGGACGCGACCAACCGGTTAGTAGTGGAACTTGAAATCGCCTGAACTTATGGATGAAGCCCGGATGAAATCAATGCTGGCTGATTACGGCGCCCGAACCCTGAAAGGGATTCACGCATATATACCGGATAAGGAACCCCATCAGTATCTTTATGAGCTGGCCAGGGACTATCCCGACAGGGGTGGCAAGGGCTTTCGCCCTGGACTCTGCATGGCTACCTGTAAGGCTTTCGGCGGCACGAGCCGGATGGCCATCCATTCTGCCATTACACTGGAACTCCTGCACAATGCTTTTCTGATCCATGATGATGTGGAAGACGAGAGTTACTACCGACGCAACCGGCCGGCGATGCATCAGGCTTTCAGCAAATCCATTGCTGTCAATGTCGGCGATGCAATGCAGGTACTGGCGCTGTACCCGCTTTTTCAGAACCGTTCGGTGCTGGGGCCGGCGCTGGCCACTAAAGTATATCTGGAAGTACAGCATATGGTGACGGCTTCAGTGGAAGGGCAGGCCCTGGAACTGGGCTGGCGTCAGGACAATCGTTGTGATTTGAAGGATGCCGACTACCTGGAAATGATTCTCAAAAAAACCTGCTGGTATACCTGTATGCATCCCTTGAGAATCGGCGCGCTAATCGGCAGCAATGGCAAAGTAAATCCCGACCAGTTCAACCGACTGGGGTACTTTATGGGAACAGCTTTTCAGATACAGGACGACCTGTTGAACCTGTTGGCCGATGAGCAGAAATACGGGAAGGAAATCGGGGGCGATATCATGGAAGGCAAACGGACCCTGATGCTGATTCATCTGCTGCAGCAATGCCAGCCCCGGGAAAGGGAACTGGTACGTGGCCATCTGGCCCTGCCGATCCCGGAACGAACGGAGGCTACCTGTGAACAGATCATGCAGCTGATGCATCATTATGATTGTCTGAACTATTCTAAAAATATTTCCCGCTATATGGCCGGTGCCGCCCTGAAGGAATTTTATACCGTTTTTTCGCGACTGCCGGATAGTGAGGATAAATCACTACTGGAAACAATAATTTTATACATGATCAATCGTGATTACTGATGATTACCATCCGACCCAAATGGAACCATGACTCCCAGGTACTGATTATTGGCGGCGGTCCTGCCGGCAGCGGGATGGCTTACCACCTGGCCCGGGCGGGCATCAAAGTCCTGGTAGTGGAGGCACAGACTTTCCCCCGGGATAAAGTATGTGGAGATGGCGTCAGCCCGATCGCATTGGCAGAACTTCAGGCCATGGGCATTACCGGTACGGAGCGTTTTGCCCGGGCCAATGAGATTCGTAATGTGGGCCTTTTTATCAAAAACGATAAAGTGGTGATTCCACTTTCCAAACCCGATCACCTGCCCCTGCATGCCCGTATCATTCCAAGGGCGGAACTCGACCACTGGATATATGAAGCGGCTAAGAAAGCCGGCGCCGTATTTATTGAATCGGCGCGCCTTAAATCCTACAGGCTGCAGGAGGGCGGCATCAGTGCGGTTATCAAAGATGATTCCGGTGAACGGATACTGACGGCCAAAGTACTGGTAGGCGCCGATGGCAGCCGTTCGGCAGTGGCCCGGCAACTCCATGGCAGCAAGACGGCTTCGCGGTACCAGCTTCTGGGACTGAGGGCCTATTATGAAGGCGTCGAAGGTCCTTCGGACCGGGTGGATATCTTTTTTTCAAAAGAAAGTTTCCCGGGCATCTACTGGATGTTTCCGAAAGGGACAAGTGGGGCGAATATTGGCATGGCAATGGTGGCAGCCACCCTGCCACATCAGCCCGCCCACGCCCAGCAATTATTACAGCAGCATATTGCACAAAACGCAGATATCAGCGCCCGAATAGGTGGCGGTCAGCAACAGGGGAAAATTCTGGGCTGGCCCATTGGGTTTTTCAATCCCGAAAATCCGATTATTGCCGATCGACTGCTGCTGGCCGGTGATGCAGCCGGACTGATCAACCCATTGAGTGGCGATGGTATCCAATACGCCCTGCTGAGTGCCCGCTGGGCCGCAGAGGCCCTGGTTCGCTGCTGTCAGACGGATGATTTTTCAGTGGCCGGGCTGGCGCCGTATCATCAGAAAATAAAATCGGAACTGGCTTATGATTTTGCCTTCTCGCAACTGCTTGTGCAATGTTCAAGAAATAAAACCCTCTCGACGGTATGGATGGAAATTATTGCGGTGCTGATCGCCCGCGCCAAACAGGATCCGGCTTACGGCGATACGGTGGCCGGCATATTTGAAGGAACTTATCCTTCCTATAAGGCCCTTAGTCTTCCCTTTATCCTCAAATCCCTGTTGCAGGCTGGAAATTCGGGAGCCGCAACTTTACGTAAAATGATCGAGAATCCCCAATACGGTATGCAGACCGGCCTGCAGTTCAGCCAATCTGCCATCAACATCCTGGATGATCTGAAAACCTATCCACGCCTCCAGGGCCAGTGGCTGGGGCAGCTGCTGAAAAGTACGGCAACCGTAGCGGCTTATACAGCTTCGTCTATCTTACAAAAAGCGGGTAAAAAAGCAAACTGATCACAGATTAAATGCCTACCGACAGGTTGGAAGTGCCCGAAAAACGGTTATAGTGTTTGGTGTTACAACAGGAATTAAGGTCCAGCCCCGAAGGCATTGTGGTCCAGTGACCTGCAGTCGTCAGCAGCGCCGTCAATTAATGGAAATAGCTTATCTTTAGCAGCTGACAGGCCCCATATTCAAAACAACAATGACCTGAACCGTATGAATATTGCAATATTAGTCCGACAGACCAGCGGTGGAATTACTATGACTAATGATGTGTGTAAGTTCCTTATTATTAAAAACAATCAGGAACCGCAGACCGGTGTCTGCAGATTCATATCATACCCCAGCAACCTGCATTTTTTCCAATTCAATAGCTAAAATTATAAACTTTTTGACATGCTAAAACCAATGGGTAATCTACTGTATTTATTTGTTCTGACTGGATTACTGTTCGGTTTGCCCTATCTTCTGACAGCCCAGACGATGACGGCACCCGCCCTACAATGGCAAAAATCCTTTGGCGGCAGCGGCACCGAGGTGATCTATTCAGTGGACAAAACAGCAGATGGCGGCTATATTCTGATGGGCAACGCAACGAACGACGGCGGTGATGTTTCGGGAGGACATGGTGAGCAGGATATTTGGGTAGTCAAAACGGATGCAACGGGTACACTGTTATGGCAGCGAATGTTGGGCGGGACCAGTTATGATATTGCGGAGTCCATCATCAGCACGGCCGATGGCGGCTATATCATTGCAGGTTCGACAAGTTCCGATGATGGCGATGTCAGCATTAATTACGGGTCCTATGATGTCTGGATCGTAAAATTAAATAGCAACGGTACGATTCAGTGGCAAAAATCCCTGGGCGGTTCGGATATGGATCATGGTTTTGGGATCCGGGAGTCGGTTGATGGTGGTTATGTTTTGGTGGCCTCTACTTATTCTACAGACGGTATGATCACCAACCCGAAAGGCCAACTGGATAGTTGGCTGGTGAAGCTAGATGGCAGCGGCAACCCGCTATGGCAAAAGATTCTTGGAGGAACAGAAGGCGATGCCCTGCAATCCATTGCCAATACGCCCGATGGAGGCTATATCCTGGCTGGAAATTCTTCTTCCAATGACGGTGATGTTTTGGGCAACCACGGGGGGCAGGATGTCTGGGTCGTAAAAGTAGATGGTGCCGGTAATATTCAGTGGCAGGAAAGCTTTGGTGGTAGTTTACAGGACGCGGCTGAAGCGGTGGCACCCGCCATTGGCGGGGGGTACTATATCGGCGCACATACGGTGTCGGGTGACGGCGATGTCACGAATGGGAGAGGAAGTGCTGATTTCTGGCTCATCAAAATAAACGACGCTGGCAATCTCCTATGGCAGCGCCCGGCAGGATCTACTTCTTCAGAATACATCCGTGGAATGTCCGTTACCTCGGATGGTGGCGCCATCATGACTGGTGGCGTCAACCTGGCTGATGGAGATGTCAGTCAGGTATACGGTAATTTTGATGCCTGGCTGGTTCGTTTCAGCAGTACGGGAGACCTGTTATGGGAGAAGAATATGGGTAGTACGGGAAATGATGCTTCATCGGCTGTAATACAAACGACAGACGGAGGCTTTCTAGTCGGTGGTTATGCCAGTGTTGCCGATATGGACGTAACCGAATCTTTTGGCAACCTGGATTTCTGGTTGGTAAAACTGGATGCGGAGTCAGCGTTATCGGTAAATTTCGGTGTCATCAATGCTTCAAGGAGAGGAGGGCAACTTCGAGTGGACTGGGATAGCGAATCTGAAACCAATTGCCTGCGGTATGATATTGAAGCCTCGGCCGATGGCCAGGTATTTAAAAAGATTGGATCAGTCAATACTAAGGCAGATGGCGGAAATTCCGCGACCACCCTTCATTACAGTTTTACCCGATCGACTACAGGACTCTTGTCGGGAGTGGGCTTTCTGGCCTTTTTATTCGGTTGCTTTAAAAGACGTTCCTGGTTACTTAAGGGGATTGCAGCGCTGCTGTTTTTTGTATCCCTAATGGCTTCCTGCCGCAAAACAGCAGCAGGCGTCACCGAAGCCCAGGCAGCCTTTATTCGCATCGCCCAGGTGGATATTGATGGCAGTGTTCATTATTCCACGGTGGTGAAGGTGGTTACGGAGTGATCGGGCGGCAATCGGTCGATACGTAAAACTACCGCTGTTCAAAGATTCCAGAACAGCTGGGTATCATAACTGAAAATAACTTTATTGTCAATGGCATACTGTTCATAGAGCTGCCGGATGCCTTTCATGATTTTATTATATACCGGACCTGATTTGGGTACATAGGAAGAGGACAGAACCCTGCCCCGGAAACCTTCCCAGTCAAAGACCTGTTGATGGGGCAGCGCCGCCGTTTCCAGCGACGCAGGTTGAAAAAAATCCGCCAAAGCTGCCTGATCTACATTGCGGTGGTCCAGTGTCTGGTATTCGGGTATCAGCTCCCGGAGCAGGTTGTCATAGCCTTTGGAAAAAGCATGATCATCCCTGCGGGCATTCCAGATCAGTACGATATGGCCACCTGTTTTGAGGATGCGGTTAAATTCCTGGCGGCATCCGTCGCGATCGAACCAGTGAAATGCCTGGCCTGCAACAATCGTATCAATCGTATGATCAAAAAGGGTTGTAGTTTCCGCAGTTCCTTTTACCAGTTTCAGGTTGGCATGATGGCCGTAAAGCTCTCCGCAGGCGATACGCATGGCATCATTGGGTTCCACAGCATAAGTATAGTTTTTATTTTTCAGGAAAAGTTCGGTTAAAAATCCCGTTCCGGCGCCGATATCGGCAATGATGCTATGCGGATTCAGCCCGATCCGGTCCCGCAAAATGCCTATAATCTCTGGGGGATACTTGGGCCGGTAACGGATATAATCGCTGACGCGGTCAGAAAACCGTTGGGTAGAATCTTTCATTTTTCAGGATTTAAATATCAATGGCCTCGATCACCATGGCACTGGCGCCGCCGCCACCATTGCAGATCCCTGCGGCACCATAGCGGGCTTTATTTTGCCGAAGCACCTGGATCAGGGTGGTAATGATGCGTGCACCACTGGCACCCAGCGGGTGGCCCAGGGAAACGGCGCCGCCATTTACGTTGACGGTAGCGGGATCCAGCTCCAACCGACGGGTATTTTCAATACCTACGACACTGAAAGCTTCATTGAGTTCCCAGAAAGCGATATCGCCGGGTTGAAGTCCCGCTTTTTCAATGGCCCGGGGCAGGGCCAGACTGGGACTGGTGGTAAACCATTCGGGCGCCTGTTCTGCATCTGCATAGGCCAGAATCTTGGCCACCGGCTTCAGCTGAAGTGCTTCTGCTTTTTGGCGGCTCATCAGTACCAGGGCCGCCGCACCGTCATTCATTGTACTGGCATTGGCCGCAGTAACCGTACCGTCCTTCTTGAAAGCCGGTCGCAATTCCGGAATTTTCTCAAATTTTACCTGAAAGGGCTCTTCATCCCGGCGGATGATGACCGGATCGCCTTTTTTCTGCGGAATGCTGACTTCGATTACTTCTTCATCAAAGTGGCCCTGTTCCCAGGCTGTCTGACTGCGGCGATAACTTTCTACGGCAAATGCATCCTGGTCCGCCCGGCTGATACCGCAAGTATCGGCGCAAAGTTCAGCCGCCATACCCATGGCCTGGCCGTCATATACATCGGTCAGGCCGTCTTTAGCCAGACCATCAATAAGGGCGGCATGACCATATTTACGGCCCCAGCGGAGGTCTTCGGCATAGAAAGGTACATTGCTCATGCTTTCCATACCACCGGCGATTATAATCTCGGCATCGCCCAGCAGGATGCTCTGTGCTGCCTGGGCAATGGCTTTCATGCCACTGGCACAGACCTTATTGATAGTGGTACAGTTTACCTGATCCGGCAGCCCGGCAAATTTAGCCGCCTGACGGGCGGGTGCCTGACCCAGATTTGCCTGCAGCACACATCCCATCAGCAATTCCTGGACCTGGTCCGGCGAGAGGCCGGACTTTTTCAGGGCACCCTGTATGGCCAGCGCACCCAGTTGGGTTGCGGATAGGGATTTCAGGGCACCACCAAAACTTCCGATCGGGGTGCGGACTGCAGCAACAATATAAACTTCGTTTCGATTCATATAGCGTTGTTTTTCTTATTACAAATGTACTGGCTTTTATTTTTCCTAGATTCAACCAAAAGGGCACCGGCCCCGTCTGTAAAACAGCCGGTATCAAAGGATTCAGATCGGTGGTATTGGGTATTTTTTGTAGGTTTGGCAGATGCATTGCCAAAAACCGATACCGATATGGGTAGCTGGCCTAAATAATTCAATGCCCTGGCTGCTGGCCTGGGCATAGTTTAAAATTAAAAAAACTGGAATGAAGTTATTATTCGTACTGACGACGGCACTTTCGTTTTTATGGGGAGCGATCCAGCTGCCCGCCACCTGTGAAAACCAGCTGGAAGCACCGATTATTACCGGCGCCGATCAGACCGGCCTTTACCTGGATTATCTGAAGGGAAAAAGAATCGGCATTATGGCCAACCCGACCACCATAATCGGCGATAAACATCTCGTAGATAGCCTGCAATCACTGGGTATTAATATTGTCAAAGTATTTGGTCCGGAACACGGATTCCGGGGAAATGCCAGCGCGGGTGTAAAGGTTAAGGATGAAAAGGATCCCTCCACCGGCATTCCGATAATATCCTTATACGGGGCTAAAAACAAACCCACGGCCCAGGATATGGCGGATATCGATATCCTGATCTACGACCTGCAGGACGTAGGGGTACGTTTTTATACCAATATCAATGCCCTGTCCAGGTTGATGGAAGCATGCGCCGAGAATGATAAGGAAATGCTGATCCTGGACCGCCCGAATCCGAATGCATATTTGATTGATGGTCCAATCCTGGACATGAAGTATAAATCCGGTATCGGTATGTTCCCGATACCCATGTCTCATGGTCTCACCGTAGGTGAGTTTGCGCAGATGGCCAATGGGGAAGGCTGGCTCAAAAACAAGGTAAAATGTAAATTGAAAATTATCCCGGTAGCCAATTACAACCATAATATGTCGTATACCTTACCGGTAAAACCTTCACCCAATCTGAATACCCAGCAATCAATCATGCTCTATCCTTCCACCTGTATGTTTGAAGGTGTATACCTGAACCATGGCCGGGGAACGATGTTTCCTTTTACGGTACTCGGGAGTCCCGAATTAAAAGGAAAATACAGCTTTTCTTTTACCCCCAAGTCGATTAAAGGCATGGCCGAGACACCGATCTTTATGAACCAGGTTTGCTACGGACTGGACCTGCGTGACTATGATATCGAAAAACTGAAAAAATCCGGCCAGATCAATATCAAGTGGATCATGGAGCTTTATAAAGCACATCCGCACAAAGAGAAATTTTTTAATTCCAAGCTCAGTAATCAGATGGGCAAAATTGAGAACCTGATCGGCAATGGCCTTTTCCGTCAGCAGATTATCGATGGTGTCTCCGAGGCCGAAATCCGCAAAAGCTGGGAGCCAGGTCTGAGCGAATACAAAGAAATGCGCAAAAAGTACCTGCTCTATCCTTGATGAACCATTTTCTCAAAGGGTACTGTTGCGATCAGCTGTTTGATATTTGGTCCTATCGCAAGCGTCAACACCGCAGATTCATTGCTGGTAAGGCCTGCCGGATTCCCGGTTCGGTATTTCCTACAGTGAAATTACCCTGGCATGTATACAAAACTATGGCGTGATATCGAGCAGTTCACATACTTTGGAATAAGGCATGCTTTTGAGCTCGGATTCTGATACAATAGAACCGTTATTCAGTACCACCCGATTCTCTGTGTCCGTCACTCTTTTTGCTGCGACACCTCCTGGAATAATTACATATCGAAAATGGTGAGCACTAGATATCGTTCCATAAGCATTAATGGAACTGCTGAAATCAATGGTTAATTTTCCAGGTGTGAGTAGGTAAGTTATCACATCTGTGTAAGGAGTGGAGCCTTGTCTAATCAACAGGGAGATAGGAAGCAAGCCTACCTGATCCTTCGGCCAGATTAAAGGGTTGTATCCCTCGATCTTACCATAGACCAGCACGACACCCTTATCCAGAATGGCCTGGGTAATAGCAGGTGCAGCCTTTTCGTACCTGAAATGAACGATGCCAAACACAGAGGTGTTGGTATAGGTAGTTGGATTAAACCAATCGGAATACTGGACATTGGCAGTCCCGGTCGCACCACGCGGACCAGTTGCGCCAGGTGCACCGTCTTCACCATCTACGCCATCAATACCATCTTTACCATCCTTAGCACAGGATATAAGACTGAGTGCACAGACCAGTAAATAGATAATAGGTCTGCAATTGAGTTGTTTCATAGTTTTCATAATTTTAGTTTATAATATTAGATGGATAGGTACTATCCCCCAATCGTTTCTTGGAAACAACAAAACTATATAGAGACTTCAGCATGTACAATACCGTAATCAGGCGAGTGTAGAAAATTACATTGAAGATTAGATTTCTGGATGGCATTGTCGTTGTTGATGGTAATTGGGGATTTCAAAAAGAGTTATCAGAAATTTTAATATTGCGGACAGCACAGATTTACATATCATCCAGGAACCTTCTTACTTTTTTGTTGATTGATTCATTTTCCACCAAGACAACTTTACAATAGATATTATACATGGACTTCTACACAACTTGGGTACATTCGCTTCAGTTACGAACCATTGCATCATCAGGAAGAAACTTGGTCGAAAGCTTCTCTAATGGTATCGGATCTTGTCAAGCTATAACTCAGAGATTATTACTCCAGTTTTTTTTAAAATATTTTTGAAGAAATTAGCTAATTTGCCCAACCGGTACTAGATGACGACTACTACAACAAATTATGAAGGACTTACAAATCAGGCCGAAGCCGTCCTACGAAGAACTGCCCACATTAACAGACTATCATTGGGAGAGGAGCAAGGCCGCACAAGTGGAGGTAGAGCAAATATTGAAGCATCCCTTCTCTTTGGAACAATGGAGAGAACAAATCCGTCAACATCAAGAGCAGAGAACCTTAAAAGCCAGGAGAAAATCTTAAAAATATGCTTGGGCTAAAGGATTATGGTTTAATCCTGAAGCATATTTATATCAAAATTCCGGAAGGGAACGAAGATCCGGAAAGGAGGTGGTATTAACAGCCATTCTACTCGACTGGCTTACACATAAGGCCATTCATGTAGATATCCACTATTTTTCGGGCTGAGCGTATTTTTTGCATATATAGAAAAAGAAAAAAACCCTTCAAACCTTGGAAGACCGGGTGAATCCCACTCAGACATCCTCTAACGCTAAAGGGTCAAATAACTCAAACAAAAGCCGGACGAATCCCGTTCAGCCACTTTCAAGTGAGTTATATACTAAAGTTAAGAAAAAAAATGAAGGTCATTAAAATGAGCTTTTCATGAAATGATGTTGAATATTTTCAACTGAGTTTTAATACCGAGGTTGTTGCCTGTCTCAGGCATACTTCAGTCTGACAATCCAACGATTTTACCTTCCTGTCGCGGTAACTTCTTCAACATCGTCTTCTGCCGCCGATTGTTTGTTATCTGATATCTTTTTGGGCTCCGGCTTTGTCTCTTCATCAAAGAAGTGGTCAAATGGCTCAGTTCCCAGACTTATGATGTTCTCGTTTGCAAATAATCTGAGCATACTATCGCATACACGCGTCTTCATTTTCATCGAGATATTGTCAAGTGAATCTGCCCAGATATTGCCAGAAGGAATTCCGACAGTTTCCGCTTGTTTATATACATCGTCACCCGCGCCTATAAAAGTGAATATCCAATTTTTCTTGGAATAGGTCTCAACCATTTTTTTTTATGTGATTGGACTTGTATTCCTGAGAAGCATTTTCAAATCCATCAGTAAGAATCGAGACTAATACCACATAGTTGCGTTTATTTATTAAGAAGCGAGCCAGGTCATTAACACTTTTTCCGACGGCATCCCAAAGTGGTGTCATTGCATCGGGATTATAATCATTTTGACTGAATCCCTTAATTTCATCAATTGGCATTTTATCGAAAACATACTTAATGCCATCGGAGTTGAAAGTGATCAATGAGACGTTTTGAAGTTGTTCCTTATGCTTCTTTTGACTTGTCCTGATGGTTTGCAGAATTTCCTGGTAGTTTGTAATTGTCTGCTCTTTGACGGACTGCATTGAACCGCTCTCGTCTAAAATAAGTAAGTTGAAAAATTTCTTGGCCATAATAAACAGATTTTTAAGTCTTAGAATAATTAGATTCACAAAACTATTCTCTATGTGGCCAGGTTTCGTTTTCTGCAACCTTGTAATCATAGTTCCTTCGGCAGGACTTTTTCCCAGATAATCCTACTTTCCTCACGGGCGGCAGGAATGTATTTGACAAGTCCGCGACCCTGATGTATATAATATTGTTGTGCCAGCCCTTCTTCCATCCGGCTTAAGAAAGCCTCCTTTATCCGGCTGCATTTTTCGTTGATGGAATTACATCTCGGATCAGTTAGTGTCTGGATGCTTTTCCTAAACTTAGCTGAATCCTGAAGATTGGTCAGTTGGCTGTAAATAGCTGTAATTTCTTTTCTATATTCTGGCAGTCGCTTGAATAAAACCCCTTCTGGATGTCGAAGAAAGAAAAAGAATACCGTTTTAGGTAGTGGTGTGAGTTTAATTTCCATGTTTTCAAACTCCGGTAAAAGTATTTTATAATCTTTGCTGATATATATGGAGCTATATTGGTTTATCGCGGGCTGGAACAACTTTTTTATATCCTCGTTATCGAGGCTTTGTCCAATCATTTTAATAAGTAGTTCATTGAATCCATTTTTTTTTAAGCGCAGGATTCGTTCGCGGATTTCTTCAGCGATAATTTCAGACTCTTTCAAAAAATTGATATCAGCAAGATTGTCATTTTCTTCCTTCTCCGGCTCCAGGGAGGAGTTTAATTGATAATAGATCTCTTCATGAACTGATGTCGGTACGATTTCAGGACGGATAAGATTGGAGTGATACTCAAAGAAGCTCATATAATCCTGCTCCTCGAGGCTGGAAAAATCTGTATAGGCAAATCGATTGGGACGGCGGGCACGCAGGAAGCCAAATTTGCAGGAAGCAAAAAGTTTCTCCCGGAACTGATCATGATCAATACGGGGTTCATTGGCAATTTGAACCTGACGGCTTTTAAAAAATTTCTTAAATAAACCTTGTTTGGCGAGCTTGGCTGGTGTTCCCGACTCATTTTCCTGAATTCTAATTCCTGAGACAAAGGATTTCGTAAAAAAATCAGTATTATATAATAGCTCCGCAGATGATTTCCATAAATCGATCTGTTCCTTGTTTAATGAAGGATAATTGAATCCGAGTATATCTATAAAATCTAACTGATTTTTTTCTTCCTCCAGAAAGATAAAATTTTTACCCGCCTTTTCCTGATATAATGACTTGATCTTCTCATAATGTCTACGTATAAACTTGGTGGCTGAATTATCGTTACTAAAATTTACAAATAAGATATCGTCTTCCGCTATTTCAGAGATAAGGATCGGAATAGTAGATTTTTGCCTATCTACAATAAAATTTATTGTAAGAATGTTGATTCCATTAAATTGATGAGGGATCTGTTTCGTGCTAAAAGACATCTAGATAAGTTTTGGTAATTACCTTTGGAATTAACCCAGTCGATTTGGTTCTCGGTTTACAGGAACCATTCGGCTGAATCAGTTAAATTTATGGAAAAGGGGTTAAATTTGAAAAAATGAAGTGAGTTCTTTAACCCCGGGCGTGACAGTTTTTTGTAAAATCACAGTTGAATCTCGTGTTATGAAAAAAACCAATAAGTGTGATTTAAGAGGGTAATGAATTTGTGTAAAATTCTTGGATATAGACAAATAAAGACTCCCCTTCTTCTTCACATGTCCACATTTAAGGGCCCGTCACGGGAATCTGAAAGAGAATCTTCTTTGTAAAGTTATAATAATCTGTTGATGTTATTCCAACTTTTAAAGAGCTAAGTGGGTAAATGGCACTTTCCTTGAAAATATTGGAGGGCCTGCCGGGGTTACATGTTATGAATTAAAGCCGCACCTGACGCATCAGATACGGCTTTAAAATTTGTATTATTGAAAATTAGAAACCTTCGTTTTGTGTAAGACTCGGATTCACCGCCAGTTGCTGGCTCGGTATGGCGTAGAGCAGTACTTTGTTATCTTCATCGGCCGGTTTGGTCTCACGGGCATCCAGGAACTTCCCGAATCTTATCAGGTCCTGTCTTCTCCAGCCTTCCCAATAGAGTTCGCGGCCCCTTTCATCCAGCAGACCATCCAGGCTTAAGGAGCCCAGGTTGCCGGCACCCCTTTTGCTGCGGATAGAGTTGACCAGGGTGAGTGCAGCAGCAGCACTGCCACCGCCACCTCTTAACATGGCTTCGGCCTTCATCAATACCACGTCAGCATATCGATAGACCACCCAGTCATTGTTTTTCTGTCCGGATTGTGAAGCATAATCGTAAGCATACTTAAGTACCCGGATTCCGGCAGTCTCCAGGGTATTGCCCGAAGTACGGATAGTAATATCATGGGTAAACACCAATGGCTGGCTGGAAGGGTTGCGCGCATTGAGCGCCGCACCAGTAGTCAGGTTGTATTGCTGACCGGCCAGGAAGCCCACGGTTCTGGCTCCTTTGGGGTTGGGTTTGTTGAAAGCGGGATACCGGTAATCGATGCCCCTTCTTTCATCTGAAGCGGAGAACTTGTCATAGAATGCACCCAGGGTGGCCCAGCCATTCCAGCCACCGGGATCCATATTGTAGTGTGCGATCGTGTTATAGGCGTTACCGACGCCGCCGCCCCGTTCGCCTTCCTTGTTGTAAAGCGTAAAAATATTCTCCGTGGATTTTACATCGTTATCGGGTGCAAAATTATCAAAGTATTTACCTGCAGCAGCAATGGTATAGCCCGTAACCTGATCGGCCAATTCAATAACTTTACTCATATCAGCGGCATCGAAGCTGGGGGCTTCCCGGTTGATAAAGGCGCCCCGGTTCAGGTATACTTTCATCAGCAATACCCTTGCTGCGTTCTTACTGGCAACCCAGGCATCCCCGCCTGTAGGTAATGTTCCGATGATCTCATTGACTTCACTGATAATAAAATCCAGCCCCTCAGCGGCGGTCATCACAATCGGGTCTTTACGGAAATCTTCCAGGTCTTCGCGGTATACGGCTATTCCCCAGAGATCGATCATGTCAAACATGGCCAGGGCCCGGATAAATCGGGCTTCGGCAGCTTGTTGTTCAGTAGGATTATTGCGCAGGACATTCGAAGCCTGGAAAATGGCGGTACCAAAACTATTGAAGCATCCGCTCATATAATCATTATCGGCATTCCAGGTATGCAGGTGGATGGCGCGGTGACGACCATTATCATCCCAGTCACCACCCCGGGTCGGGGCAATGGCTTCGTCAGAAGAGAGTTCCTGCATGCACCAGCGATCGCCCTGCTGATAAGGCCCGTTCAGGGTGGAGTAGGCGCTGACCAGCAACTCAGATGCGCTAATGGCATCTCCTTCCTCCAGGTTACTGCGAAACTCCTCATTCAGCTTGGTACAGGCAAACAGGGAGAACAGCAGCACCGTCAATATACTATATGGTAGAATTGTTTTCATCTGTGTATTTTTTATAGTTTACAATGGTCGGTTATAAAGAAAAATTCAATCCCAGTAAAAATGTCCTGGCTGAAGGGTAGGGGATGTATTCGATCCCCAGGGAGGGAATGCCATTGGTGCCGCCATCGGTATTCACTTCCGGATCGAAGCCCCTGTAGTTGGTAAATACCAGTAGGTTCTGACCGGTCAGTGAGATGTTGACATTTTTAAAGGCCCGACCGACATCGCCGAGATGGTAGTTCAGGGTGGCATTGGACAGTTTCAGGTAATTGCCTTTTTCCAGATAACGCGTGGAAGGTGCTGCTGAATTGGAAGTTTTTTCCCCCAGTTCAGGTTGGAAGAATTCAGAAGATATGTTCTTACCCGACAGGTTATTGATGCCCAGCACAGTTGCCAGGGTATTATTGAACAGGTAATGTCCAAAGGCGCCGTTGAAGTTGACAAAAGCCGAAAACTTCTTATAACTCACATCGGTAGAAATCCCCAATAGCATTTTCGGGTTGGGGCTGTTGATATAAAACTTATTCTGGGCAGGATCCACTTCCGTACCTATGGTACCGTCTTTGGCGCGGTACATACTCAGCCCTGTGCTTGGATCGATGCCCTCAAATATGGCCAGGTACCAGACATTCAGCGGTTGACCGCTGACCATGCGCTGACCTACAACATTCGAGAAGCCCTGGCCCCTGAGTGTCGCTGTTTCGTAGAATCCCGGCAGTCCGGATACACTGTTTTTCAGCAGGGTCAGATTGGTACCCAGGTTCCATTGCAGGTTATCGTTACTTACGATGGCGCCGTTAAGATTAATTTCTATTCCCTTGTTCACCACTTCTCCATCCAGGTTCACCCAGATTTTACCATTGGGCGCCGGCTGGGCGATGGTCCTTTCGAAAAGCGCATCGGCGGTCGTTTTATGAAATACATCGATAGAACCGAAGATCCGGTTGTTCAGCAGTCCGAAATCAACGCCGAGGTTATACGTCGTAGAAGTTTCCCATTTGAGGTCGGGGTTCCCGAAATTGGTCTGCTCCTGGCTCTGCATGCCGAACTCATATCGGTTCTTGGAAGCGCCGGAAGGAAATTCACTGTTACCAGTCTTACCCCAGCCAATGCGCAGTTTCAGGTTACTGACGGCACTGCCTTGAAGGAAGTCCTCATTGTAGGCATTCCAGGCGAAGGCCAGTGAAGGGAAATTGGCATACTTATTATTCTCCCCAAACTTAGTGGAGCCGTCCCGGCGGATGGTACCGGTCAGCAGGTATTTATCCTTAAGGTTAAAGCCCGCCCTGAAAAAGAAGGATTGCAGTTCATTGGTTGGAGAACGGTTGGAATTGATATTACGGGCGGAAGCCACGGAATAATCCAGGTAATCGTAAAAATCAATGCCCTTATAGGTATATCCCGAACCGGACGCGGAATTCCAGCGGGTATCATAACTCAGGTATTCATAACCCGCCACGGCATTCAGGTTCAGGTCGGTGGCGATATCCTTATTAAAACTTAGGGTATGGGTCAGCTGCTGGTCCGTATTGGAATTATTGCCCACGAAGGCCATCCCTTTCTCGGTATGGGTGGGATTGATCAGCAGCCGATCATACATCCCGGTCCGCAGTCCGGTCTGGCGGGTCAGGCTATAAGCCAGTTTGTATTCCAGGAAATCGGTGATTTTATAGGAAGGTGCTACATTGACGATAATGGTATTGACGGTGGCCAGATCCTTGAAAGCCTGCAGGGTGGCCAGCGGGTTGATCACATTGGCACTAACCCAGGTTAAGTCCCCGTTCTCATCCCGCAGGGGGCGGGTGGGGTTCCAGTTCAGGGCCTGGGAGATCAGGTTGCCTTCAAATCCCACACCCACGTCAATGGGAGCGATCCGCTCATTGGTCTGGGTGAAAAACAGGTTGAGGTCCAGTCCCAGTTTTTTGGATTCCAGGAATTTGAAGCTGGAGTTCAGGTTGGCCGTATATTTTTTAAGATTGGAATTCTCAATAATACCATCCTGGTTCAGGTAACCCAGCGAGAGCCGGTAACGGCCCCTGTCGGTACCGCCGGATATACTGGCATTATGGTTCTGGGTAATGCCGACACGGGTGATGGCGTCAAAAGCATTGACATTACCGCCCAGATCGGCTGTCGCCGCATCACCGGGGGTATAGACTTCCAGGGCTTCCCGGAACTCATCGGCACTGAGTACATCCATGGTCTTGATAACGGAGGAAGCACCTACCGATGTCGAAATCCGCACCGTGGGATCGCCGGAAATACCCCTTTTCGTATTGATAATCACCACCCCGTTGGCGCCGCGGGAACCATAGATGGCGGTGGCGGAGGCATCCTTGAGGATGTCAATCGAGGCAATATCCTCGGGGTTCAGGTAATTTAAAGGGTTGCCGCCATCAGAGCCAAAGCCCCCGCTGCCACCCGGGCGGGCAGAATTGCCGGAAAGTGGAATCCCGTCAAGTACGAACAGGGGATTATTGCCGGCGCGGATCGAGGAATTACCCCGGATCCGGACCGTGGCTGATCCCCCGGGCTGCCCGGTATTATTAATTACCATCACACCCGGGGTCTTTCCCTGGATCAGCTGGTCCGGGTTGGTGATGATCCCTTTATTAAAATTCTTTTCACTGATGGTCACCATCGAGCCGGTAAGATCCCTTCTTCGGGCCGTACCATAGCCGATGACAACGACTTCATCCAGGGACTGCTGGCTGCCACTGACAAGGGTAATGGTCAGCGGCCCATCGGTAATGGTCACTTCCTGGGTGGTATAGCCGACATAAGAGATGACCAGGAGGGTCTCGGTTTCGGGCAATTGGAGGCTAAAAGTTCCGTCTTCAGCGGTGACGGCGGCCGTTTGGGAATTTTTTCCCACAACTGTAGCACCTGCTACAGGGTTGTTTTTGTCGTCCAGTACCTTACCGGTGACATTTTTTGTCTGGGCAAGGGCACAAAACGACATCATTAAACATGCCAGACATAGCATGCTTTGGACAAGCAAATTGGGTTTCATACGCAAAAATTGATTTTAAAAATGACAAAGCTTATTGAGGTTTAGGACACTGATATTTCAATACTCTGGCAATGCGAAATCAGGCAACGCAACTCATTCTCATGTATTAACTACACATTAATCATTAAAAATATTGAAAAATTACCAGAACCAAAAAATAAATTTCCGGGACCGGGCGACAGATTTTTCCGGATATTTGTTGCATTTTATTAATTTCCTTACCTTTGCGGCCTTAATACAACAGGATACAAAAAACAGGATGACTTTTTAAAAAAGACAGTATGCCACTTACTAAAGAAAGAAACGCAAAGATTTTTGAAGAATTTGGAGGAAATACCGCCAATACAGGCTCTATTGAGGGCCAGGTTGCTCAATTAACCGAGCGCATCAGCCAGATCAGTACGCATTTAAAGGAAAACAAGAAGGATTTCTCTTCCCACAGAGGCCTGATGCAGCTGGTAGGCAAGCGCAAAAGCTTATTGGCCTACCTGCAAAAAACGAATCTTGAAGGGTACCGCGCCCTGATCGAAAAACTGGGATTAAGAAAATAATTTCCCGCTGAGATCTCAGTTGGGAATCGGTTCTATTCCTGGGTTTGATTCGAAAGTTCAGACTTCATTATATATATACTGGTATTCCCAACATGATCCATGTTGGGAATACCAGTTTTCGTATACCTGATTGCATTGCTTCGTCCAACCGGCAGCCGGCGCCTGGCGCATTGATCGGCCTGTCACATATATAAATTTTCAAATTAGAGCTATGTTACAACAATCCATAAGAAAGACTTTTGATATAGGCGATGGTCGTGAGATTACCATCGAAACCGGCCGGCTGGCCCGCCAGGCCAACGGTTCAGTGACCGTTAGTATGGGCAAAGCCATGCTGCTGGCGACGGTGGTGGCCAATAAGGAACCCAAGGAAGGGCAGTCCTTTTTCCCGCTGACCGTAGATTATCAGGAAAAATTTGCTTCCGCAGGCCGGATCCCCGGGTCCTTCTTTAAAAGAGAAGGCCGCCTGAATGACTATGAAGTATTGGTTTCCCGGCTGATTGACCGGGCCCTGCGTCCCCTGTTCCCGGATGATTATCTCTGTGACGTGCAGGTATTGATCACCCTGGTCAGCAGCGATCCCGAGATCATGCCGGATGCCATGGCCTGTCTGGCTGCCTCTGCGGCCCTGGCGGTGTCAGATGTACCCATTAAAGAGATTATCAGTGAAGTACGGGTGGCCAGAATCGAAGGCGCATTCAAAATCAATCCCACCCGCAGTGAACTGGAAAAAGCCGATATGGATTTTATCGTAGCGGCTACTAAAAAGAACCTGATGATGGTGGAAGGGGAGTCTGATGAATGTTCAGAAGAAGACCTGGTGGCTGCCCTGGGTGTGGCCCATGATGCCATCCGCCTGCAGATCAAAGCGCAGGAAGAACTCCGTGACCTGAAAGGTATAGCCGGTAAAAGGGAGTATACGGCACCTCCGACCGATGAAACCATTAAGGAAAAAGTATACAGCCTGGCCCAGGACAAAGTACTGGAAGTAGCCAAAGGCAAACTGGCCAAGCATGATCGTACCGATCGCTTTGCAGCCATCCAGGAAGAACTGATTACCCAGTTCCAGGAAGCCGCTACAGAAGAAGCGCCTTTCGGAGACCTGGAAAAATCCCTGGTAAAAAGATATTTCCATGACCTGCAATATGATGTGGTCCGGGACATGATCCTCAACGACCGGGTGCGTCTGGATGGCCGGGCCCTCAATGAGATCCGTCCCCTGGACATGGAAGTGGATGCCCTGCCTTCCCCGCACGGCTCCGCCCTGTTTACCCGCGGTGAAACCCAGTCGCTGACGACCGTTACCCTGGGCACCGGACTGGATGAACTGCTGCTGGAAACCGCAGCGACTTCCAAATATTCCAAATTTATCCTACATTATAATTTCCCGCCCTTCTCCACCGGTGAAGTCAAACCGATGCGTGGACCGGGTCGTCGGGAAGTGGGGCACGGCAATCTGGCCATGCGCTCGCTGAAGCAAATGATGCCCGCCGAATCTGATTTCGGTTATACCGTGAGGGTCGTGAGTGATATTCTGGAATCCAATGGTTCTTCTTCTATGGCTACCGTTTGTGCTGGTTCACTGGCACTGATGGACGCAGGGGTACCTTTCCCCAAGCACGTTTCCGGTATTGCTATGGGATTGATTACCAAGGAAGATAAATATGCTATCTTAAGTGATATTCTGGGTGATGAAGATCACCTGGGGGATATGGACTTTAAAGTAACCGGTACCCGTGATGGTATTTGCGGCGTACAGATGGACATCAAGGTGGACGGTCTTTCCATGGAGGTAATGAATGAAGCCCTGCAACAGGCCAAGGCCGGCAGACTGCATATCCTGGAAGCCATGTACCAGACCATCCCTGAAGCCAGAGAAGACGTGAAACCGCATGCACCGCGCGTGGTGAAAATGTTTATCGATAAGGAATTTATTGGTGCGGTAATCGGACCAGGTGGTAAAGTGATACAGGAAATTCAAAGAGAAACCGGTACGACCATCAATATCGAAGAAGTGAACGCGATGGGTGAGATCAGCATTTTCGGTGTGGAAAAAGAAGCCGTGGTCAAAGCCGAAGACTGGATCAAAGGCATTGTAGCTGTTCCTGTCGTGGGTGATGTTTATGATGCCGTTGTGAAATCGGTCGTTCCTTTTGGTGCCTTCGTGGAATTCCTGCCCGGCAAACAGGGGCTGGTGCATATCAGTGAAGTAAGCTGGAAGCGCCTGGAGACCCTGGATGGTCTGGTGAAGGAAGGTGATAACATGAAAGTGAAGCTGATTGGTACCGATCCCAAATCCGGTAAGTTCAAATTGTCCAGAAAGGCCCTGATCCCCCGTCCTGAAAGAAAACCTCAGGAAGGCGGCGAGCATCCTGCACCGGAGAATAACTAAGCCGAAGCAATTAAATACTAAGATCTATAGAAGCTGTCCCCCGGGGCAGCTTTTTTTAGAGGGGCCGGACTTTTACCCAGCGCGATCTGTACCATAGGTTGCCGGTAGCCGGATTCCGGGCAATTCCATTATTTTTGATGTCGATGCCTGAAATAAGAACCATTGATGTAACGCGTTATGTAACGCCTTTAAGGGAAGGCGGATCGCTGCCGGCAATTGCTGAAGGCAGCGACGGATTTCTCTATGCCCTTAAATTCCGGGGGGCAGGGCAGGGGCCCAAGGCCCTGGTCGCCGAATTCATCGGTGGGGAGATCGCCCGGGCCCTGGGCCTTAAAGTCCCGGAAATCGTACTGGCCCGGCTGGATGCCGCATTTGGTCGCACCGAAGGGGATGAAGAAATCCAGGACCTGCTCAAAGCCAGCCAGGGAATAAATATTGCGCTTCATTACCTCAGTGGTTCCATCAGCTATGATCCGGCAGTTATGCAGACCGATGCGATGCTGGCCTCCAAAATTGTCTGGCTGGATGCCTACCTGATGAATATGGACCGTACGGCACGCAATACCAATATGCTGATTTTTAACCGGGAGCTATGGTTAATTGATCATGGAGCCTGCCTCTACTTTCATCATAACTGGAGCAGTTGGGAGGCCCAGCGCAGCAGTCCCTTTGCCCTGATCAAGGATCATGTGCTCTTAAAAGAGGCCGCCTTGCTGGAAGCCGCAGACCAGGACATCCTGCAACAGCTGGACCCGGTGCTGATTGACGATATTATAGAGGCGCTGCCGGAAGACTGGTTGCATTATGAAGAGGCGGAGGGAAATGCCGCTACCGTCAGAGCGGTGTATAAAAATTTTCTGAAAACCCGTTTGGAACAATCTGTTGTATTTGTAAAACAAGCCCAGGATGCCAGAGCTGCAATTATATGAGTATGCGGTGATCCGCGTGGTGCCCCGGGTAGAACGGGAGGAATTTGTCAATGCAGGGATCATCCTGCTTTGCAAAAAAAGAGCTTTGATTGCCTGTCGCATTCAGGTACCCGCCACCAAACTGTCCTGTCTGGATCCGAAGCTGGACCTGCAGACCATCAGCGCGCATCTGGAGGCTTTCCAGAAAATTGCTGCCGGAGATCCGCTATCGGCCTCGCCCATTGCCCGGCTGGATCCGCCATCCCGTTTTCGCTGGCTGACCGCCACCCGAAGTACCATCGTCCAGTGTTCCAGGGTGCATCCCGGACTGAGCCCGGATTGCCTGACCAAGCTGGAACAGTTGATGCGGGAACTGGTGGACTGACCTGCCCCTGATTTTTTCCGTTGATTTAATTGAAAGATTGCCGGTAAGCCAATGGAGAAATCCGGGTCTTGGCTTTGAAAAGTTTACTGAAAGACTGCGGATGCTCAAAACCCAGATAATAGGCGATTTCCGCAACCGATAAACGGGTGGTCGCCAGTTTTTCTTTTGCCTTTTCAATGATGGCGCGCTGGATATACTGCTGTGTATTGAGTCCTGTCAGGGAGCGCAACAGGTCGCTTAAATAGCGGGGTGATAATTGTAAGGCGGCACTGATATCACGAACCGCAGGCAGGCCGTCTTTTAGAGGATGTCGGGTATCAAAATAACGGTTCAGGAGGGCATCCAGCTTGGTGATGATCTCGTGATTGATGGCTTTTCTGGTGATAAACTGGCGATGGTAAAATCGGTTGCTGTAATTCAGCAGCAGTTCTAATTGCGATACCAGCACATCCTGACTAAAGCGATCGATATTGTTCTCCAGTTCAAGGGCCATCGATCTGAATAAGGTCCTGATAATTTCCCTTTCCTTTTCAGACAGGAACAGGGCTTCTGAAACATCGTAATTGAAAAAGCCGTACTGGCTTATCGCTTGGCCTAAAGGATAATTCCGGATAAAGTCTTGATGAAAATACAGGGCTAATCCAACATAACTTTCTTTGTCTTCAGGTGCAAATGCGATTTGCCCGGGCTTTAAAAATGCCAATCCGCCGGCATCAAAATCGTAATAGCCCTGGCCGTATTTTGTCTGTCCCGTAAAGCCCGATCTAAAGGAAATTTTATAGATGTCCAGGCTTATTTTCTGCCCCTTCGGCAGGATGGTAACCGGATCCTGATCATAATCTACCAGGGTTATCAATGGGTGGGAAGGCGCCGGTAAACCCAGTTCCCGTACCAGCGCTGAGATGCTGGCAATATGATTAATTGGTGCGGATTGTTGCATTTTGCTACTACTAATGTAATCAATTCTGTTTTGAGGGCCGTATCACCAGATCACCCACTTCAATATCTTCCGGCTGACTGATGGCGTAGATGACGGCATCGGCAATCGCCTTCGGGTCTATGGCCAGCGCCTCGACTGTTTGGGCAAATGCTGTTTTCATCGCTTCTGTCCGGACACTTTTTATGGCAAAATCTGTTTTGATATAGCCAGGTGAGATGCCGGTGATGCGTATCCGGCCATCGGATTCCTGGCGGAAGGCTTCGGTAATCGTGCGCACCGCGTTTTTGGTACCCGCATAGACCGCCTGCAAAGGTGTAATCTGTATGCCGGAAGTGGAAAGAATATTGACGATATGGCCCGAGCCCTGTTGATTAAAAACCGGGATGACTGCTGCCATGGCATACAAAACCCCTTTGAGATTAATATCGATCATTTCGTCCCAACCCGCTGTGTCGCATTCATCGATGCGGCTCAGCCGGGCAATGCCCGCATTATTTACGATAACATCCAGCCGGCCATATTGCGTCAGGGCTGCCTGCACCAACTGCCCGAGATCGGCCTTATGGCGTACATCGGTTTTGCGGGAGATGGCCTGGCCGCCCGTCCGGGAAATTTCTTCAACTACTTTTTCTAATCTTTCGGTATTCCTGGCGCCTAATACCAATCTTGCACCCTTATTAGCGAGTGCTAAGGCGATGGTTTTTCCAATTCCTGCACTTGCACCCGTAACGACGATTACTTTTTCTTTGATTTGCTGCATTTGATTTACTGATGTTTTGAAAAGCAAAGTTCTCTATATGCGCTCCCCGAAAAGTAGCCAGATGGGTCATTCTTGTAGCCGGATAGATTGAAAAGAACCGTTTCGCCAACCGTTTATGGAATCCGCGTTCCAGCCCGTCTTAGCAATTGTGGTTTTCTCAAAAAGAAAAATATTTGGCGTTTTGCATTTATATTCTACATTTGTAGAATTAAATCTATATTTGTAGAATGATTAAGTTATCCAAATCCGAAGAACAGCTGATGGAATTGATCTGGCAGAAAGAAAAAGCTTTTATGAAAGAGCTCCTGGAAATGTTTCCCGAACCCCGGCCGGCATCCACCACAGTTGCCACCCTGCTGAAGCGCATGACCGATAAAGGGGTAATCAGTTATACGCAGCTGGGTAATTCCCGGCAGTATTATCCGCTGGTTCGTAAATCAGCTTATTTTTCCAAACATGTCAGTTCCCTGATCAAGGATTATTTTGATGATTCGGTACTGCAGTTCGCATCCTTTTTCACCCGGGAAACCAATCTGAGCCGCGAACAGCTCGAAGAACTCCGCAAATTGATTGACGCACAAATCCATAAAAAGAAATCCTGATGGAATACCTCTTAAAAATGATCGCCTGCAGCGCCGTGCTTTATGCCGGTTACCACTGGCTGCTCAGTCAGGAAAAAATGCTGGTCTTTAACCGGTTTTACCTGCTGGCGGGCCTGATTTTACCCTTTCTGATCCCGTTGATTGAAATCCAGGTAGCCGCTCCCCGGCAGGCAGACCTGTCCGGATACAGCTTGCAGGCAGCAGATGCCGGTGACCAGAGCCTGGATCTTCTGATCAGGGGATGCGTCTGGCTGTCGGCTGTTATCAGCGCCCTGCTGCTCCTGCGTTTTGGCCGTAACCTGCGGCGGCTGCGCCGTACCACCCGCCGCCATCCCCGCAGCTATTATCAGGGAGTGCCCCTGGTGCTCATGGAACCGCCCGTGGCCATCTTCAGTTTCTTCAACCATATTTTCATTGACCGGACTATCTGGGAGGCCGGTGAAATGGAACCGGAAGTGCTGGAGCATGAGCTGGCCCATATCCGGCAAAAGCACAGCTGGGATATCGTCCTGCTGGAGCTGCTCACCGCGCTGTGCTGGTTCAACCCACTCTTGTACTTATATAAGAAAGCTATAAAAATCAATCATGAACTTCTGGCCGATGCAGCGGTCCTGAAAAAGTTTGATGACCCGCGCAGTTATCAACTGATTCTGGTCCGGCGGGCTGGCGCGCAGCCCGCACCCGCATTGGTTAGTAGTTTCCATTTCTTCACCATCAAAAAAAGAGTTCTTATGTTACAGAAAAAAAGCCATCCGTTCAGGGCGGGTTGTAAGGCCTTTGCCGTATCCGGCCTGCTGGCCCTGCTGGTATTCAGTTTTGGTAAGCGCGTCTATGCTCAAACCGAGAAGCCGCCACCACCGCCACCCGTTGCCATCGAGCCGGTAGTCACGAAGTTGCATTTACCCGAAGGGGTAGAAAGTTTGCGAATGACCGGTGACAAAAACAAAACCTGGGCCGTCCTGAAATACAAAAACGGCAAAACGATTAGAGAAGAAGTCACTACGCCGGCCCAACAGGCGGCCTTCGAAAAAAAATATGGTGCTACGGTAGTACCCCCACCACCGCCGAAGTTTAAAAAGCGCAAGCAGGATCCCGGCATGCCCGCCCCGCCGCCACCACCGGCACCCTTAAAAGAATCGACTTCGGCCAATAGCCTGCAGCTCGAAAGGGAAGCAACAGCGTCTGTCGCTCAACCTGCCGCCACCGCCGCTGCAACAAATGACAGGAAGGAGCAGATCGTACTGCGGCTGGCAGTGCCTCCGGCCGATGCATCCGGTAGCGACAGGTCACCTGCGAAGGTCTCCGGTAGCCTCCATGGGAAGCCGGCCGTTGTCGGTGAACCTGCAATTATCCGGGCAGCACCGGCCGGCAAGACCCAGGAACCGGTGGTTGCCGGCACCCCGGTTTCAACAATCCGGGTGTCACCACAAACCGGCGTCGTAAAGCCGGCTTCGGACCTGAAAAAATCAGCAACCCCGGTTATTACCCACATTAAGTTTAGCGCCGCCCGGCCGGCAGTGGAGCGGATCGCTTTCAGAGCGACGGACCAGGCCACTGCCGCGGAAAACTAATCCTGGGACCATACCTCTTATAACTGATTCAGGCCGGGCGTTAATGCCCGGCCTGAATATTAAATGAACCTATTGGATTTACTGGACCCTTTGGATCTATCAGATCATTTTTACACTGCGTGCGACAAAGGCGGTCAGCTCCGGTCCGGTGAGCAGCCCCTGGGCTAGCAGGGCCAGATCAAAAGCCTGCTGCGCCAGCGCTTTGCGTGCGTCAGCACCGGACTCAGCCAGGATGCGGGTAGCCAGGGGATTATTGGCATTCACGGCCACTTTGTAGCGGTCGGGCATGGCGCCATAGAAGCTCATACCACCACCCATTGCTGCCATATCCTTCATGCGCCGGCTGAACTCATCCATGGTGACCGTTACCGGCATGGCTTCTGCAGCCAGATTCTCGACCACTACTTCCATGCCCGGCTTCTGGATGGCTTCCTTATAAACGGATTCCAATTCCTTGGTTTGTTCTTCGCTCAGGCTGCTCTCGATTTTCTCGTCCTTATCGATCAGTTTTTCTATCACATCGGCATCCACCCGCTTGATCTGGGTCTTTTCCAGTTCCCGCTCCAGGAAGCTCACAAAATGATTGTCCAGGGGGCCATCGAGCAGCAGGACATCGTAGCCCTTATTATTGGCAGCCTGGATATAACTGTCCTGTTTGTCAGGACTGGGGGTATAGAGGTAAATGATATTACCATCCTTGTCGGTCTGACTGGCGGCTACTTTCTCCCGGTATTCGGGCAGGGTACTGATGGCTTTGGCGGTATTCTGCAACAGGATAAAATCTTTGGCCCGCTCCCAGAATTTGGGCTCGGAAATGGCGCCATATTTTACAAATACGCCTACATCGGACCATTTTTCTTCATAGCTCTTGCGGTCGTTTTTGAAAAGCTCGGCGAGCTTGTCAGCTACTTTGCGGGTAATATAAGTATTGATCTTCTTTACATTGCCATCCGCCTGAAGAAAGGAACGGGAAACATTCAGTGGGATATCCGGCGAATCGATCACCCCCTGTAACAGCATCAGAAATTCCGGAACAATATCCTTTACATCATCGGTGATAAAGACCTGGCGGCTGAAGAGTTTAATCTTGTTGCGCTGCATTTCAATATCATTCTTGATTTTCGGAAAATACAGGATACCGGTCAGGTTGAAGGGATAGTCTACATTCAGGTGGATCCAGAACAGCGGGGGTTCGGTAAAGGGGTAGAGCTCCTGGTAAAAGTTCAGGTAGTCCTCATCCTTTAATTCAGAGGGCGGCTTGGTCCAGATGGGAGCCACAGTATTGATAATATTGGGTCGCTCCACTTCCTTGTACTTGGGCTTGCCTTCTTCATCCTCGCCATCCGGCTCAGATTCCTTTTTCATACCAAACTGGATGGGTACCGGCAGGAATTTACCGTATTTGTTCAGGATCTCCTGCAGCTTATGGTCCTCCAGGAATTCACTGTTTTCCTCATTAATATGCAGGATGATATCGGTACCCCGCTGGCTGCGGCTGCCTTCGCTGAGTTCATAGCTGGTGGAGCCGTCACAGACCCATTTTACCGGATCGGCATCCTGTTGATAACTCAGGCTCTGGATTTCCACCGTATCGGCCACCATAAAGGCGGAATAAAAACCCAGACCGAACTGTCCGATGATTTCATGGGCGTCCTTGGCTTCCTTGAATTTTTCCAGGAACTCGCTGGCGCCTGAAAAAGCCACCTGATTGATGTATTTTTTAACTTCCTCCGCCGTCATCCCGATACCGTTGTCAGAAATCGTGATGGTTCTGGCTTCCTTGTCCACTTTTACCTGTACCAGCGGTTCGCCGAGCGTACCGTTGAACTGCCCTAGTGAAACCAGCCGCTTGGCCTTCTGAATGGCATCTACAGCATTGGAGACCAGTTCGCGCAGAAAGATTTCATGGTCACTGTATAAAAACTTTTTAATGATCGGAAAGATATTCTCCGTGTGAATCGAAATATTACCTTTTTCCTGTTCTAACATAAGTCAATATTTAATAATATATGGGGTGAATGATCTATTGTATGCTGGATTCTATCAAAATTAATACCGCAGCCTTAAGAAAGTCAGAATGTCAGCCGGAAATGCAAAAATTTCACCCCGACCGCCCGGGATTTCAAAATGCCCTCCTGAATAACTAACTTGGCGGCATGAGTAAGGAAATTTATTTTCAGCAGGCCGCTGAGATCGGCTGGCAGGACCTGGGTGGTGGTGTCTCCCGGCAGTTACTGGGCCATGACGACAGTCTGATGATGGTCAAAGTTCGTTTTGATACCGGTGCCGAGGGCGCCCTGCATCATCATCCTCATATCCAGGTCAGTTATGTGGAAAGTGGGGCATTTGAACTCCGGATCGGAGCGGAGACCCGGTTACTGCAGGCCGGTGACGGCTATTTTGTTCCGCCGGATATTCCGCATGGTTGCGTCTGCCGCCAGGCCGGTGTACTCGTGGATGTGTTTACGCCTGCCCGCCAGGATTTTCTGCCGGCCCGGGAAACCGGTGTATGAATTTTCATGCCAAATGAACCTTTGTAAGATTGGATTGTTTTTGTTTGTTTTTGTATTCAGTAAGGCAACTGCTGCTACCGTTTAACAAAAACTTTTCATCCGGTCAACCGGCAAGTGAAGTATGGGCCGCCTGGCTGACCTATATTTGCCGAAAATTCGGATACAGGAAATGATAATCAGCAGCCTTCAGGGGTTTTGGCTATTAAAATGACAACAGGAAATGATCGAAATTTTAAGCACAGGGTTTCAGTGGACGGAATTATTACAGCCACAGTGGTATATTGAAAATGGGGGCTTATGGCTGCTGCTATTTGTGGTTTTTGCTGAAACCGGTCTCTTTGCCGGATTCTTCCTGCCCGGTGATACCCTGCTGTTTGTCGCCGGTATCTATGCCCATAAAATCGGTGAAGGCGCCCTGGCCGAACCCGGTCTGGCTTATCAGTTCATGAAATTATTCGGTCTGGGCCATATCCAGAATGAATGGCTGGATCTGATCATTCTCTGGGCCCTGATTTCCTTTTGCGGGATCCTGGGCAATATGGTCGGTTATTGGACGGGCCGTAAAGTGGGCCCGGCGATGTACAACTGGAAGGAAAATTTCTTTTTCAAACGCCGCTATCTGGAGCAGGCCCATGATTTTTACGAGAAAAACGGCGGTGGCGCGATTATCGTCGCCCGTTTCCTGCCCTTTATTCGCACATTTGCGCCTATTATTGCCGGGATCGTTAAAATGGAGCGCCCTAAGTTTATGTTTTATAATATTGTGGGTTGTGTGGCCTGGGTATTCAGTATGATTTTTGCAGGCCATTTTCTGCAAAAATGGCTGATGAGCGGATTTGGATTTGACCTCAAACAGCACCTGGAGCTGATTGTGCTGGGTATTGTACTGATCACGACATTCCCGGTGATCATGAAACTGGTCAGTGGTAAAAAGAAAGCCAAAAAGGACGCAGCGGCGGCCGCTGAAACCGCGGCTTCAGAAAATACCGAAGCGCCGGTCAATCAGGACTAACGACTGGTATACCGACGCCATTTTTCAATTACCGCCTCAATATCCGCCGGCAGTTCGGATTCAAAATAAACCGGTTCGCCGGTGCCCGGATGGGTAAAACCCAGGGTCTTGGCATGCAGGGCCTGCCGGGGACAGCGGGCAAAACAATTATCGACAAACTGCTTGTATTTGGTATACACCGTTCCCTTTACAATTTTATCTCCGCCGTAAAAATCATCATTAAACAGCGGGTGTCCGATATATTTCATATGCACCCGGATCTGGTGGGTGCGGCCGGTTTCCAGGATACATTGCACCAGGGTAACATATCCAAACCGTTCCAGCACTTTATAATGGGTAATGGCTTCCTTGCCATGGTCTCCTTCGGGATAGGCTTCGAATAATTTGCGGTAGCGCTGGTTGCGGCCTACATGGGCCACAATTGTTCCTTCATCCTGCTCCATATCGCCCCAGACCAGGGCCAGGTATTTCCGGCTGACGGTATGATCAAAAAACTGTTTGGCCAGCTGCCGCATGGCCAGTTCGGTTTTGGCCAGTACCAGCAGACCGCTGGTATTCTTATCGATCCGGTGGACCAGTCCGAAACGGGGCAGGGCTTCGGTATCGACCTGCTGTTCCTCCAGGTGCCAGGCAATGCCGTTGAGCAGGGTACCGTCGTAATTGCCACTGCCGGGATGCACCACCATGCCTGGTTTTTTATTGACAATGATGATATGGTCATCCTCGTGAAAAATATCCAGTTCCAGGGGTTCGGGCCGGATCTCGTTTTCTTCGGGGGCATTATCGGTGTAGACGATAATTTCCTGGCGGGCCCGGACCTTGAAATTGGGTTTGATCTGCTGACCGTCCACCAGGACCATACCGGCATGGATCGCCCGCTGGATCTTGCTGCGGGTAGCACCTTCGATACGGTTCATCAGGAATTTATCAATACGATAAGCTTCCTGACCGCCATCGGTTTGAAAAACAAATTTCTGGTAAAGGGCTTCACTGCCTTCTTCGATATGTTCGGGTTCCGTCATCAGCCTGCAAAGGTAGGTGCTGGGGCATTAATTACCACTGTCCCGGATCAATAAGGCAGGCCTGTTATCGCAGGACCTTTTCCAGCATCAGCATGCGGCCATCAGCAGTCAGTCCTTCGCAGACGATACGGAAGCTTTTACTGCGATCGTTATTATAGAATTCAATGGGCAGTTCCTGCTGTCCGGTTGCCTTTAACTCCGGCAGCCAGTTCAGGGTCAGCCGGTAGTCGCGGTAATTCATTTCAGGTGGCTGGCTGTAATCCGGGGCGTAAAATTCCTTGATAATGCTGTAGCCGTCATAATCAACAATATCACCTGTCGCTTCCATGCTTGCATTCAGATCATCGCCTCTTTTGGTGTAGACCGCAATCGCCGCCTGGTTGCCACGGGCGCCGATGAACTGGGGATATATCTTAATCAGGGCAATTTCGCTGGCGGGGAGACTGGAAATCATGGTCGCATCCTGCAACGGCATCTCATCCAGAAAAAGCTGCACCGGACCATTGCGGTAACGCAGGCGGTAATTATCATAGAAATTACCGGCGGGATTGATCTGCAATCCCGGTACCCGGCCCATCAGCCATTCAAAAATATTGAACTGTGGAATGAATTGTCCGGTCAGATTGATGGTACGGGCATTGATATTCCCCCGAAACATGCCACTGAGATATTTGTCTTCCAGTTCTTCGAGGGTCATCCGCCGGCCTTCGACTTCAACATTATCCAGCAAAATACCTTCCTGACGGTTGTAAACACCCTGGGCGGCAGCCATCCGTTCGCGGAGTTCCGGATCGGCGTTGCCGGCAGCCGGCCGATGGACTACCGGCAGGTCAAAACTGCGGTACAGGGAATCGGTGTTCAGCTTGACAGTGATATACTGACTTTTGTCGCCCATGACGTCGCTGAACAGAATCCGTGCCTTGTCGAAGAAGACGACGGAATCCATTGAAAACCGGCCTTCGGCATCGGTCTTCAGCAGTTGCAGGGACTGTCCTGAATCCGCGGTGGCGACCCAGACCAGCAGTTCCCGGTCGGCAAAACTTTTCCGGGAGTCCCGGACATTGACCTTTCCGGAAAGGGAGATATAGCCGGGGTCGGTATAGGCCGGTGCAGGCGGGTCTGTCTGTGCCATTCGGGTCCAGCTGAAACGCCGCCAGCCATTGGTGAGCATGACCAGATCCAGGTTATCGGCTGCCGCTGGCGCATCCGAAAAATAATGGGCGGGGTTATGGATATAACCGGGCAGGTCACTGGTGAGCAGCAGGGAGCTGACGATATTGTCCGGCCGCGGTCCCGGCAGGTTATAGGCTTCGTCGGTGATCGCCACCGAAAAATTTCCTTCCACCGGCTGGTCGAACCTGAGCAGGAAACGGTTGGCTTTCCGGGCACCGGTGGCCAGTTTGGTGGTTTCCAATTGGGCCTGAAGCCGGTATTCTCCGTTATCAATAAAAGCCAGCCGCTCTGCCAGTGGCAGATTCTGGCTGTTAAATACGGTCAATTGCAGGACGCCGGAATGCAGTGTATCGGTGGGGATGCGGGTGCGCTGCCCGTTTTGGACGGGAACTTTAAACAGCACCTGGTGCTGCATCTGGCCAATGATATAGGCCGGCTTAAAAGTTTCAGGCCCCCGGTGGTTCAGCTGGAGTTCCAGCCCTCCCTGTTGTTGACGCAGCTCCAGGGCCAGGCCTTCCGTAACCGCTGCAGGAAGGGGGAAACTGTCACCTTTAAAAACGGCTGTATAGGAGCGTCCGGCAACCGGCTCCAGCAGGAATCGTCCCCTGCCGTCATGGGTGGATTCGATGCGGGTGATTTCCCTGCCCTGGTCATCCTGAATCAGGGCCTCCACCGGCAAAGGCCGGCCCTGTTCATCGGTGGCCTTAAAAGCCAGGTTATTGGTAAGACCGGCTACCAGGGTGCCACCTTCAGGAAAGAATTGCAGGTTGGCGCCGCCTTCGGTTGGGACGGCAGACCGGTTCCGGCGGCTGTAGACCCGGATCGGTGTATAGTACAAAAAGGATTTGTCCTGATTGAGCATCAACGGGGTATATGCGCGGAGCTGGTAGGTTCCCGTACCAAGGCTGTCGGGCAGTTCCAGCTGGCCATAGCTGACCGCATTAAATACCGGCAGCACTTTCTTGTACAGGACCCGACCGCTGCGGTTGATCAGTTCCACAAACAGGGTGGAATTATGCAGGGAGGCCTTGAAATCCGATAGGAAATAAGCTTTGAACCAGCAGGTCTGTCCGGCAAAATAATCCTGCCGGTCCAGTTGAAGATAGACTTTTTCAATAGGATGCTGGCGGTGCCACTGCTGCAGCCTTTCTACAGCGTTTTGTCCCCGGGCCTGCTGCTGAAACAGGAGGATCGCAAATAATAAAAGGGTTGATATAAGTGTCCGATAGCTGCGCATAATGCCATGTTAAGTTACAAAAAAAACGGGAGCCGGCCTGAAGGCCCCTGTTCTAAGGATGCATGTAACGAAGGCATTGCATAATTCTGCAGCTCCTAATTTGTCCCGGGCTTTTCAATGATTTTTTCGAGCCGCAGCATTCTGCCGTCATTGGTGATCCCTTCGGCAACGATTTTGAAGCGTTTGGTCCGGTCATTATTATAAAAAATCACGGGTATTACGGGGTCCGCCTGGGCTACAAAGAAATAAGGCTGCCAGGATAGGGTAATCCGGTTATCGACCTTGTCATTTTCAGGACGGGCATCATAATCAGGGTTATAAAATTCCCGGATAATGGTATACCCGCTATAATTGATGATGTCGGTGGCCGCTTCCATGGCGGCCCGCAGGTCGGCGCCTTTTTTCATATAAATACCCAGGGCGGTACCACCGCCCGGTGTCGCTACGGAATTGGGCAATAGTTTCACCATGGCGATCTGGTTTACCGGAATGGATTCGATAAAGTCCGCATCTACCGGCGCTTCGTCCAGGTAAAGGGTGACATTGCCCCCGCCAAAACCACCGCCCCGGAAACTGATGGTATAATTGCCCGGACTGCCGCTGACCATCAGACCGGCCATGCGTCCCTGGAGGTACTGGAATATGCTGCCGGCAAAGTTTTCATTCCGAAGATCCAGTGTGCGGCTGTTGATCCCGCCGGCGAATAGACCACTGGCATATTCCTCATCCAGCTTTTCGGCTTCGGATTTCTGCCGGCTTCTGACCGTCACGGTTTCCAGGGTCAGGCCTTCTGCTTTTAGAAAATCATCAAAGGAACTTGTCATCTTTTCAGCAACCGGACCTGCAGCGGGTTCGTAGGGCATTTCTATATCAGGCAGGTTGAAAGCCATGCGCAGCGAATCGGCATCCATTTTAACTTTAATGTACTTGCTTTTCTTCCCCCGGATATCGGAAAACAGGATCCGCATTTTTTCAAAGAAAATCACGGAATCCAACTGGAAACGGCCGTCCGCATCGGTATGTATGAACCGGGGTGTTCCTCTTTTCTGTTCGGTAGTGTCTTCCGGTGACAGGAACATGATCAGGTCCTTATCGGCAAAGGGCTTCCTGGTGCCTTCAATATTTACCCGACCCCGCAACTGGATATAACCTGAATCCCGGTAACGGGCTTCGGGTAATTTATTATCGCGCACATCCACCCATTTAAACCGGGTCCAGCCATGGGTCATCAGCAGCAGATCCCGTGCTTTTTTGACGGCAGCAGAATTATCGCTAAAATAATAGGAGGGACGGTGGATATAACCTTTCAGGTCGCTGGACAGCAACATCCAGGAATAGATATTCTCCTCCCGACCGGAAGCTTCTTCGTAATCGGCATCGGTAATAGCTACCGAAAAATTACCCAGCACCGTATCCTTTAAGGCAATGGAGAAATGATTCCTGCCGCGGGGATCGGTATTCAGGGTATCGGTGGTAAAAGTCGCGGGCAGGATATAATCCTGATGGTCCACAAAGGTCAGTCTTTCCGCCAGGGGCATATCATCCTGGTTAAAGACGGTGATCTGCAGGATCCCCGAAAACATATTGCGGTCGTCAATGCTGCCGTTAATCTCGGGCTTATCCCCTTTGAGTTGGGCCTTGAAAACAATATCGCCACCGGCCTGACCCAGAATATAGGCCGGTCGGAACAGGGGATCCTGACCCGCATGGCGGATCTGGAACTTTTTACCGGCGCCGGCATCGACCACCGATAAAGTCACCCCATTGCTGACGGAAGCCGGTAAGGGAAAGGAGGAGGTCATTCCGTTAATCCGGGCATAGAAACTGCTGCCTTCCAGGGGCTGGAGGACGAAACTGCCCATGCCGTCATGTATTGTACTGAAAGTGGTTATCGGGTTGTTTTTATCGTCATAGATCGTCCCCTCCACTTTGAGGGGCAGGCCGTTTTCATCCGTGGCTTTAAACGCAATCTGGTTCAGCATGCCATTAACCATATTGCCGCTCTCCGGAAAGAAACGCATTTGGGGGCCGGAGGATTTGTCCGGGTTCCCGGCTTTTTTTGGTGCCTTCCCGACGATCCGGATCCTTTGGGAAAATAAAAAGCCCGGAAAATTGAGCATGACCGGTGAATAAGCACGAATCAGATAAGTACCGCTGGTCAGGGTTTCCGGGAGGTCAAGTTGACCGGCAACCACGCCTGCGCTGGCCGGAAAGACGGTTTGTAATACCCGCCGGCCGGCCGGGTCCAGCAGATCCACATAGAGGGTGGAACTCAGACCGGAAGGTACCCAACTGGTAACAAAATAGCCCTTGAACCATACGGTTTCCCCACTATAGTAGGTATTCCGGTCTAAATGCAGATAAACTTTCTCGGTGGGATTTTGTTTTGCCCATTGAAGGTATTTTTCTTCCAGGGTTTGGGAGTTAGCGGTCATGCAGCACCATGCCAGCGGCAGGGCAATAAACAGTTTTGCTATATTGTTCATATGGTAAAAAGAAATGAAAATAAGCGAAAAAAATGGAAGCCGGTTTAATTTCAGCGCTTTACCAAAAAATAATCTTTTGCAAAACCGACAATTTGTCCTCATTTCGCCGATTGGCAGTATTCTTGTCATAGCAGGTAGTTAATTGGTGGGCGGAGCGGGTAATAAAAAATGGACCAGGAAGCCGGTGCAGTAAGGGAAGGAGGACAGGCAACTGTCACAAATGCAGGGAACGGCATCAGGCCCGCCAACCCATAGACAGGAAAATAGTGGTAACAGCAGATAAGTTGAACCTTAGATATCAGGATGGCGGCCACAGGCGCCATCTGTGCATTTAAAAATTAGAAATTATTGTGATGAATCAGAACAATGAACAATTTGAAGATCAGGAAGGGCTGAATATTAACGCCGATGAAAATCTGAGCGGTACCGAACATCTGACCGATCCGCTGGAGGATTCCAATATGGAAGCCTTGGAAACTGAACTCGCTGAAAGCAAGGATAAGTATTTACGCCTTGCAGCAGAATTTGACAATTTTCGCAGGAGAACCGCCAAAGAGCGGATTGAGTTGTTCCAGACCGCCGGAAAGGATATTGTGACCGACCTGCTCGAAGTGATGGATGATATTGATCGTGCTTCAGCCGAAGCTGAAAAAAGCATAGATGCGCAATTGCGGGAAGGCGTTACCCTGGTATTTACCAAGTTTAGGAATATCCTGCAGTCCAAAGGTGTCAGGGCCATGGAAGCCAAAGGGAAGGAATTTGATCCTGAACTCTATGAGGCGGTCGCTGAGATTCCGGCGCCCTCGGAGGATCTGAAAGATAAAGTAATAGATGAGATAACAAAAGGTTATTATTTGAATGATAAGATTATACGCCATGCAAAAGTGGTGGTAGGAAAATAAAACTATGTCAAAGAGAGATTTTTACGAGATCCTGAACGTATCAAGAACCGCATCTGCAGAGGAAATTAAGAAATCATACCGGAAAGTCGCCATGCAGTTCCATCCGGACCGCAATCCCGGTGACACGGCAGCGGAAGAAAAGTTCAAGGAAGCTGCCGAAGCTTACGAAGTGTTAAGTGATACAGAAAAGCGCGCCCAGTATGACCGTTTTGGACATGCAGGGCTCAGTGGTGCCGGCCGTGGATTTGGCGGTGGCGGTATGAATATGGAGGATATTTTCAGTCAGTTCGGTGATGTGTTCGGCGACGATATCTTTGGCAGTTTTTTCGGCGGTGGTCGCAGCCGGGGCGGGCAACGTGCCAGAGGTGTAAGGGGCAGCAACCTGCGGGTGAAGCTGAAACTGAATTATGAAGAGATTGCCAAGGGGGTTACCAAGAATATCAAAGTCAAAAAATACACAACCTGTGAAACCTGCGGGGGCAATGGCGCCAAGGATCGTGGCAGCATCCAGACCTGTTCGAGCTGTCAGGGGAGTGGTCAGGTAAGAAGGGTACAGAATACCTTCCTGGGTCAGATGCAGACCGTCACCACCTGTCCGGATTGTAATGGAGAAGGTACCCAGGTGACCGCCAAATGTAATTCCTGTAAGGGAAGTGGCCGGATCTATGGAGAAGAAACCATTACGATCGATGTACCGGCAGGCGTCCAGGCCGGTATGCAACTCAGTGTCGGCGGCAAAGGCAATGCAGGCGAAAGAGGTGGTGCCTCCGGGGACCTGATCGTACTGATCGAGGAAGAAACCCATGAGGAACTGCAACGTGAAGGGCTGAATGTGGTGTATGACCTGCATATCTCTTTCACCGATGCGGTTTTCGGTACCAATGCGGAAGTGCCTACCATTGATGGCAGGGCCAAGATCAAGGTCCCGCCGGGCACCCAGAGTGGTAAAATTTTCCGTTTAAAAGGTAAAGGTTTTCCCAATGTACATGCCAATTACGATAAAGGTGATCAATTAATCCATGTGAGCATCTGGACCCCTAAAAACCTGAGTGAGGAAGAAAAAGCGGCACTGGAAAAGCTATCCGGCTCTCCCAACCTGAAACCCCAACCTGAAAAAGAAGAAAAAAGCTTCTTCGATAAAATAAAGGACTTATTTAGTTAGAGTTATTTATTTAATTAATAGTCAATCAGTAATACTAAAATATTACTGATTTTTTTTGCACGTTAATATGCATTTATTTAGGATCATTTAAGAGGTTGGGAAGCCCGGTAACCGGATAATGAGCCTATGGATGGAAGAAGGCATTGTAACTAAATAATTTATTGAAATAAAGTTTAATATATTTCTATTATTCAGCTATTTATCATCATGTTTTATTTCTCTGAAACTCAAATTACGCTGAATGCCCTTCCATTTGGTTCTTTTCAGGGGGGAATGCCTGAAAATCTTTCGAAAAGCTTCTTCACTCAATGCGGCCCACTCGCTATTGCTTAAATCCAGTACTTCCGGAATTGGCTGCAGGGCGGGTTCTTTGCCCGGACGGCTGAATCGGTTCCAGGGACAAACGTCCTGACAGACATCGCAACCAAAGATCCAGTCTCCGAATTGGCCCTGGTATTCGGAAGGCAGTAACTCATCCTTGAGTTCGATGGTAAAGTAGGAGATGCATTTGCTGCCGTCGACAACCCGGTCGGGCAGGATGGCCTGGGTGGGACAGGCCGTAATACAGCGGCTGCAGCTACCGCAATAATCTTTGGCATAAGGATCATCGGCGACCAGCTCGAGATCGGTGATCAGCGTGGCAATAAAGAAAAAGGAACCGGCGGATTTGGTAATCATATTGCCGTTTTTCCCGATCCAGCCCAGACCGCTTTTACGGGCCCAGGCCCGTTCCAGCACCGGCGCGGAATCCACAAAGCCCCGGCCATTAATGGCGCCGATCTTTGTTCTTAATTCATCTAATAAATTATTTAGTTTATCTCGTATAATCTCATGATAGTCATTTCCATAAGCATATTTTGAAATCTGCGGTTTATCGGAGGACTGTTGTTGCGAGGGGTAATAGTTCAGTAGCAGGGTAATGACGGACCTGGCACCGGGAACCAGGAGGGTCGGGTTGATGCGTTTGTCAAAATGGTTTTCCATATACTGCATCTTTCCCTGCATGCCCTGGCGCAGCCAGGCTTCCAGCCGGCGGGCATCCTCATCCAGCACTTCGGCCCGGGAAATACCACAGTATTCAAATCCGAGCCGGCGGCTTTCCTGCTTGACAATGGCGGTATAAGTAGCTGCGAACGACATCTGGCCGTCAAAAGTAAAACCTATTTGCGGATTATGGGAAAGCTGGATTGACAGTCCCGGAACTGATGGGCAATAAACCGAAAAAAATCAGGTTCTTCAAATAATAAGGGGTTCGGAAGGCCTGCCTGATTTTTTGCGCATTCAATTCACGTGGATCCGAACGGCGACAGACCTGAAAATATTGCATAAAACGTTTATTATTACTGACTTATAGTCATATTTTAGCGCGTCGAACTGACATTATTTCCTTATTTACGGCTTGGATTTTGATTTGCTATAGAAATGGTACCGGCCATATTTGGCGTCAACCAGGAAGGTCGGAAAACCATTTATCAAGGAAAAAAATTATATATGAATCTAGGAAATTTCACAATAAAAGCTGCCGAGCTGGTCCAACAGGCCCAGCAAATCGCGTTTAATGCGCAGAACCCCAATATCGAAACCGAGCATTTGCTCAAGGCCCTGCTGGAGCAGGAGGATTCTCCGGTGGATTATTTGTTAAAGAAGAATAATGTGACCATCAACCTCCTGGACACCAAACTTGAGGAAGCCATTCAAAAGCTGCCTAAGGTGAGCGGCGATCCCGCCCAGAGCATCAGCCGGGAGTTGAATAATGTCATCCTGAGAGCCGGTGCCGACCTGAAGCAGTTCAATGATGAATTTGTGACACCGGAATTATTGCTGCTGGCGGTAGTGCAGGGTAATGACGGTACCGCGAAACTTCTAAAAGATGCCGGTCTGAGTGAAAAAGGACTGATTACGGCCATCAAGGAATTGAGGAAGGGCACCAATGTGTCTTCACAGACACAGTCCCAGGAATTTAATGCCCTGAACAAGTACGCCAAAAACCTCAACGAGATGGCCCGTGAAGGCAAGTTGGATCCCGTGATCGGCCGGGACGAGGAAATCCGGCGTACCCTGCATATATTAAGTCGTCGTTCCAAGAACAATCCGATCCTGGTGGGGGAACCCGGGGTGGGTAAGACCGCCATTGTCGAAGGGCTGGCCCATCGGATTGTCAACGGAGATGTACCTGAAAACTTAAAATCCAAGATTATATATGCCCTGGACATGGGACTGCTGATTGCGGGTGCCAAATACAAGGGTGAATTTGAAGAAAGACTGAAGGGCGTGATCAAGGAAGTGGCAGAAAGTGACGGTGAGATCATCCTGTTTATTGATGAAATTCATACCCTGGTAGGTGCCGGTGGAGGCGAAGGAGCCATGGATGCCGCCAATATCCTGAAACCAGCCCTGGCCCGTGGTGAACTTCGGGCAGTAGGTGCCACGACCTTAAACGAATACCAGAAATATTTTGAGAAGGATAAAGCCCTGGAACGTCGGTTCCAGAAAGTCATGGTCGACGAACCCGATGTGGAAGATGCCATTTCAATACTGAGGGGACTCAAAGAAAAATATGAGGCCCACCACCATGTGCGTATTAAAGATGATGCGATCATCGCAGCGGTGGAATTGTCCAACCGCTATATTACCGATCGGTTCCTGCCCGACAAGGCCATTGACCTGATCGACGAAAGCGCCGCCAAGTTGAAACTGGAAATGAATTCCATGCCCGAGGAACTGGATCGGCTGGACCGCCAGATCCGGCAATTGGAAATTGAAAGGGAGGCCATCAAGCGGGAAAACGATGAGGAAAAGCTTAAACAGCTCAACACGGATATTGCCAATCTTTCCGTAGAAAGGGATACCCTGAAGGCTAAATGGACTTCAGAGAAAGAGCTGGTGGACCAGATTCAGGAATCCAAAGCCGGCATTGAGACCCTGAAACTGCAGGCCGAACAGGCGGAAAGAGAAGGAGACTATGGTAAGGTGGCTGAAATCCGTTACGGTAAGATCAAGGAAGAGGAAGCCCGAATTGCGAAACTGACTACCGAACTGCAGGAAGAATCCGAGAAACGGCTGCTCAAAGAAGAAGTAGACGCCGAGGATATTGCAGAATCAGTGGCCAAATCTACGGGGATACCAGTAGCCAAGATGTTACAGAGCGACAGGGATAAGCTTCTGCACCTGGAAGACTATCTCCATCAGAAAGTCGTGGGTCAGGATGAAGCCATTACCGCTGTAGCGGATGCCATCCGGCGGAACCGGGCCGGGTTGGGGGATCCGAATCGCCCCATTGGTTCCTTTATATTTCTGGGTACCACCGGGGTAGGTAAGACCGAGCTGGCCAAGGCACTGGCGGCGGACCTCTTCGATGATGAACATATGATGACGCGTATTGATATGAGTGAATATCAGGAGAAACATGCGGTCAGCCGCCTGGTGGGCGCCCCTCCCGGTTATGTTGGCTACGACGAAGGCGGACAGCTCACCGAAGCCGTTCGACGCAAACCTTATAGTGTGATTCTGTTCGATGAAATCGAAAAAGCCCATCCGGATGTCTGGAATGTATTGTTACAGGTACTCGATGACGGGCGTCTGACCGATAATAAGGGCCGGGTCGTGAATTTCAAGAATACGATTATTATTATGACATCGAATATCGGCAGTCACCTGATACAGGAAGCGTTTGAAGGCATTGGCGCGGATGACCTGGAAGCGGCTACTGATAAAGCCCGTCTGGAAGTCATGAACCTGCTCCGGGAGACCGTAAGACCGGAGTTTCTCAACCGCATTGATGAAATTATCATGTTCCGTCCGCTGTCCAGGAAGGATATCAGGGGGATTATTAAGATACAATTGAACAACCTGCGGCAGCTGGTACTGCAAAGCAGCGGTATTCAACTGGAATTCAGTGAATACGCTGTCGATTTTCTGGCAGATCACGGATTTGATCCCCAGTTTGGGGCCCGACCTTTGAAAAGGCTGATACAGAAAGAGATCGTCAACCAGCTGAGCAGGAAGATCCTGCAGGGTGATGTAGACAGGCAGCATCCCATCCTGGTCGATGTATTTGATAATACGGTTGTCTTTCGCAATGAGGCGAAAACAGCGGAAAAAACGGGTTAGCAGACAGTTCCCTGCAGTAGATTCTGCGCAAGTGCTTACAGGCTGTCAGACAGAGGTTTGGGGGCCTGTATGCATGTTGGAACACTAAAATGGCTGTCTGACAGGGTAAATAGCCTGTAAATCTGATGATTTTTGAAGAAAAAATTTGTCAGTTCAAAAAAAAAATTATCTTCAACCGCGCTTTCCTTTCGAGGGGATTTAGCGTATGGTAATCGGGGTGGAATGACAATTACCGTTATAAATTTTTATGTTGTATGAGCGTTAAAAAAGAAGAAGAAATTATTATTGAACCTAAGGAAATTTTCGTAGGTAAAAAAGAGGCTCCCGTGGTCCTGATGGAATTCGGGGAGTATGAGAGTGAGGACTGTGCCAAAGCCAATGAGATTGTCAAACAGATTCTTATTGACTATGACGGCAAGGTGAAATTCAATTTCCGGCATTTCCCGCAGACCCGGATTCACCAACGCAGCCTTAAGGCGGCCGAGAGTGCCATCGCCGCAGCCCAGGAGGGTAGATTCTGGGAAATGCACAATGTACTCTTTCAGAACCGGAGGAATCTGGGCACCACCAGCCTGAAACTGCATTCCAGGGAGGCCGGGATCAGTAATAAGAACTTCCTGGAAGACCTCGTCAACGGAACCTATGGCTGGCAGGTCCAGGATGACCTCAAGGAAGGGATCGACCGGGGGGTGAAGGACGTGCCGTCTTTTTTCGTGAACGATGTTTTGGTTAAAGGCAAGCCCACTTATGCGGCCATCAGTGCTGCGATTGATGAGGCTTTAAAAGCTGGTAAGAAAGCGGCTAATCCAAAATCTAAGACTGCAGCTAAAAAGGCTTCAAAGCCAGCACCTAAATCAAAAAAATAAAATTCATCACGGGCGGCAAGGTCCGACCTGATAGCATATTACATCCCATATTGAGGATCTTCAACGGATCACGACGAATTGGCTAAAACCCTTTATTGTAAAGGGTTTTAGTCGTTTCAGGGCTTCTCACATAAGGATAAATATTCAATTTTAAAAATTAATTTCGTCTACGAATATCTTACTATCCCGGTGAAATGATACGGGAAAACATCAATTTAAATAGACATAAAAAAAAATTCAGCCTGAGCCAAAAAAATTGTTCAGTTAAATTTTTTTTATGTTGAATAAATGTGGATATTCGCTGTCCGTTCAAAAGTTTTTTTGACGTATGAGAACTGAGTCGTTTTTTGATCGAACTACAGCAAACTTAATTACTGATCCTATAAATTTTCTATATAACGAATGGAGAAGAATGCCGAAAAAGTCTGGTCTAACTGTTTAAAGATAATCAAGGACATTGTAGAATGGCAGCATTATAAAACATGGTTCGAACCGATTAAGGCAATCTCTCTTAAAAATCAGGTACTGGTCATTCAGGTACCCAGTCAGTTTTTTTTCGAGTATCTTGAAGAGCATTACGTAAATTTATTGGCCAAGACCCTGAAAAGGGAATTGGGAAAAGACGCCCGCCTCGAATATAGAATTATGGTGGACAGTGGTAACAGTAAAACGAAGCCACTGACAGTGGATGTACCGGGCACAGGATACAAAACTTATTCTAATAACGAAATGGATTTTCCGCTCGTCGTGAATAATTCGGTAAAAAACCCCTTTGTTATACCAGGCATTAAAAAAATGCAGATAGATCCGCAACTCAATGCGAACTATACATTTGATGCCTATATCGAAGGGGATTGCAATCGGGTAGCGCGCAGGGCGGGAAAAACGGTCGCCGAAAAACCCGGTGCCAATTCCTTTAACCCCCTGGTCGTATATGGCGGGGTGGGGCTGGGTAAGACCCACCTCGTACAAGCCATTGGTAATGATGTCAAAAGACTGCATCCCAATAAGATCGTATTGTATGTCAGTTCTGAAAAGTTCATCAACCAGTTCATGGACCACAGCCGGAATGGCGCCATCAATGATTTTATCCATTTCTACCAGCTGATCGACGTATTGATCGTGGACGATGTACAGTTTTTTAATAAGGCGGAACGTTCCCAGGACGCGTTTTTCGCAATTTTTAACCACCTGCACCAGTCAGGCAAGCAGCTTATTCTGACTTCTGACAAGTCGCCTAAGGATCTGGACGGGGTGCAGGAAAGACTGCTGAGCCGGTTTCGCTGGGGCTTGAGTGCCGATTTGCAAATCCCTGATTATGAGACGCGCATCGAGATTCTGGAAAGGAAAATGAAGGCAGATGGCCTGGAAATGCCCAAGGAAGTCGTTAAGTATATCGCTTATAATATTAATAGTAATGTAAGAGAACTGGAAGGCGCACTGATCTCCCTGCTGGCCCAGTCTTCGCTGAACCGTCGGGAAATCGATCTGGAGCTGGCCAAAAAAGTACTGCGGAATTTTATCAAATCTTCCAGTAAGGAGATTACCATCGATACCATTCAGAAGATGGTTTGCGAGTTTTTCGATGTGCCCTATGATAAATTGCTGCAGAAAACCCGGAAAAGGGAAATTGTGCAAGCCCGTCAGATTACCATGTACCTGGCCAAGGCATTTACCAAAAACAGCTTAAAAACCATCGGCGAGCATTTTGGGGGCCGGGACCATACAACTGTCATCCATTCTTGTCAGACGGTAAAAGATCTGATGGATACTGATACCATGTTCCGGGAAAATGTCCTGGAATTACACCAGAAAGTCCAGTTAGCTGCGATGTAATCCTACGTCGATTTTTTAAAAATTTTTTCTTGATTAGATAGCTTGAATTCTGAGTTTTTAAACTATATTTGCAACCCTTTTGGTGAGGTGGATGAGTGGCTGAAATCAGTAGTTTGCTAAACTGCCGTACGGGTTAAACTGTACCGCGGGTTCGAATCCCGCCCTCACCGCATAGAAGACAAACAAGTCAGTATAAGAAGCCCGGAAATGCAATGTTTTCGGGCTTTTTGTTGTGTGCCGTGCATGTCGGGTTACTAGGAGGTGAAAGTCCTCTGTGGGGGTTTGTAATCGCCAACCACTAGCTAAGAGCAAGGGTGTCCATCGTGAGGTGGAATCTGAAGGAAGCTTACGGCA
>NZ_BAAGRD010000016.1:0-3881 GCF_054783135.1 Niabella terrae
TGGCTTCATCCACCTTAACTTTAGATTTGTTGGATGTCGATACCGGCTCGCTATCCCCGGATTGTAAATCCTCCCCGGGATCTACTAATCGTGAGAAAAACCTGTATCTGCCGTTAAGTACCCCGTTCAATTCCTTTCTGTAATAAAGAAATAGGATGATCAGGTAATAACCTCCCAGTATAAGTAACATCATCATCCATAATTGCTGCCAGCTTATTAAAATGTCCATGGCCTTGCGTTTTTAGTTTTAATGTTGTTCCGTGTGCAGAACAAAAGAACAACCTCAGAAAGCCGGTTTCAAGTCCAATTTTTTTGACAATTGAAATCGAACCTAAAAAATCATTGATTTTCAGCTTAATACGCCAATAAACCTCAAGGGAATTTTTAGGAGGAACTTTCTTCGGCTGGTATTTTCATATCTAAACTCTGTGGAGATTAGGTGCTTTATTCGCGGCAAATTTGCGACGACTAGCCTTACACATCGATAGCATAATTATATGTATTTACATATAGATTTAAGTTTTTAAGCACAATTATATCTGTTTACATATAATTTAGTGACTTTGTGTGTAATTATATCTAAATGCATATAATCATGAAGTCGCTGCAAAGCTTTGTAAAGGATAAACGGAAAGAGACGGGGCTTACCCAGCAGGAGTTTGCTGAGAAGGCTGGCGTTGCATTGACAGTGATCAGAAAAAATAGAGCAGGGAAAAAATAACCTTCAATTGGAAAAAGTAAACCAGGTTTTAAAAATGTTCGGTCAGATCCTGGCCCCGGTAAGTTTAAAAGAATTTTCAAAAGCTAAAAATGAGAACAGTGGAAATCTATTGTGAACTACCCATTGGCTAAAGACCAATGGGCTTCGGACTTCATCACCCTGAGCTTCTTTTCAGAAGTCTTATTTAAGGCGCTGCCCGTGTAATCGGAACATTCCGCCCCGATGATTCTTATTCCTTCTTTAAGGATATTTTTACTTGCATTGAAGTCCCTGTCCAAAATATGCCCATTCGGACAAGTCCACTGTCTTTCCGAAAGATTTAGGGTCTGATGGATATAGCCACATTCGTTACAGGTTTTTGAAGATGGATAGGAGCGGTTGATTTTAAGAATTGGGAAATGAACGAGCGTTACAAATGCTTCCCAGAACAAAAAAATAGAGCATAAAGCCCGATTTAGTCGGGCTTTTGTCATTTACGAAATAAGTTTAAAGATTTGTTCGAGTTCTTTATCGGTAATGGTGCTTTTTTCGGACTTGTCGTAAATGGAGGTAAGGAAAATGGTTGTGGCTGTAACTTTCACATAAGTAATTACCCTTGCACCACCCGACTTGCCTTTACCTTTGGAAGCGATAGCCAGGCGTATTTTGTAAAAGCTGTTTCCAAGAGCCGTTCCCTGTTCGGGATTTTCGGCAAGGTTTTCCAGCAGTTCCGTCAAGTCCTTTTTAAGTGAGGGATATTTTTTAGCCAGCCTTTTCGCCTGTTTGTCGAAAAGCGGGATAGATGAAATATTATAGCTCATTCAACAACTCTTTTGCAGGACGTGCTTTTAGCTTTCCCTGTTCCACCAATTTAAGTTCCTGAACGGCTTCTTTAAGCTCCTGCAAAATCTGTACTTTGGTAGGCTCTTCATATTCCAGAGCTTCCAAATCCCTGTATTGCTTTTTGAGTTCCTTCCATTCGTTAATGGGTATATATACGCCTGTGGCTTTCCCTTTGCTGTCTTCTATTACTTGTACTCTCATAATTGAAAATTATTTTAAAATAGCCTGCATTTTGCTTTTGGCAAGAAAAGCATCGAGCATCGCAAAAACGTGTTCCTTATCTCCTGTGTCCAGCTTTTCAATATCCTGCAAACGCTTGACCGTCTTTTTGTCAAACTTGCTGTTGATACCTTCGCCTACGAGATAATCCAAAGAAACCTCAAAAGCATCTGCAATTTTTTTTGCAGCCCCAATGGAGGGAACAGCTTCGTCACGTTCATACTTGCCAATCATCTCACGGGAAACACCGCTTTTAGTGGCAAGCTCTGTCTGCGACCAATCTCTTTCCTTGCGTAAAGTTGTAATTATATTGCCTGTTTCCATTGCTTAAAGTGCTTATTTGTGTCCTATAATCGTTCTGAAACGCAAATTTACGTAAATAAAAGACATAACCCAAATTTCGCAAACGGTTCAATTTGAGTAGTAATTCGGCGCATTTTATCCGATATTATTCGTAGATATGTGTTATTTTATTAAAAATCAATGCTGTTGGGTGTTTGATGATATGAGTTCCCTTACCCGCATCTATGATTTCAGGGACATTTTGGTTTGCCGTAAAAAAAGAGCTTACGGGGCAAATAATGGGCTGTAATCTTTCGTGGTAAAGATTTTCAAGACCCACCTGCGTGTGGTCTTTACCCATTTAGCTGGCAGGGTAACAAACTGCAATATGAAGCGTTTGAGGCGCATTTCCGGTTTTACAAAATACAGTTGTTCGGCGTACGCATTTTTTACTTTCTGGAATAATGAATAGCAGACTAACATAGCATACAGATAAATAGTGTTCATCTCCATGTTATCGAAGGGCATTTTGGAAAAGTTAAAATCATGATCCAGTTCTTTAAAATGGTGCTCCCCATCGCAACCTCTCTGATTGTATGTTTCAATGCAGCGATGCGGGCTGCTTTGTTTATCTGAGGTAACTATGGCATAATAACGGTATCCATTTTTGTCAAATACTTCCAATTGCCCTTTTTCTTGATATCGATAGGTTATTATACGTCTGGACTTTCCCAGCAGATCTTCCTCAAAACTACACACCTCTACTTTGCGATGATCCTATGTCTTGATATCAAATACATTTGGGTTCAGGGTGAAGGCCGCTGGTACTACCAGTTAGCCATCATGGATGTGTTCAGCCGCAGGATCCTATGCTGGATCTTTCAGCGGAGCGTCCGCCAGACAGATGTGATCGCACTGATGCGATAATTGGATCTTCGTTTGACCTCAAAGGGGTAATCATCAGAAATGACAACGGCTCCCAGTTCATCGCCCATAAGGTACTCGAAGCATTACAATCAATGGAGGCGCGCCAGGAATTTACACATATGGCTACCCCAGAAGAAAATGCCTACATAGAAGCTTTTCACTCCATTCAGCAACGGGAACTCATAGAGCGTCACCAGTTCTCAAGCTTTTACGAAGCCAGGAGGCATATCGAGAAATATATGCATTGGTATAACTATAGAAGAAAACACGGTGCCATAGATTTTATGACGCCCATGCAGAAATGGGCACAGGGATTATCCCGGAAAGCTGTTAAGGCACTCATGAAGCATGGGCGACGGGCTTGTCAAGGCCGGACAGCGTGAGCCTGAGCGCGGCGTCCGTTTTGTATAGCCTTGACAAGACTGGAGAACCTGCTTATCTTTGCCTGGAAAGTGACCAGGATAACGATCAGTCAGTAGCAAACCATTTTGAAAAATCAGTCCAGTTATAGGGGGTTAAGACATTAAGGAGTGTCCTTCACAAACACTTCAAATGAGTTTGAGAAATTTAGATAATGCCTACACCAAATTTTTCAAAGGTGGTGGCTTTCCTAAATTCAAATCAAAACATAAAAAGCAGTCTATACAATTTCCGCAAGGAGTAAAAACAGACTTTGAAAATGGAACTATCTTTTTACCGAAGTTGAAAAACGTTTCCTGTATTTTTCATCGCCAATTCAAAGGTGAGATTAAAACAGTGACCGTTTCCAAAACTTCAACAGGGAAATACTTTGTAAGCATACTCGTTGATAACCAAAAACAGTTGCCTAAAAAGAAACCTGTAAAAGAAAAGACATCCATTGGAATAGATATGGGAGTGAAAACTTTTGCAACCCTATCTGACGGTACTT
>NZ_BAAGRD010000017.1:0-588 GCF_054783135.1 Niabella terrae
ATGTAGTTGACATGGACTTGGAGAAATTCTTCGATACAGTCAATCATAGTAAACTCATCGAAGTTCTTTCACGTACGATTAAGGATGGACGAGTCATCTCACTCATCCATAAATACCTGAATGCAGGCGTCCAAATCGGATGCAAATTCGAACCTGGAGAAGCCGGCGTACCCCAGGGCGGCCCACTGAGTCCGTTATTGAGTAACGTTCTTCTCACGGAATTAGATCGGGAATTGGAAAGACGGGGGCACAGGCATGTCCGCTATGCGGACGACTTTGTAATCTTTTGTAAAAGTAAGAGAGCGAGTCTGCGTGCCATGGATAGTGTAACTAGATACATCCAGAACGAACTATTCCTGAAAGTTAACACGACCAAAAGTCAATGCGTTAACTATACAAAGGTTAAGTTTCTTGGGTATACTTTTTACAAGATCCGAGGTGAGGCCCACCTACGACTTCATCGCAAAACCGCAGGAAAACTTAAGGAGAAAATCCGCTACATCACATCCCGCAGCAATGGCTGGGGGGATGATAAGCGCAAATTAGCCCTAAGACAATTCATCATCGGCTGGCTGAATTACTATCAGC
>NZ_BAAGRD010000018.1:0-599 GCF_054783135.1 Niabella terrae
CTGATCTCGTTACGCAGGTTGCGGGCAAACGGCCTGAGCCGGAAAATGACAAAAGCTTTTTCCAAAAGGTCAATATAAGCGCTGACGGTGGCTTTGTCAGCGCCGGTGGTTTGTGCCAGCTCGTTGTATGACACCTCATGGCCCACCTGCCAGGCCAGTGCCTGAAGGATGCGTAAAAGTATTTCAGGTCGGCGTACTCCGCCCGATTCCAGGATATCTTTGTACAGGTAGCTTCCTGCCAGGTTGTTGAGCAGTTCCCGGGCCTGTTGGGGGTGGGTAACCACTTCCGGGTACATGCCCGTAATCAGGAACTCTTCCAGCCGTGGGGTGGTCCGGGCAAAAGAAAGGGAGGCCGTTATTTCCTGCCAGGACAATGGGTAAAGACGGTATTCCCACTTGCGCCCGGTCAGCGGTTCATTGATTTTATTGGCCAGTTCCAGTGCGGAGGACCCGGAAATGAATAATTGGAGATCCTTTTTTGCATCTATGATCATCTTGGCGCTCAGCCCGATATTTTCCAGTCGCTGGGCTTCATCAATGACGACAACTTTATAGCTGCCGATATAGCGGTTGATAAAAGCCTGTGTGGGATTGCTCCA
>NZ_BAAGRD010000019.1:0-616 GCF_054783135.1 Niabella terrae
CATTAGTGTCCGGAAAAAAATAAAGTTAGTTCTTTGAAACTCTTGATGGATAAAGGTTTGGTCGAAATTTAGCACGGTGACGATTTGAAATGCCTAATTTCATAACTTTCTGAAAATCAGAAGATTTATGAATCAGGGGCAAATATGTATTCTCTCAGGCAGTTACCTTTTTGCCTGCCAGGATATTTGATCGTTGTGTTCGCAAATACGAAGGCGATAAATGGGTTAAACATTTTACATGTTGGAATCAACTTCTCTGTATGATGTTTGGCCAATTAAGTAATCGTGGAGCCTTCGAGATTTGCTAATTTGCATAAACGCACATCAGTCAAAGCACTATCATTTAGGATTCGGAAAACTCGTATGCCGATCTACTCTTGCTGAGGCGAATGAAAAAAGGGACTATCGCATCTTTGAGCTATTTGCATACGAGATGATTTCGGAAGCGCGTAAAAGCTGCCTACCCGATAGCGATTTTAGTTTCTCTGAGCAGGGAAATGTATATGCTTTTGACAGTACCGTAGTAGATTTATGCCTAAATGTATTTTGGTGGGCTACTTTTAGAAGAGCAAAAGCAGCTATCAAATTGCACACGTTGTTCGATGTTAAAACTTCC
>NZ_BAAGRD010000020.1:0-680 GCF_054783135.1 Niabella terrae
CCAGCTGCCCCTCCGTTGCTCTTAACCCGTTGGTAAGCGCTTCTCAGATTAGCTGGGGAAAGAATATACTCTAATAGTCCGTTCTCTGATACTCGTGCATCTGGCTCGATAAGATTGTTTTCAGCTATCCACATGAAAGTCTGCGCACCCCCGTATCCTTCGAATGCTGTTCTATCTTTCGGAGGGTTGCCCTTGGTTTTATTCAAGATTTTCTGCTTTCTACCTTTCATTAGGTAACATTCATTTAATTCTTATCTACTAAGGTTCAGTCCTTCGCAGTTCGTGAGGCTCTTGTTTTAAGCTTATAGCTGACAAGCTCTTATCCCTGCTACTATGACCTCGGCTGACTTCTCTCAGCGATTGTTAGCCGCACTTCCGAATATTTACGTCCGTACGTCTGAGAGATCTCCCGTGGTAAGTCGATGTTTACTTTCATTCCATGTCTCCGCCATATTTACACTACACTGTCCGTGTAATCTTGGGGCTTCAGTTTGTATTGCAACCTTACCCACAGTGATTGTGCCTGATATGATTCGTATTCCTCGGAGCAGAATTTTGCCGTAAGCTTCCTTCAGATTCCACCTCACGATGGACACCCTTGCTCTTAGCTAGTGGTTGGCGATTACAAACCCCCACAGAGGACTTTCACCTCCTAGTAACCCGACATGCACGGCACACAA
>NZ_BAAGRD010000021.1:0-768 GCF_054783135.1 Niabella terrae
GCCTCAATATCGGATACAAACTTTTCCGCACGACTACCAAATATCATTCTTTTAAGCTCCCGGATTTGGAGTTGAAGAGATTCAACCTGAAGTTGAGATGAATGCATTTGTGATTGCAACTCAGCAATGATCGTATCCTTTTGTGCGCTGAGTTCTTTGTAGTCGATATTTGTATCCTTGGTGGCGATGAAAAGGATACTGCAAGCTTGATGCCATATCCTGTTTAAATGCAGTAATGGCAGCACTTTCAGCCAGTTTGTCTATACCTGAATTTATGTCGTACACTTTTGAGGATAACACCTTGCAAAATGAGTTGCAACTGTTGAGCGCTGATGGTGTAATGACCAGTTTTAGCAAGCGCCGGTCGCTCAAATGTCCCTTTCTCCAATCCCTTCTCATACAAAGCAAAGCCATCATGATCCCATTGGAGTAGCTTTACTTTATTACCCCGCCGACTGATAAAAATAAACACATCGCCGCTCGTAACATCCAGACCCATTTCTGAACGCACCAGGCCGCTCAGACTGTAAGCCCCTTTGCGCATATCTGCAAATCCGTTATAATAGAAATACCGGCACGAAGCACTTAAATGCAGCATATCAGCGATTTTAGATTGGAAGCATTCAACTCGCCGGAAAAGTTTAAAACTACTCCGTTGGGGTAAGTGATCTCAACAGATCCGCCAACCTTGGCATTATCAATATGTACCGCAACTAGATTACCAGAAGGCGCTGCTGCACTCAGGCGCCGCAGCCAATAATAGTAGCC
>NZ_BAAGRD010000022.1:0-816 GCF_054783135.1 Niabella terrae
CATTACACGCTGAAACATTTTAAGGGGTTGGCCGCATACTGCGCGGACGGTATGTTATCGATAGATAATAATGAACTTGAGGGACAGATCCGAAGTATCGCCCTGGGTCGACACAACCATTTGTTCGCCGGTTCTCACCGATCAGCACAGCTGGCAGCAGTAATGTATAGCTTTATGGGCACCTGTAAACTACAGGGCATTGATCCAGGCAAGTGGCTGGATGATGTATTGCGGCGTATCACCTGCCAGCCTAAAGATCGTTTAAAGGAACTGCTGCCTCAGTTCTGGACGCCACTGGCATCAGTCCAAACCAAAACCGCCTGACCTTACCGATACAGAAGCGGGTTCACCGCCTGACCGGTCTTCAAATCAACCACCTTCGCTTTTAAAGCCTCTGCCTTCTTTCTGGCTATTTTCTGCCGCTGCTTCTCAATGCCGAGTTCGGTACGTTCCAACTCGCCGTCGCTGAGCTGGCTGACAAAATCTAACAAATCTGTTTTATAAAGTCGGCACAACTTCAGTATCATCAGAAACGAGGGTTCCCGTTGCCCCCTTTCAGTTTTAAGATAGGTGGTATAGGACATACCCACAGCATCGGCCAGCTCCTGAGGCGTAGGCCTGTGAATATCTCTTAAACGGGTTAGTACTTCTGAAATCGTACCCCGCGGTAGTAATGTTGAAGACTCCATATATCCTGAAATAATATTATAGGAGTAAAGTTCAGGATTTTAACCGGAATCCTAAAAGCAGCCGGGAAAATGCTCCCCATACAGATTTTTATTCAAATATCATAGGCCGTCCTCGTTGGATGTTTAC
>NZ_BAAGRD010000023.1:0-884 GCF_054783135.1 Niabella terrae
AGCTTCTGCCGCATCTCGATTTATAGCGCCGTAAACCTCCTTTAAATCGGCACAGAAGAGCTTTCGGTCTTTCCATACCACATATTTACACGAGTTGCGGATCTGGTGCACTATACAGAGCTGGGTTGCCGTATCAGGGAACACTCCTTTGATGGCATCTGTAAATCCTTTGAGATTATCCGTACAGGCAATCAGGATGTCTTCCACACCCCGGGCTTTCAGATCGGTCAGTACACTCATCCAGAAAGAAGCGGATTCTGTTTCAGCTATCCACATGCCCAGCACTTCTTTTAATCCATCGTTTTTCAGGCCAATAACCTTTCTCAATATTTGTCCATAGTGAGCGGCCTATCTCATGTATATTTGAGATAATCTTCAGCGTCAGGAATTGTCTGGCCTTTTTAGGCGCAGTTCAGTCGGCAGTATTGCAAATATTAGGTAAATTTCTTCTCCTTACCGCTTGAGCTTTAAAAGCAAGCGGACAATTCCAAAACTATCATTATTCCGAAATAATCAGTAAAAACACTATTTTCGAAGATTATAATCACCTAAATATGCTATATTTGGGGAATATAATCTCCAAACTATGATAAATAGGTCTTTGGAACATATACTTACAAGCAAGGTGGATTACAAAAAAGCCATCATTGTACTCGGTCCGAGACAGGTTGGTAAAACCACCCTACTCACCCAAATCGCCAAATCGCTGGGTGATTATCTCTATATTAATGGAGACGACCCGGAAACCCGACTGTCCTGGAGCAATCCCACACAGGCTTTTATCAACCGCTATATCGGCAGCTATAAAGTTGTCGTCATTGATGAAGCCCAGCGACTGGAAAATATCGGGCTGAGCGCCAAGATGATCATAGATGCAAAAAAGG
>NZ_BAAGRD010000024.1:0-978 GCF_054783135.1 Niabella terrae
ATCAATGCCCACCTGTTTTTTTGTTGGCTTCAATGGTTGATGCTGCACTTCACAAAGTATGGATACAAAGTATTTACCTGTGGGTGATTTTGATACAGTACAATGCTTCACTTCACCCTTTAATTCAAGATGTTCAATTATTTTAATGCCATCTTTGAATTTTGGGAAAAACAATTTCCCATTATCCACTTCCACAAATTGCGGAACTGTGAAACTATTTTTTCTCCGTTTACTTTTAAATCGGGGAAACTTAGCATTACCTCTAAAAAAGTTCACAAAGGCGGTGTCTAAATTTCGCAGGGCGGTTTGTAATGTTTGACTGTTAACTTCCTTTAACCATTCAGTTGCTTCTTTCTTTTTTAACTGGGTCAAAGCACCGGCCTGTTTAAGATAATTATCTGATTTTTTATTCTCCTTATACTGCTCAATTCTTTCGTTCAAAAAGTGATTGAACACAAAACGAACACACCCGAAATGCTTACTCAAAAGCAGTTCCTGTTTCTTTGTCGGCAACAATGCAAAACGGTATGTCTTATGTATTAATTTCAATTATGGATCAATTGAGATATATAATGTATAGAATATACTACTTATATTTTCAATATGTATAATTAAAGATAACTATTAATACACAAAAATAAGGTTAAAAAACCTTAGAAGCAGTTATACTTCCACAAATTGTTCAATGCATTGCTTAAAATACCACCTAATTTTTATGCAAGTATCCTAAAAAGCTGCTGGTCGGTGATTGGGATCATGTCAGGAAGTTTATTATGCAGTCAAGTACTGCTAAATCTGATTTTGAAATTGAAGTATTTGAAAGCGATATTGACCACATCCATTTTCTTATTCGATACATTCCACATCTTTCGGTTACTTCCATTGCTGGCAAGTTGAAGCAGAAGCAGGAAACCATTATTGCCTTTGGCAAAAGCACAAAACATATTGTCAAAGAACTTTTGGAAAGAACATGCTTTC
>NZ_BAAGRD010000025.1:0-2962 GCF_054783135.1 Niabella terrae
CCGCTTTTGCGGCAGGCGTCAATATGCGCACCCATAGCCGCTGCTTTGAGGTTGTTTTTACTTTTCATCGGGCAAAAGTCAAACCCTGTATCCTAAATTCCTATATGCCCTTGGCCAACTGGATACGTTTTCTTCATAATAATTAAAGAGTGGAAAATAGCAAAAGCGTCTTTTGATTTGGTAAATGCTACAACTTAGTATGTGCTTTCGACAAACAACTTCCAATTGTGCAACAACTTGTTGCATAATTGTATTTAATAGATTTTTAGCCTTTTTTTGAGAACCATCTATTTGGACAACAACCTGTTGACCAATTAATTCAACAGCCTGTTGGACTATTTATCAGTTTCTAAGGTTGATTAAATTAACAACAACCTTTACCATCATTTCCATTTCTTCCGGCTTACTTTCAGCAATCATCAGCGTAAGCGCTACCAAGGCATTATTAGCAATCCGGCGGGAGCCGTCTTCCTTATACAGCAATTGGTTTTTTTCCAGGAACCATACAAATAAAAACGCGGCAATTCTTTTGTTACCATCACTAAAGGAATGGTTTTTTATTACAAAGTACAACAGATGAGCGGCCTTCTCCTCCACACTCCGGTACAGGTCTTCTCCTCCAAATGTCTGATAAATGGCAGCCAGTGATCCCTGGAAGGATTCGTCCTTTTCGTTGCCAAATAAAGAGCTGCCGCCAAATTTATCCCGTAGGCCATTAATAGCAGTCATAGCTTCTTCATAATTAATCCGGAAAAACTCGTCTTTGGTTGTTTCCCTAATTTCCAAAACCTGGTGATCGTACTGATCCAACACATCCAGCGCGTAGGTATAATCGGTAATTACTTTAAGCAGGCCGCTGGCCTGGTCTGAATTAAGCGATTGATTTTCGAGCACATTGCCCAGGAGTTTAACGGTTTGCTTTAACTGCTCCAGCTGCTGGCTTTGTTCTTTAAGCCGCTTTTCGTTAACGGCATAGCCTTTAATAAGGTATTCTTTCAGTATGGTATTAGCCCAGATACGGAATTGGGTACCTTTGGGGGATTTTACCCTGTAACCGACTGAAATAATAACATCCAGACTGAAAAAAGCAACAGGTCTATCCGAATTTGTAATGTGCAAATTTTGCACATTGCTTTCCCGGCTTAATTCCTTTTCCTTAAAAATATTATTTATATGTTTGGTAACAACAGATCGCTCACGATCAAATAATTGAGCAATTTGTTCCTGGCGAAGCCAAATTGTTTCTTTTTCTAATCTGACATCAATGGAGGTTTGTCCATCCTGGGCCTGGTAAATGACTATTTCTCCTGTTTCCATAGTTGAATTTAAAGTATTTGAGTAAAAGAATATGTTTTAAGCCGGAGCATTATCCAAAATCGACCAATGCTTTCATCATTTCCTTTTTGGCCTCCAGATCAAAGCCGCCAAGATAAAATTGCGTTGTTTTTATATCGCTATGTCCCAGGCTTTCTGAAATAAACTCTACGCTTGCCCCGCTTCTTAAAAGCATGGTTGAGAAGGAATGGCGCGCTACATAAGTAGTCAGGGATAACCCCAACCCCAACTCTGTTCCGATTCTTTTCATCCATTTGTTGGTAACCTTGATGAACTGTAGCACTTTATCCATCCTGGTTTGGGCATCATCCGTCGCATCAACAATATTAAACACCAACTCTTGCGGCTTTCCGGGCTTATTACCCCACTGACCGATAATATTATTAATGATCTCATTTCTGATAACGGTGATTCTTTTAGGCCGCTGCCGGTTCAACCTTTTTGTCTTTTCTCGGTACACCACAATAATGTCGTCCTGCAAGTTTTCCCACCTAAGATTGGCAATATCCCACATATTTAGTCCATTTGCGAGGTATGACAGTTTCCAGAAAGCAAGTGACCGGTTAACAAAATAGTCGTCGGGCGCGGCTTTATATTCGAATATTTTCTTTAACTGCTCTTTACTTAATGACCGTTTAGTTCCCAGCGTAGTAGGGATCTGGTATTTATTACGTCCAAATGGATAAAACTTTGGATTGAAGTAGCCATCGGCAATGGCTTTATTAATAACAGCCCTTACGTTCCGCAGGTAAATGCCTACCGTTGTAAGGCTATTATTCCGGGCAAGCATATCATTTTCAAAATCCTGAAGATATTTTATGGTAACATTTTCCAGTCGCATGTTGGGTCGGAATATCTCTAACGCATTGATGGTTGTTTGATAGTTGGTGGCTGACCCAACCCGGTCTTCCTTTTTGAGTTGGGCAATGAGTTCATCAAAAGCGTTTTTCAACGTCTGGTACTTTATGGGCATTTCAAAAAACTCTTCTTGGAATTCCCTGAAAGAGAACGGCACAATTTTTTTAACCAGCTCCATTGCTTTGGTTTCTATGGTTACAATTTCATTGCGAGTGATTTTATATTTTCCCCGGGGATTGGGATCATTTATTAATTCCCATTCTTTCTTACTAGCATTATAGCCGGTTCCATAGTACCTTCGTTCTCCCTTAAAGATAATTTTGAGTTTTAAAGGGTAGCGATCATCCTGCATGGTGCGCCTGTAATCGGGGATGATCTGAGTAAAAATATTTTGTTTATTCATAGCTAAAATTTGAGACATCATTTGAGACATGTATTGCCAAAAACAAGTGTTTTCAACTTTATGCTAAAATAAAGATTAATCCTTTGAAACGCAGTACAGCAAAGGGTTTCAGGCACTAACTGAATGTGAATAACACTAACTGAAAAGATAATTTTAGCGGCTGTTAATCAGAGGGTCGCTGGCTCAAGTCCAGCAGGGGGAGCTAGATAATCAAAGAGTTGTGAAATCGTTCATAGCTCTTTTTTATTGTGTGCCGTGCATGTCGGGTTACTAGGAGGTGAAAGTCCTCTGTGGGGGTTTGTAATCGCCAACCACTAGCTAAGAGCAAGGGTGTCCATCGTGAGGTGGAATCTGAAGGAAGCTTAC
>NZ_BAAGRD010000026.1:0-4183 GCF_054783135.1 Niabella terrae
AGCTTCTGCCGCATCTCGATTTATAGCGCCGTAAACCTCCTTTAAATCGGCACAGAAGAGCTTTCGGTCTTTCCATACCACATATTTACACGAGTTGCGGATCTGGTGCACTATACAGAGCTGGGTTACCGTATCAGGGAACACTCCTTTGATGGCATCTGTAAATCCTTTGAGATTATCCGTACAGGCAATCAGGATGTCTTCCACACCCCGGGCTTTCAGATCAGTCAGTACACTCATCCAGAAAGAAGCGGATTCTGTTTCAGCCATCCACATGCCCAGCACTTCTTTTAATCCATCGTTTTTCAGGCCAATAACCAGGTAAATACATTTGTTGATATACTTACCATTCTGCTTTACTTTGAGCACAATACCATCCATCCAAACGGTATAATACACTGATTCTAAAGGTCGTTGCTGCCATTCCTTAACGTGCTCGATGATACGATTGGTGACATTAGAAATAGTGCCTTCACTCACATCCACCCCATAAACCTGTTTTACCTGTTCCGCAATATCCGAAGTGGTCATTCCCCGGCTATACATGCCGATAATAGACTCTTCGAGCTTGTCGCTCATCCGCTGGCCTTTGGGTATAAGCTGCGGTTCAAACTCACTGTTCCGATCCCGGGGGATATTGAGCACCATGTCTCCCAGGGACTGGGTCTTTACCTTTTTGGGATAGGAGCCGTTACGGCTGTTGCCACTGTTGTGGCCTTCTTTAGCATGCTTCTCATAGCCGAGATGTTCCTCCAATTCTGCCTGCAACATCTGCTCGACACCCTGCTTGTAGAGGTCATTGAAAAAAGAAAGGAAATCCTGCTTGCCTTTGAACTGCTTGAAAAAATCCTTGGGTAGTTTGTTTTCTTGTTCCATAAACTGTATTTATAAAGTTAAAAAATCCGGGCCAAATGGCCGGCCGCTACCCGTGCAGGCTCGCTTCGTTCGGCTCCGCTACGCTCCGCCTCACTTCGCTTCACCTGCACGGTGGTATATAACTCTAAATACAGATAACAATAATCTATTTACACAAACTATTTAACACTACCTTAGGAAAGTCTTCGTAATTGAATTTACGCCCGAAGGCCACTTTATTTCCATCTATATAGAGATAATATTCCCAACTATCTTTAACTATTTTGGGATCATTGAATATTAGATTCTCTTTACGAGAACAATAACTTTCTATCTTCTCTATTCCTTCATTATTTAATTGTTTCTTTATGTCTTTATAATTATCGTTCCACTTAACTTTGGATAAGTCAAAATCATCTGCGACACCAAACGAACCTATTCGATACGTTAATTCATTATTTTGACCAATATCTATAATATGGGCTCTTGGTCCTCCTGATACAGAAACTATTAAGGTTAGCTCTTTCATTTTGGATTGTTCTATCGTTTCTCTGTTCTCCTTACTTTGTCCTTGGCAAGAGATTCCACAAAAAGGTAAAGCCAATAGAATAAAACATAAAATTTTTAACATCTTTTTCATTAATAAGCACCTCTTTTATTTTGACCTTGTTCTTTCGAATTTGATTTTCAGTAATATCTTTTTGTCTTAACCCCTAATAAACTGGACTGATTTTTCAAAATGGTTTGCTACTAATTCATCGTTATCCCGGTCACCAGTCAGGCAAAGATAAGCCGGTTCGCTGTGCTTGTCAAGGCTATACAAAGCGGACTCCGCGCTCATGGCCATGCTGTCCGGCCTTGACAAGTTCATCGCCCCTTGCTTCATTAGTGCCTTAACAGCTGTCCGGGATAAGCCCTGTGCCCATTTTTGTATCGGTGTAATGAAGCCTATAGCACCATGTTTGCGCCTGCGGTTATACCAGTGCATGTATTTTGCGATGTGCTGTTTGGCGTCGTAGAAGCTTGCAAAAGAATGCCGGTCGATCAACTCCGTTTGTTGGATAGAATGAAATGCCTCGATATAGGCATTTTCTTCAGGCGTGGCCACATGCGTAAACTCCTGCTTTGCTTCCATTGACCGTAATGCTTCGCGTACCTTATGGGCGATGAACTGTGAACCATTGTCGTTGCGGATAACAACCCCTTTGAGGCCGAAACGAAGATCCAACCATCGCATCAGTGCAATTACATCTGTCTGGCGGACGCTCCGCTGAAAGATCCAGCACAGGATCCTGCGACTGAACACATCCATGATGGCTAACTGGTAATACCAGCGGCCTTCGCCCTGCACCCAGATGTATTTGATATCCAGACACAGATATTCCATGGGATGTTTTGCTTCAATACGGCGATGCTCCACCCATTTACGTTTTCCCTGGACCTTTATGCGCTTGCCGCACAGCAAGTGACTCTCTTTCATTAGCCGATACACCTTCTTAGGGTTGATCAGATACTCCAAATCCCGCAGTTCTTCGGTCATCTTCCGGTATCCGTATACGCAGTAATCCATCGAAAGAATAGCACGCATCTGATCTACTACCAGACTGTTTTCCACTAATCCGCAACCACCAATCATGGTATGCGTGCTGGGCTTTATACCTCTTGGGCCCGGATGCGCCTGGTAATAGAGGCTGCTCCTGGGCACTGCTGCCCACTGACAAAGATTATCCACACCCGCCTTGCTTTTGTACGCAACGATCATTTCCTTAGTTTCTGATAATGGGCATCGCTTTTTTTTAAAAGCTCAGTTTTAAATTCAAGCTCTATAGCCTGTTTGGCTATCAATCTCTTTAAACGCTCGTTCTCTTCTTCCAGTGCCCGTAGCTGAGGATCAACCTTCTTATAGCTGGCCTTTAAGCCGTCTTTACCCTTAGCCAGATACTTTTTCTTCCAATAACTCAGCACTGAATGAGCCAGATTATACTTGCGGGCTATTTCTGTGGTCCCTTCCCGCTCTGCTTCCTGAAGGATGCTATACTTCTCCTCAGGTGTAAACTGTCGTCTTGTTTTCGTCATAATTCCTAAATTTACTGTGACTAAATTGATTTTCAAATTTAGTCCAGCCTTTTAGGGGGCTAAGACACGATGCAGTTAGTGTATATAATAATCCCAATAGCACAAGTTCTCAAAAAGCAGGAGCTATAACCAAAGCAGCTTTCAAATCTATATTAGCAGTTGTAAAAGTCAATCCGCTTATTAGTGTCGGGTTAGGTATTTTAGATATGACAGGAGCAACAGATGCACTTTTTAAATGGTAATGAAATATGTTGAAGTTTTATGGCTATTTGCTATATCGCTATTATTCTACAGGACAAACCAAGGGTGTTGCATACATTAAAACAATTACCACAATTGTCTTTCTGTTTGTCATGAATTTTATTTCCGTTTTAATCCTTACCAATCAAACAGACCGCTTATCCCTAATAAGAAGCGATGAAAAATGGATGCAATATGTGAAAATCGGAGTTGCAATACTTCCGCTATATTTATTATTATTCATCTTACTCAAAAGTAGTGAGCTAAAGACTTTATCTTATGAAGAAAAACAAGTAAAAAGGGGAAATCAATTTTTGATACTTTACATAGTCGCTTCATTTTTACTATTGTTTGGCGTACTGATTTATAGGTCATTTATTGATTAAATCGTTCAGCATTTATTCAGCGGCTTCGCTGTAAAAGCACTCATACAAAGAAATTAGTTTTTATCATTGTTGTCTGGATAAATCCGGGGTTAATTTGGCTGTAATCCTTGCCGGATAAGTTCTACAGCCTAAAAATGTCTTGTTCCAGATTCAGGGGGTGTACCCCTGTCACTTTTTAGGTTGCAAAAGAGAAAGAGACGTTGTGCGTTTTTCTCCACGCTTTATATGTGTTATTAATGAACTCAAACAGGTTGACATAGCTTATCAAATGAAGTCGGATAACGAGACTGTAAAATATTTTGTGTAAACGGATTTATTATCTGCATTTAGATCCGGCATCTGTTTTCAAAGATAGTTAAGAACTGATGGAGTATGAAGCCCCAATTTTGAATAGGCATGCTACTTTTTTTTCGATATTGGTAATAGCCATGTAAACGGCTTTTAGGGCCGCCTGATCGTCGGGGAACTGGACTTTTGTCTTTGTGTATTTTCTGATACTCCGGTTCAGGTTTTCGATGGTATTGGTAGTATAAATAATTTTTCGGATTTCCAGTGGAAAGTCAAAATAGCTGGTAAGGCAGTCCCAGTTGTGGCGCCAGGACTCAATAGCGTGGCGGTATTTATGG
>NZ_BAAGRD010000027.1:0-5731 GCF_054783135.1 Niabella terrae
ATGGTAACTTCTACCCGTATCTGTGGCATGATACTCGGCACTTACATCAAAATCGTTTACAAATCGCCTTATTGCCGGTTGGCAGCCAGGAGTGCAAGGGTTAAGTTGACCAACCATTTTAAGATGACCACCTGCCTGAACCATATCCATTGCGTCATTTGTCAAAAACTTACGTTCCGTATGAGTTAACAATGCCTCCTGCTGATTTAGTCTGCCACTGCCAAGACTACCACTTTGATAGATATCATTAAAAATACTTTCGCCATTTCTAATAATTTCACCTGATAATCCATAATGAAGCGTAAAGACATCCACAAACCAATTTAGCACAATCGGAGCGGAACTCTCCGACAACACGGGCAGAGCCTTAAATAAGACTTCTGAAAAGAAGCTCGGGGGCGTTGAAGTCCGAAGCCCATTGGTCTTTAGCCAATGGTTAGGTCACTAATCACTAATCAAAAAGATAATAAGTCCTCATATTGATACTGGATTCGATCTCTGCAATACAAACCCTAATTCTTGAAACAACCGAGTCGTCATTAATTGATAATTCATATCGCAAATCCTCATGCTGAAAAATCACTCGATCAATTTTCTTTAAATTATATATCGAATAATATATTCTTAGATTATCACAAGGGGTTAAGTTTTCCTGAATCAATTCCAGTTTTAAAAAATTACTATTTCGAGGAATTTCCTTTAGTAGTCGAAGAAAATTATGATGATGATTAATTACATCCAGATCAATATATTCAATCTGAAGTTTTGCTTTAACCGTTTCTGCACTAAACCCTATCATAATACCTTTACTATCCAGCTCAATAGGGAATTCATCAATTTCATCGTATTCACCTCCGACTAATAACTCTTCAATATCAACTTCAAATATTCTTTCAAATAGCAATTTAAAATCATCGGTCCGAATATTCTTTCGAAACAAATTTGATGTAATCTTATTTTTTTCTACCGGCTTCATAATAAATTGTTCTCTCGAAGTGTGTCAAAGAAATCGCCATCGCTCTCCATTTTATCAATGATTTTATTTAGTACCTCCATCGGCTGTAATAAAACATTATTCGATCCAAATACAGGATGTATAGAAAAACTAAAGATTTGAGTCTCCGCTTTCACCCACTTTAAAAAAATTATAGTATCTACCTTGCTTAGTAAAATAGGTTTACTACAAGACTTCAAATAAGCTTCCATATAATATTCATCTTGCCATAACAATAAAACATCGCTACCATCATTGCCGACGATAACTTGAAAGGTGTCGTCGGATACAACAGTGCTTAGAAAATTTCTTTCTCTTTGAATATAATTTGATTCTTGAATATTGCTTTTACTCATTAAATACGTTTCATTATTTATTAGTGATGAACACCTCTTGACTTACTTTTTCTCTTACTTTTCACCTTCCCTTTTTTAGAAACGCCTTCTTTATTTCTAGCACCATAATCATCATGTTTATGCTGCAACTCATGATTTTTTTTCAGATTAAGTTCTGAATAAATATAATCATATCCTTTTGCACTTTCGTAACCTCGATAGTGAGCTCGATCATATCCCGGAGGAATAGTCATTTTGCTAAAAGGCACGCCACGGTTATACTGTTGCTGAAACCAACCTCTTATGTGTCTAGGCAATTTCTCATCGTTCATAAGCTTTTTATGTAATGCAGATTTACCAGCATTTGATCTTGCCAACCCTATCGGATCAATCCATTCATTACTGTCGTGAACGTAACTATACAGCTGTAGGCCTCCATTCAACCCAATCGGATCCTGACTGATATAATTCCCGCTTTCAGGGTCATAATATCTAAACCGGTTATATGCCAGCCCGGTCTCTGCATCCAGATATTGTCCCTGATAAAGATAGGCTTTATGTTCTAATCCAATTCCGCTCTTGAAAATAAATCTACTATTAAAGCTTCATTTTCGCAGGCTTCTTTAAATGCGATAATAAAAGTTTTCAAGGCTTCTGAATTTGCTGAATAAGCGCAAAACATTCCTGCCTCGGGGTCGAATTTAACGGTACCTACAAATTCAGGCTTCTGCTCTTCCAAAAACACTTTTGCTAAAGAACCCCAATCGTAGCCATTTCCTTCAAACCCTTCACTTTCCCGAGCTTTGAAAATTTCCGATTTATACTCACCAACATTGAGGCAAACCGATAAATTTCGCTCGTTCTCAACCCAAAAAAAAGGATAAATTAATTTTTCAAATTCTGCACTTTCTTTATTCTTCATAAATAAGACTAATAAGAAGATAATACAATTACCATACTAACTTATCTAGTTTTATATTGAGTGTGGATTAACGGATAAAGTTTCTTTAAGATTTATCCTTGCCTCCTAGTCTAACTTTAAATAGACTGACGCATTAAAAGCACTACTAAAGCATTTCTAATTGTTCAAATAGCTCCTCTCCGATCTGTTTAGTCCCGCTACGGAATTTAACAGGTATTTTCTTTTCAACTCTTTCATACCAAGAATAGAATTCTACTTTAAGTTCTGTAATATTTATTTTTTTGGCACGCCTTTTTGCCATCTCAGGATACTTCTTACTGAGATATATAAAAATATCCATATGTACCAGTAATGGCTGTGCAATTTCTTCGGAAGTCTTCAGCCATTGAGCAATCTCATTGATATGATCTATCGCCAGGTTGAAATATCTTACAGGTTCCATACTGGCCAGCTCATTTCCCTCAGGTGATGTATTGTATAATTTCATGCTTCAAATCTAATTAAATCTCAATCCTTCTACTTCTTTTGATATAAAATTCAATGTTTGGATATATTTGTATTATGTAGTCTATTGAATTTCTTAAACTCTGATACCCATTCACTATTCCATTTATTGGTTGAAATTTCTCATCAATTATCATCTTATCAAACATTTAGTACATTTCTACAACCCTTACCGCATTATATATACAAAATACCGCGTTTTGGACAAAACTCCGTGTGTCCACTATATTAAAATGACCTAATCCAACTATGCTCTTGAAAATAAATCTAGTATTGAAGCTTCATTTTCGCAGGTTTCTTTAAATGTGATAAAAATGTTTTCAAGGCTTCTGAACTTGCTTAATAAGCACAAAACATTCGTGCCTCGGGGTCGAATTTAATTGTACCGACAAATTCAGGATTCCGCTCGTCCAAAAACTCTTTCGCTAAAGAACCCCAGCCGTAGCCATTTCCTTCAAACCCTTCACTTTACCTAGCGTTGAAAATTTCCGCTTTACATTCGCCAACGTAGAGGCAAACCAATAAATTTCGACAAACTTCAAAAAATTGCGACTTTTTCTACCCGCTGTGGTTCCAAATTTTTCTATAGTAAAAACTTAATTTTCTGGTCCGTTTTATTATCATTAAGTTCCCTAATCATATTGAAAAGTAATATCGTATTATTTTCTTTATTAGTAGTCAACAACAAATTAAAATAGTGGAAAACTTGTATACCATAGCTGTGTTTTGGTGTGCAGATTGCATAAGCGAATTCATCACTATTAACTATTCTAAACCACCCCCATCCATAACTTTTTTGAATTAATGTACCATATGCCGATCCCAACTCAAAGCAATGACCGCTAATTTCCTCGACCTCCAATCTTGCGCTTCTCAACAATTCGACTTTTCTATGTACGAACAGTAGTGCCTGATCATCATCCGACAATCTGCTGTCTTTTAAAAAGGATTTATAAAGCGCATTGATTTCAGCTAGTTCTTCCGATGATATAGATTTAATAATCATTTATTGTTTGAAATTGCAATTTATCCAGAAAATCGATTGTTATAAGGCCCTAGATCCGACAGGTTGACACACTTTATGGAATCTAACTCCTTTTCAATTCTTAGCTGAAAAGATTCATCACACACTAGATCGTGAATAGCAAGATCTTTCAGTTTGAAAATATTAAACGTTACATTATTCAACAATAATACCTTTTCATACTTTTTGATATTTCCAAAATAATCCCCTGATTTATATACTGACTCTACTGAAAGCCCCCTCATATTTATCATATTTTCGTCTAAAGTGAAGGTTGAATTAGAATAGTCAATAATATCCTGAGTCGAATTTCTCATATCAATGAAAAAAAAGGTCTTCCCCTGAGAAATATCCTTCCCTTTAGTGTTTATTACTTCAAGCTTGACCGACTTATAAGGAGGGCAATTTGATTGATCTATTAAAGATTTAAATCGATCGCTGACAATGTAACCATCCCAAAAAATTGAATAATCAATATTAAACGCCTCCTCCCCTTTGAGTATATAAAGCAATTCCGCAGGGTAAACACGATCGACATCTCTCGGTTTTGTCCATGAGTACTTCATAGGAGGAAAAGGATCTTCTTTCGTGAAATGCTCTGCTAGCACTCCCATTGACAATGTCAATTTAGGAAGATTATAATTCTTGGTTAATATATAATAATTCATATTATTTAATTAGCGTAGCTTCTTTTTCCCATCTACAATTTTATGTTGGGCATTTCCAACCTATTGGCAATTTCCAAACTTGATATTACGTTTTGTTTACTTCTATGCCTGCCTTTAGTAAACAACAAGCCGGCTTCAAACCGGCTAAGGCAACCACCTTGCGTGTAAGTCCGGACTCCCAATCACTTTAGTCTAAAGTGCATTCTTCGATATCTAAATTTCCATTCAACTGACAAGATATAGTATAATCCGGGTATTGTAAAGGAGCAATCAATGAAAGTGTTATTTCATCGTCGGATAACAATTCGATCTCGCGAACTATTAATTCATTTTTTAATTTTTCGATTTCATTAGATCGATAAAATTCATTCGCATCCTGAGAATATGCTGCAGCGGTCAACTCCTGAGATAAATCGACCAAAATTTTAGGCAATGCTGTTTCTATTCGCTTAATCTTATTTTGAATTATCTCAACAAAATCGGCATCGTTAGCAAACGCAGAAGTTTCATCAGAATATCTAATTAATACGCTATCGAAATTCCCAATTCGCATACGTGTAGTGTGATCTTGATTTAGGCCATTCATAGCGCTTTATTAATAATTAATTATCTTTTAACTCCACCCCTAAAATAGGCAAAAGGCTCGTTAAAGCTTCCTTACTTCTTCCAACTATTATAATCATAATATCAGCAATAGTCACAACAAAAGCCTCCTCACTGTCTTTTAACCACAATTTATTGGAATAATATTTGTCCTTTATAAGTGTATTAAAATTATTTCGAATACTATAATATATATCAAACCGCCGATGTTCAATCTTCGAATCCGTCTTCTTTGATAACCAAATAGCCAATTCGATCAACACAAATGTATATGATGAATTGGATATAAGATCTCCTTCGGGAGTGTAGACTGCCGGATCCTCCAATTCTCTATCTTCCTTCTTGATTGCATATTGTTTATCTGCCACAGTTATTGAAATATCGTCATCGGCATCTACACTATTAAAAGACACAAAGGCGCTTAACCCTAAACCTTCAATAGTAGTCAAACAGTCCACTCCGGAAGGATAAAAATTATTTTTCCCTTGACGCTCAATCGCTTCTTTTTTACCTAAAGAGACTCTAATTATAACACCAACCGCATCCGCATAACGCTGAAAATCCATAGTAGCTAATTTAATGTGTATTAAGTTTTTTTCTTCTTGGTCTTTTACCATTCAAATTATAATCATACTTGGCTACAACTTTGCCACCTTCCATTTCAGTCTGAATTATATGGCC
>NZ_BAAGRD010000028.1:0-8094 GCF_054783135.1 Niabella terrae
AGGAATAAGAATCATCGGGGCGGAACTCTCCGATTACACGGGCAGAGCCTTAAATAAGACTTCTGAAAAGAAGCTCGGGGGCGTTGAAGTCCGAAGCCCATTGGTCTTTAGCCAATGGGTAGTTCACGCTGTACTTTCAAAGCTAATCAGAAATGGCCAAGTTGCATATCTTCTAACGGTCTGATATACTTATATTAACCTCGTTTTAAAAAAAATAAGATTTTTAAAAAATAGTTTTGGACTAATTAAGGATTGCATATATATTTGCACTCCCAAAAGCGGAAAGGATCGGTAGTTCAGTTGGTTAGAATGCCGCCCTGTCACGGCGGAGGTCGCGGGTTCGAGTCCCGTCCGGTCCGCTTTTTAAAACCCTAAAATATTGATTTTCAATGTTTTAGGGTTTTTTCTTGGGTGGTTATGGGGGTGGGTAAATGTAACAACCCTGTAGGCTATGGTTCCGACCGGCAGGGGCTGGCATTGAAATACGAGTTCTATAACAGCATCCTTCAGAATTATAAGAAAGGAACCACTTCGGCAGAAAAATTTTCGCTGGCTTATGTAAAACATGAGATGGCGAAAATAAAAGCTGTTTTGGAACCAACTGCGTTAAGACGGTTGTTATATAACCGTCCCATGAATGCGGTGTGCAATTTCATGAATGGTAATAATCTTAGGTATTGCGAATTGAATCGCTAAACGCAAACCATACAAAAAGAAATACTGTTTGCCCATATTTGGAAACATTAAAAGCCAGCATGAAAAGTGCAGGCTTTTCCCTTAATATAGACAATACACTGGAAAGGATGCTGAAACAAAATTTTCCGTCTTTCCATCTTCGTTATGCTGATCCGTTGCATCAAAAAGATACAGACTTTACCATCCATTTTAAAAAAATACCCGGATCCGATTTGTATTACTTGCAAAAGTTCGATGCTGCATCTCATCCATCGTTAAAGGCAGTATTGAAAAACGATCCAGCAACAGTTCGCAAAACATTTTCCCTAGATGATAAAATGCTGTTTTCTGCCACCGAAGCTGCCAGCCTGGTAAATGGTAATGATGTATGCAAAATGGTGGAAGGTAAAGAGCAATGGGTATCGCTGAATACAACAAAAGGATATAACCAGGAAAATGAACACGACCAGGTAAAGTTCAACTTAGACCGGGCACTGGAGCAGCTACCCATTTTAGAAATGAACGACCCCACAAAAGCGATCCGCTTAATAGAATCGCTCAAAACCGGCGTTGATAAAGAAGTAACATTACAAATAGACAGTCACCGGATTAAAGCAGTGATTGCAGCAGCACCGCATCAAAAAACGGTGCTGCTTACCGATAAAAATGGGCAATACCTGGATATAGATAAGCTGATGAAAAAAGGCATGTCGGATATGACGCGGAAGCTATCCGTCGTTTCAGAAGCGCAGGGTGAGGATATGGTGATTGATATAGATCAGCGGAGGAATGGGGTGAGGCGGTAATAAAATCAAAAAATTGATTATCAATAAATAACTAAACCATATTTTGGCACTTTTTGCAAAAAGTGCTGTTTTACAGTGCTTTGTCAGGCTAAACAACCGCTAGGGAAAAATTGCCTTTATTAAAGCGTAATTATTCTGTATATTTGTTAAGAAAATATTCTATTATGAATACGATTAAGAATTCTCTCTTTCATCAATATGAAAAGGAACTGTCAAATCCGATAGCAATGGTTATGAAAGCAGCTGAAGGATTGACTATATCTGTATTTGATGAGATCATGCGTATTTCTGCTCTCAATAAAAACCAGTTGGCTGCGTTCCTTGACGCTACACCTAAAACAATCAATAATTACCGGATACGGCGCCATAAATTAGGACGCATCGAAAGCGAACAACTTTTACAGTTAATGGCGCTTTACAAAAAAGGGCAGGAAATTTTTGGAAATTCGGAAGACTTTAATCAATGGCTGAAACAGCCCGCTACTGGATTGGGTGGAATTGTACCATTTGATCTGCTCTATACGCAGGGGGGGATTAGTCTGGTGATGGAAGAATTAATCAGGATTGAATACGGCGCGCTGGCATGATCACTTATTGTATTACACTGGCAAAATGGGCGGGACATCTAACAGCGTCTGGTCGCGCCGCCCGCTGGAACAGCAATGGGCATTTTATGCTCTATACGGCCAGCACGAGGGCATTAGCCTGTTTAGAAAACATGGTTCACAGACGAAGCGTTGGTGCAGATGATCTTTTCCGGGTTACATTAATAGAAATACCGGACAATGTAAAAGTAGAAAAAATTAATAAAAAGAAATTACCGGCCAATTGGCAGGAATATATCAATTACACTTCGTGTCAGGCTATTGGAGATGCGTGGTTAAAAGAGAACAAGACTGTGGTGGTGCAAGTACCTTCCGCTATTATTACTGAAGAATATAATTTTCTGATCAATCCTCAACATTCCGATTTTAGTCGGATAAAGGTACAAGCTATTGAGAAGTTTACGTTCGACGAACGATTGTTAAAATAAGGCAATAATGCTTTTAACTTAATTTCCCAAAGTAGCATGTTTCTACAGGACTTTTAAAATCAAATCTTTGCCAATTTTTTGAAATATTGGCGTATTTTAGAAAAGATAAATTTACGTTTTAAAAAGAGAAATTAGGGCATAATCAAGATGCGGAAACTGATGTGAATGATTTTTTTATAAACCGGAAAATGCAGCATACAAAGCCATTGTTGAAAAAACGAAAAGTTTCCTTAAAGGATTTTATTCAACTTTTGGATTGGAACTTCTCTCAACGCTTGATTTTATTATTGTTGATAAAAAGCGAATACAGTCGAAGATATTACCAGCCAGTTTAAACAATGGATGTCACTCCTGTCGTGCTTTATTGAGTTTTGGAATAGGCGTTGTAAATATAAATAAGCCTTACAGGTAGACTCTACTCCAATTGCACAGCGTTTACTAATTCTATCACAGCAGCGTTTACTAAAATTATCACAAGTATATAGGTTAGTAATGAAAGAATGGGGGCCATTCCTGATAAATATTGTAATGCTGGATTGCGAACAGATCTCTGCTATAGTCCACTGCGAGGGCAACAGACTGATTCCCAAAATTCTTACACGATATATTTTCGATGTAGTTAGATCTTGCAATTCTTCTGATCTTGACCGGTAATCATTAAATCATACTCTATTGTGATTTTAGGCCATTCCTATTCAATATTTATTTGCAAAAAATGATAAATCACATTATAATGAGATTTTTATCCTATAAATTGCGGCAATTCGGAGTAATTAGTTTTCTCATTGCAGTTTAATTTAATCCGGAATGGAATTTTAGTGCATCAAATTTACTAAATGTCTCGCTTTATTACCACTGTGTGAGCAATCCAATATCAATTCAGCAGTTACTTTTACTTTCTTCATTTTGGGTTTGGTTTGTATCGGCAATATTCGTAACTCAAACGAGTTGTTATGCAACATCCAACCCTTTTTTGGTGTTCATTACACTAGCATTTCTTAAGTGTGCATTTTCCGACACCGTTAATTTATAGGGCCGGTTAAGCGCCTCATGCGAAATTTTAAAACGGGCGGCCAACTTGCGGATCACTTGTTTTGAAAGCCCCTTTTTATAGTTCAGGATATCCGAAATATATCCTTTGCTCATATTTAAAACGGGCGCCAGGTCTTTGGCCTTAAGATCATGTTCTTTCATAAGAGATTGCAGAAGTTGTATCGGGTCTAACTCTTCAAAAGTGTTATGCACCTCATCCCATTTTTCAATAAGTAGGGTAAGCAACGCAATTTCATCTTTTGTATCCCGGCCTTTACTGCCGGAAAACAACAATTGCTCCAATGCATTACAATAATACCTGTACTGGGTTTTACTGGTAATTACTTTATATTTTAATGCTGCCATAATTACTTTTCTTTAATAGTCGCTTCTTGTGTATTGTTCATCATTTGCACATAACTTGTCATACTGCGCATGTGTGCCAATCCAGCAAATGAATAAATGCAATTGTTTATCACCAAAAGCATATTTGCCAATCATCCTGTATTAATTACCACCAATATCAAATACCACTCTATTGCTGCCATTGCCCAGCAAATCAGCACTGGGAAATGTGGTTGAAATATCCGCCGGATTGTCCCAATCTCCATACTTTACTTTTATAAGCCATTCTGCAAATGAGGCCCTGCTTTGGGCATTGTATCTTACAAAATCCCCTATGGTTTCTTTTCTTATCAGGTGAACTTTCATAGCAAAATTGCGTTTTTTTATTTAAAAGTTCACATTTGGAGAACTTTTGAATACTGCAGGCTAACTGGTTGAAATAGTAACACTACTAAAATACTTAGTTTTATTGAAATGAGAAAATGATGTCACTCTTTTGGAATAACAATGGTCACTTTATGCCTTATTCCGCTAGTACGAGGGCATTGGCCTCCTTGGAGAATATGTTACGGCGCAGCATTGGTCAGGATGAAGTTTTTAGGGTCACAAGTACCTTCGGCTATTATTACTGAGGAATAAAATTTCCTGCTTAGCCACTAGCATCCGGATTTCACGAAAATCAAGGTTCATCGTGTGGAAAAATTTTCGTTTGATGAAAGGTTGATAAAGTAAAGCCACTAGTCTTTTTAGCTTTATTATTTAATTGAGTAATTTTCCAAAAAAGAATAAAAGCCCCCGGCTAAGTACGCAGCATCTACTGCTATTTTGACCTTTCCGATCGAAACTGGCAAGATGATAATATTTGGCGTAAAGATTTTTAAGAATATATGCTGGAGAAAATTTGGAGAGGAATCCCAGGTTGTCTGGCGGTAAGTGCAGACGCAATAAAGCCATCGTTAACAGCATCCTTACAACGTCCGGTTTCGGCACATCACATTTTACCCTCTATTGCTGATTAGATGCCAGATCAGAATTATAATTCCGATTGCTCTTCTGTTGAACCTAATGCAGGGTTCTTTGAGCGTTAAAAGAAATATAATTCTGTTTTACCTAATATTTCGTCCATAAATTAGTACTTTTGTCCTAAAATAGGAAATATAATTCTGATGAATATTGCAGAGATAGGATCACTGTTTAAAAAAAGGAGGGAGTTTCTCAGCCTGAAGCAGGATGATCTTGCGGAAATGAGTGGCATTACCACCCGGACCATTAATATTGTAGAAACTGGTGCAGGCAACCCTTCACTCAAAACGCTGGAAAAGCTGGCCTTGGTCCTAGGGTTGGAAGTACTGGTACAAATAAAAAAAACTAATTAACGATTATGGCGCAGGGTGCGGTATATTATAATGGCGTATTAGCAGGCTATCTTAAAAAGCTCGCACCGGATGACTATCGCTTTACCTACACAGATGCATATATGGATGCGTCTTTTATGCCTTCCATTAGCCTTACGCTGCCCAAAACACAGCGGGAGCACCAAAGCCCTGTACTGTTTTCTTTTTTTTCAGGATTATTATCTGAAGGAATTAATAAAGACATACAATGCCGCCTGCTCAAAATTGATGAAGAGGACGATTTTACCAGGCTGTTAAAAACAGCCGGCGATGATACCATTGGCGCGATAACCGTTAAAGAAGCAAATGATTAGCTATGTGCCCGGGATGTTATAAAATAAACGTGGACGGGTATTGTGTACAATGCCGCAAGAAATTGTTCGACGGCGCTAAAGTGTCGCCGCAATTAGGATTTGAGGCGCCTGCCTTTGATAATCTTGCAGAATATCAGCAAAAGTCCAAACGGCTGTCCATATCAGGCGTGCAGCTAAAATATTCCCTGCGGTTAGAGGGCAAAGAGCTAAAGCTGGTTGAAACCGGTGGGCAATACATTATAAAGCCAATACCTCCAGGCACATTGCTTCAGCACCCGGCAATAGCGCCGGAAAATGAGCACCTGACCATGCAGATTGCCGAACAGGTATTTGGAGTAAAGACTGCCACTAATGCGCTCATCTATTTTAAAGACGGGGTCCCGGCATACATTACCCGTCGGTTTGATGTGACGCCAGACGGCAAAAAGTACCTCCAGGAAGATATGGCGCAGCTAAGTGGGCGAAATAAACATACGGCAAAACCCGGAGAGGTTTTTAAATATAACGGCACTTACGAAGAAATAGGCGCACTCATAAAACGATATGTTGCAGCATATCCGCTGGCACTTGAGCAGCTATTTAAACTGGTACTGTTCAACTATATTTTCTCCAATGGAGATGCTCATTTGAAGAACTTTTCATTGATAGAAACGGTTATGGGAGACCATACGCTTTCACCCGCCTACGACCTTATGTGTACTCAGCTGCACGTACCTATTGAAAGCGATTTGGCACTTGATCTTTACGACGGTTGCTATTATAGTAAATTTTATGGTAGCTACGGTTTTTTTGGTCAGTCTGATTTCAACGTATTTGCTGAGAAACTGGGCTTACGACCCATACGGGTACAGCGCCTGCTGACACAGATGTTAAGTGGAAGAAAGGGAGTCATCACCATGATCGGAAATTCGTTTTTGCCCGCCGACCAAAAACAGGCATTTCTGGATAAATACGAAGAAAGGTTGCACCGCTTGGGTATGTCGTAACAAATGTGTTTCGTTTAAATGATGCAAACAAATTATTTAAGGCCGCGTTTGCTGGAGATAGATTAAGTATTTAACCAGCATACCTCGTGCCGTCCCGTTACTTTTTTGTTTTATTCCAGGAAATATCCTTAACCTGTAAAGCCTTATGCATAGCTATAATCCCCCCCAGGTCGAATCCGCGTATGGATATTGAATCGGATTTGAATCCGATCTTTAAGCAATATTTTAAACTTCTATGTTTGCAATAATTACAGGAGACATTGTTAACTCCAGAAAAGAAACGTCCATAAAATGGCAGTCCAGCTTAAAAGGTATTTTAAACAAATACGGGCGAACACCGAAGGATTGGGAATTATATCGCGGCGATAGATTTCAGTTGAAGGTCGATCCCCCGCTTGCTTTTCTAACCGCTATCCACATCAAAACCGGTATCAGACAAATATCGGGTCTTGATGTCCGTATGGCCATAGGAATTGGCACAATCGACACGCTCTCCAAAAAAATAACTGAATCAACGGGGGATGCCTTTACGCGGTCCGGAGAAAGTTTTGATGTCATTAAAAAACAGATGTTACTGATAGCTACCGGAAATGAAGCGTTGGATGAAACTTTAAATCTAATGACCAGCCTTGCACTTTTAACGGCCAATAACTGGAGCCCGACAGAAGCCCTGGCAATTCTGACCAGTATAGAAAATCCGGAAAAAACGCAGAGCGAAATAGCTGCTGTATTGCAGAAATCACAAAGTAGTGTCAGCGAAGCATTGAAAAGGAGCGGATTTGATGAAATAAGTAAACTGAATGAATATTATCAGAAAAAGATCGCTGCTTTATGATAACACTAGTTCTGAAGTTAATCCTCGCGCACCTCATCGGAGATTTCATACTCCAGCCCATTAGTGTCCGGTAAAAAATAAAGTTAGATCTTTGAAACTCTTGATGGATAAAGGTTTGGTCGAAATTTAGCGCGGTGACGATTTGAAATGCCTGATTTCATAACTTTCTGAAAATCAGAAGATTTATGAATCAGGGCAAATATGTATTCTCTCAGGCAGTTACCTTTTTGCCTGCCAGGATATTTGATCGTTGTGCTCGCAAATACGAAGGCGATAAATGGGTTAAACATTTTACATGTTGGAATCAACTTCTCTGTATGATGTTTGGCCAATTAAGTAATCGCGATAGCCTTCGAGATTTGCTAATTTGCATAAACGCACATCAGCCAAAGCACTATCATTTAGGATTCGGAAAACGCGTATGCCGATCTACTCTTGCTGAGGCGAATGAAAAATGGGACTATCGCATCTTTGAGCTATTTGCATACGAGATGATTTCGGAAGCGCGTAAAAGCTGCCTACCCGATAGCGATTTTAGTTTCTCTGTGCAGGGAAATGTATATGCTTTTGACAGTACCGTAGTAGATTTATGCCTAAATGTATTTTGGTGGGCTACTTTTAGAAGAGCAAAAGCAGCTATCAAATTGCACACGTTGTTCGATGTTAAAACTTCC
>NZ_BAAGRD010000029.1:0-8603 GCF_054783135.1 Niabella terrae
ATTTAAAGAAACCTATCAACCTACACAGATACAGGTCATCCACCGGGATAATTACTGGGAGTGGCTAAGCGAAAATCAGTAACCGTTCCAACTGCTATAAGCTGCCACAATAAATAGGGGTTCATCCCCGGCACTACATGCCGCCACGAACCCTTATTTATTGTAGTAAATCGAACTTAACCATTTTTGGTGGTTCTCAGAAACTGATCTTTTTTTATGCCTTTTTATATAATTTTAGTCGGACAACATTGATTATCAATAGATAACATACCTTCTGCGCAATAGGCGGTCAGCCCCTTAAAATGTTTCGTGGTGTAATGGACGGCTTTATATATCGGCGTCCTCGGTGTTGCATCTTTGTATTAGTTCTCCATACTGCAACAGAATACAATTATATATTTCTAAGCTTCTAATTCCCAAAAAAATGAAAAAATATTTGCGTAGTTATGTAACTACATTTATATTTGTAGTCAAATAGCTTCATAATGAAAACAAGAAGAGACCTGTTTGAGGCTATTGCCGGCCCTACGAGACGAGCAATACCTTTGTTAAGTACAACTCAAGCATTGATAGCGGGTGTAATAGCTTCCAACTTTAATACGGCCAGACCAACCGTTTCAAAACATTTGCAGATTCTACTGGAAATCGCAAGCAAACTAAAATAGCAAATTATGTCAAAACGAAACAAAATCATTTATTGGATTACAACCATATTTTTGTCGATTGGAATGACAGCAGGTGGCCTGCAGCAAATGCTTCAAATTGGGGGTTACAACGAAATCGTAACAAAATTGGGCTATCCTTTATATCTTTTAACGATATTAGGCGTATGGAAAATTTTAGGCGTGATTGTTATTCTGGTTCCAAAATTTACTTTGGTAAAAGAATGGGCTTACGCAGGATTTTCCTTTGCAATGTCCGGTGCTCTCATTTCGCACTTAACTGATGGGCAATCATTTTCTGAAGCCGTTCCCTCAGCGATATTATTAGTAGAGACTATCTTGTCGTGGTATTTCAGGCCTGTTGAAAGAAAACTTATTATCACCCAATAATTATTAAAACAATGTCATATCAAGTAGATTTCAAAAATGTTAGCGAAATTGGCTTAGAAACTTCACCGGTTTCTAAAGCCCTTGCAGGCTTACGCGCCAACGAAGCGCGATACTTTAAGAATAAATATAATCAGGAATTTATTGTTCATCCAGTTTCCCAAAGCGGGGACACTTTACATTGGGTTAGCAAAATTTTGAAGGAAGAAAGGAATATTGTTATTGCCTCAAAACCTTTAGAAACAGCAAGCTTAATGGTTGATGGGATAAAATGGACATTTGTTTTTTATGAAAACGGGCTATCCATCAATGTGCTTTATACGATCGACAATCCAAAGAAGCGAGCAGTAGGTTTCAAGCTTTCTGAGGGGATGGAAATACCTGAAGAATTGGGAAAATTCAAATTTGCGCGACAGAAATCAAAACTTGCAGGGACCATTCGCGGTTCATTTTTTGTCATCAAAAACGAATATTAAATGGTGCGTTCGAGAATAGCCAAAACAACCTTACAAATGAAAAAAATGAAGAGAATCTTTTTGTATTCTGCATTATTCTCATTTTTGTTTTGCGGTTCGGGTTTTAATGCCCCATGCCAGACTGGCCACAAAGTAGATTACTTAATTACAGGTGATGGCACTTCATTGTATGTTGAAAAATCGGGAGCTGGCCCTTTATGTATTTTTGTTCACGGTGGCCCGGGAGCATGGAGTGGGTCATTCGAAAAACTCAAAGGAAGGAATCTCGAGAAAGGGCTGACAATGGTATATTATGACCAACGAGGATGTGGACGCTCAGGTAAATCTTCTGAGGGAGATTATTCTTTGGAAAGAATGATTGATGATATTGAAGCGCTCCGCAAGCATCATCAGGCGGATAAAATCTATTTGCTCTCCCATTCTTTTGGCGGTATTCTTGCCCTGAATTATACATTAAAATATCCTGAACATGTACAAGGACTTATTTTAGCCAATTCCACTTTGAACATGCATAGTTCGCTTAATGACCAACTTCAGTATATGAATAGTTTGTTAGAACATGAGTATATCCCTGCCGATAGTACCATATCCTCATTTATGGCTTCTTTTATGCAGGCAAAAACGGCTTTGTCCGAAAAAGGATTAGATTACAAAACAATTTCCGAAAATAAACAGAATGTTGATCTGCTGAATCAAATCGACAACGCAAGCCCTGGGAATTATGACTTTGCTCAGAACGTTTTTCAAATCAAAGACTATTGGGAGGATTATAGTAAACTTACAAATAAAGTAACCGTGCCTGTACTGGTCATTACGGGTAAAAAAGATTATGCAATTGGAAAAAGGCATTATAAAAGTTTTGGTTTCCCGAATAAGCGCATTAAAAGAATAAATGGAGGGCATTTACTTTATTATGAGAACAATGAAGAATTCTGTCGAACCATTTTCAGGTTCATAAAGCATTACAAATAAAATGACAATTTATATCGCTTGAAAAATGGGGATATTCTGATTAGGAGGGAGCGAGGGGATAATTAATTTTTGAGGATCGGCTAAAGTTTACCGCTGGTCAGCCTACTGTAACTAACATTTCCTTTTCTTAGGCAAGCCCTGGTTGGCATAGGACTTAATTTCACTAACCGAATGTCACTCAGTGGCAGGATTCGGCGGTTAATCGCATTCTGATGAAAAGCAATATTTTTAGGTTATATCTAAAAATGCCAGCGCTTTTTTGCTATTTTTGTGCACAAGTAATATTCAAGCAAATGAATTTTGAATAATTAGCTTTCCGTATTCAAATGACTAAGGAATTTTTACAGAAAAATGCGGTAAAAGCCATAAACCTACATATGCTGTAATAGCAAAATACACTTTTAAAGACAAAGTAGGAATAGCAGGCGAAATTCTTTTTTATAAGAATCGTGAGTTTTTATATACTATTGGGACAGATTTAGACTATGTTTACAGCAAAGGAAAGTGGAGACAAAAGGGAGATACTATAATTTTAAATAGTTTTTTTCATAAACATGGAGTACCCATAAAGGTTGTTTGCTTTGCCACAATAGATCCCTTACAAAATCAGTTGATCAGAATGGTGCAAAATATAAAAGGGGAACCTCTTACAGATGCCTTTGTCCAGATAAATAATGATTCAACAGAATATTTGCCACTAGCAGACATATATACCATAAAACCGGAAAGTGTTGATAGAGTAAGGGTGAGATTCGAAAATGCTCCAATCACTCAATGGACGAAAGTATCTAAAAAGCCGTATCAATCGTTGCAGATTGTTGTTCAAACATCTTTAGATCTGAAAAATTTTATTATACTAAATAACGTGAAATTTAAAGAAAAGGGTGAACAGTTGATTAAGGTAATTACTCAGTAAAAGTATTTTTACCTCCGTCATTCAGTTTTTTGATGTCGAAGACCTTGGTATAAAATGATTGCTAACGCCCAGTTAATCAGGGCGTCGCTGTTTATTGCATTTTCTGTTAGCGCTAAAGATATCAAGACTAGAGGTGATGTGATTGGAATAATGTTCTTCAAGTCATTTGAAACGTTCTTGCGCGCTCTTTGAAGCGTGTTACTGGATGAAGGCTCCTGGCCTCATACTCTTATGCGCTTGCCTCTGGCAATCAATGCCGCGGGTGCCAAGAAGCAGGTATATGAGTACAACATCAGGTACTGGCTGTTAGGGCAACCTGATCAAAGACGGGAACAAAGGTATTGGCACGATAAGCTATAATATCTTAAATTTACCGGAGCAAATCACGGTAACAGGCAGGGGTTCCATTGTTTACAGCAATGATGCGGCAGGTACTAAACTCAGCAAAACGGTTACCGAAGGTGCAAAAACCCAATACAATAGTATGTCGCAAAATTTTAAAAAGGGTTCCGTAGGAAATTCTAGTGGGATTTATCATAATTTCCCCTTGAAAGAAAAGGATGTAAATCCAATTATCAAAAAATTCTTCCCGTTGATAAATTGATTAAAAATGAAAAGTATACATCTTAGAATTTGTGTATTCTTTTTGCTTCTTTTAAAACCGGTTATTTCCTTTTCACAAGGAAAAGATTCTATAAAAAACAATGCGGAGATAATAGATCCGGTTGATTCCGCTTCGGTCATCATAAATAAAAAAAGCGACTATCTCCTAATTCCGAAATCAATAAAAGGAAAAGAAAAAAATGGAGTTATTGTAGCCCAACTAAAAGTTACAAGAACAAACAAAATAGCTGGCTATACTTTACAGTACTGCAAACTTGTAGTCGACAACTGTACTCTTTTGGATTTCTATCATGATACAGGATCTGACAAAAGTGTTGGCAGGTATAACGAACAGATAATGAAAACAATTAATCTCGAAGTAAAACAATACTTATCTGACCAAGTCATTATTAAAAGGCTTGATTTAAGCCAAAAATTTCTGGTGTATAAGATTAGTATACTATTAAGATAATTTTTCCCGCCGTTGGCGTTGTACCATGCCTTGTGTGATGATTCATCAACAGCCGAATTTTGGTCTAGCCTTTATAGTGAAATAGAAATCTAAGTTTATGTAACGTACAAAAAAAAATAGAATGAGATTTGTGAAATTTGTTCCAATAACGTTAATTTTTATTATTTTATTAATTGGGTGGCTAGAAATATTAATCATCTCAATAGAGCCAACAACTATGAACTATGTGTCATTAGCCGCTTTTTTGGCAATACTTATTTTATATTTTATAAACGTTAGATTAGGGCTTTATGCCACAGGAATCATGATTCTGTTAGGAGCATTTAATTTAATCCCAATCTTTTTGGGAAAGTTTAATGTAAGCTTTTTTGCCCTTGGATCAGACAATGAACGAAATGATTCTATTAAATTTGATTTGCGATGTATTGGGCTATTGGTGGTATACTTATTCTGTACTTGGAAAAGTATTTTTATATCTCCGGTTAAACAAGACTGTCTTAACCCCAAATAAGCTGGACTGATATTTCGAAAGGTTTGCTACTAATTCTTCGTTACCCCGGTCACCTTCCAGGCAAAAATAAGCAGGTTCTCCAGTCTTGCTGAGGCTATACAAAGTGGACGCCGCGCTCAGGCTCACGCAGTTCGGCCTTGACAAGCCCGTCACCCATGATTTTAGCAGCCAGGTGGGTGATGGCGCCAACCCCGGCAGCGCCTATGATTTCAATGGGAATATCCGCTTACTGACCCGTCAGGGGCTCTATAATGGTACCAAAACGACCATTGACCAGCTCGGTTATACCTATAATACCGGTAGTAACCGGTTGTTAAAGGTAATAGATGCCCAAACTACTGATTATCAGCTGGGTGATTTTAATAATGGCAGCAGTGGCAGTGGTAATGACTATGACTATGATGCCAATGGCAACCTGGTCAAAGACGGGAACAAAGGCATTAGCACAATAAGCTATAATATCTTAAATTTACCGGAGCAAATCACGGTAACAGGCAAAGGTACCATTGTCTACGGCTATGATGCGGCAGGCGCCAAACTCAGCAAAACGGTTACCGAAGGTGCAAAAACCACCCGAACCCTGTACCTGGGTGGGATGATCTTTGAAAATGATACATTAAGGCATATCGCTACTGCGGAAGGCAGGCTAAGACCTGTCAGCCCAACGGCTACCACGTTCGTCTATGACTACTTCCTCAAAGACCATTTGGGGAATGTAAGGGCTATGATCGACCAAAATGGCACTGTAATGGAAGAAACCCATTATTATCCATTCGGGTTGACGATGGCCAGGATATCATTTAAGGCTTTAAACAATGCACCTGAGAATAAACGTAAATGGAACAAAGGATCTGAATTAGAGAATAAGGAATTTAGTGATGGAAGTGGTTTAGAGTTGTACTCCACATTTTACAGAAGTCTTGATCCACAAATAGGAAGGTTCTGGCAGACAGACCCGAAACCGAATTATTCTGAAACCCCATATGCCTCTATGGGTAATAATCCAATCTCAAATAATGACCCGTTAGGAGATACTCTACTAAATAAAGCAGACCAAAGAAGAGCAAACCGGATTGAAAAGCAGATAAATAAAACTAATGCCTCTTTAAATAAACAAGCTACCAAACTTAATAGTAAAATAGCTGCTGCAGATGCTAAAGGCAATACAGCAAAGGCTGATAGATTAAGAGGAAATTTAGCTGATGTCAATGCAAGAGTAGCCACTAACACAAACACACTTGGTAATTTAAATGCAATAAGGAACGACCAAACACAGGCATATACATTTAATCAATTATCAGCAGGTTCTACAGAAGGCGGGACAATGTTAAAAACAATGAGTGTAAATGGTAGTAACCAAAACGTAATTGTAATGAGTGTCTTGAGTGATGCTAATGCTGTTCACGAATTGACACATGCTTACCAAGGAGGGATAGCACATTCTTTGACTTTTAATCTAAATGATGCCGTTAATCCTAGTAATTTTCCATATCGAGGAAGTATTGTTAATGGTCAGATGTTGAATGCTAATTTAGAGATTGCGGCATACAATGCACAATATGCATTCAGCCCAGGAAGCATGCCTTCTTCATTCTTCGGAGGTGTTCCAAACTCAATGAATGGAATTAATGCTTTTTATGTTGGCGGTCTTGATAGTAGAGACAGTCAAGGAAATATTTTAAGAGATGCACAGGGAAATAGTATTCCGGTTTATCCGAATGTGCGTAATCTAACAAATACAATTTTCAATTTACTTCGAATTTCATTTTAATTATATGAGACCACTATTTTTAATATTGTTTGCACTGATTTTTATTGGATGCAATACTATAAATAAATTGAAAGGGCGTTATGTGAACGGTAATAATCTTGAGTTTAGAATTAAAGATAATCCAAAGGAGTTTGAATATTTTTTGAGAAGCGAAATGGGTACTTTACAATATTCTAAAGGGAAATGGGAACTTAATAGAGACAAGCTGTATCTGTTCGGATTTAGCCATGATGTAAAGACTTTAGCTGTTGAAAGTATGATTAATAAAAATGCCGGTAACGGTGTGACAAAAGTTGAAATACATTATAACCCAGACAACGCTACTAATTACATTCAATCTGTCATTCTAATCAACGACAACAAGATATACCCGATAGCAAAGGACACGGTATTTATTCCAGACTACGAAGTGGAAACAGTACAGGTTAAGTCTTATCTTTCTTACTCAGGATTGTTATCATCAAGTCCCCAAATAGACACTTTGTATTCTTCTAAAATAAACGTTGGCAATGGAAGCGATGAGAATAAAAACATTGTTCTCAATTTTTCGGTTCATCCGTATCCAGTTGGCCAAGGGCATATAGGAATTTAGGATACAGGGTTTGACTTTTGCCCGATGAAAAGTAAAAACAACCTCAAAGCAGCGGCTATGGGTGCGCATATTGGCGCCTGCCGAAAAAGTGGATTAACAGTTAAGGAGTATTGTGATCAGCATGGGTTAAGCAGAGCCGGCTACTATTATTGGCTGCGGCGCCTGAGTGCAGCAGCTCCTTCTGGTAATCTTGTTGCGGTACATATAGATAATGTTAAGGTTGGCGGATCTATTGAGATCACTTACCCCAACGGAGTAGTTTTAAACTTTTCCGGCGAGTTAAGTGCCTCTAATGTAAAAGCGTTGGTATGTTGCATTTAAGTTCTTCGTGCCGGTATTTCTATTATAATGGATTTGCAGATATGCGCAAGGGAGCTTACAGTCTGAGCGGCCTGGTGCGTTCAGAAATGGGTCTGGATGTAACGAGCGGTGATGTGTTTATTTTTATCAGTCGGCGGGGTAATAAAGTCAAGTTGCTGCAGTGGGATCATGATGGCTTTGCTTTATATGAAAAGGGATTGGAGAAAGGGACATTTGAGCGGCCGGCGCTTGCTGCATCCGGACATTATAGTATCAGTGCTCAACAGTTACAGCATATATTACAGGGAGTAATACTTAAAAGTGTGCGACATAAATTCAGGTATAGACAAACTGGCTGAAAGTACTGCCATTGCTGCATTTAAACAGGATATGGCATCAAGATTGCAGTATCCTTTTCATCGCTACTCAGGATACAAATATCGACTACAAAGAACTCAGCGCACAAAAGGATACGATCATTGCTGAGTTGCAATCACAAATGCATTCATCTCAACTTCAGATTGAATCTCTTCAACTCCAAATCCGGGAGCTTAAAAGAATGATATTTGGTAGTCGTGCTGAAAAGTTTGTATCCGATATTGAGGCTGCCAGCCAGCAGCAGTTATTCGATGTAGCGCAAGTTGCAAAGGTCGAAGTGCAGAAAACCACTTTGGTCAGCCAGCATGAGAAGAAGGCGGTGAAGCTTAATGTAAATGAAAACCATCCTGGTCGCCATGAGCTGCCTGCAAGCCTGCGCAGAGAGGTAATTGTCCTGATGCCGGAGCTGGATGTGGAAGGTTTAAAGCCGGTACGCACCGAAGTGATGGAACAGTTGGAGTATCAGCCCGGCGAACTGTATGTAAAGCGGTATGAGCGGCCGGAGTTCATCAAACCATCCGCTGACGGACTAAATGCGAAGCGTGCAATAGCTGAGCCTGTTC
>NZ_BAAGRD010000030.1:0-11653 GCF_054783135.1 Niabella terrae
AAAAATGGCTCACTCATTTATTTGAGAATATCAATCAAACCAAAATGACCGAACTGCATAAGCTGTTACCGCAGAACTACGAGAATCCCGTCAAATAACATTGTAGGGGTTCGTCGACAGCATACCTTGTATCCACTACCATATTGTTCTTTTGTAGCGTTAATACCATTCTTAAATTCCAAAATCTCTCCCAACTTCTTAGTTTCCCACTCCTCCGTAAATTCTGGAAATCTCAAATTGGGAACGTTACCCACTTTTAATTTTTTATTAGCCATCTCGATAATTCAAATTTCGTTAGTAAAAACATTAAGGATTAAAAAAATTAAAAAGCAATTCCCAATTCCTTAAAATAAACCGCAATCTCCTTATCCAGTTCGGCACGCTTAGCTTCCAAAGATTTGATCTCCTGCATCACTTCACGAATATCAATCTCTTCTTCAACCTCAAACGTATCCACATAACGGGGAATATTTAAATTGTAGTCGTTATCGGCAATTTCCTTTAAGGTAGCGCGATGACTGTATTTTTCAAGTTCTATCCTATTACGATAAGTCTCAATAATTTTTTGAATATGCTCTTTCCGTAGCTTGTTTTGTGTCCTTATTTTTTCAAATCCCTTACTCGCATCAATAAAAAGAATATTGTCATCTTCTCTTCTGCACTTTTTGGCTACGATAATACAAGTGGGAATACTGGTCCCATAGAATATATTAGCTGGCAGGCCAATAATGGCGTCAATATAGTTTTTCTTTTCAATTAAGAAACGGCGAATTTTACCTTCGGCAGCGCCTCTGAATAGTACACCATGAGGAGCCACACACGCCATGGTTCCCTGATCATTTAGGTGGTATAGCATGTGCAGGATAAAGGCATAGTCCGCCTTCGACTGCGGTGCCAAAACACCGGGCATACTAAACCGATCATCATTGTTGAACTTTGCCGAAGCGGTCCATGTGGCAGAAAATGGCGGGTTGGCAATAACTGCATCAAACTGACGATCACCAAATTCATTCGCTTCTAAGGTGTCTCCATTTCTGATATCGAAATCGTTGTATTTAATTCCATGCAACAACATATTCATACGGCAAAGGTTAAAGGTTGTTGGATTTTTTTCCTGACCGTATATTATATCTGCTTTACCGTTTCGGGCGGTACGCAGCAGTAGGGATCCGCTGCCACAAGTGGGGTCATATACATCTTTTAACCTTGTTTTACCGGACGTAACAATTTCGGCCAGAATTTCACTCACTTCCTGAGGAGTGTAAAATTCGCCAGCTTTTTTGCCCGCACCAGCTGCAAATTGCGAAATCATATACTCATAGGCATCTCCAAGAATATCAATATCAGATGCCTCTTTCAATCCAAAATCAATACCGTTTAAAGCTACTAAAACATCGCTCACCAATCTGTTTTTATCGTCGGAGGTTTTGCCCAATTTCGGTGAGGCCAGATCGATGTCAGAAAACAATCCTCCAAAATCTTCTTCACTGTCCTTCCCAATAGTACTATCTTCAATACGTTTTAGCGAACGTTCCAAATTCGGTAGAATATTTTCCTTCTTTCCGATCAATTCTATGATGGTGGAATAAAGATATTCAGGTTGTACAAAGTACCCCAAATTTTGCATACAGGTTTCCTTAATTGCCTCCTTTAACTCTTCGTCCGTACCTGCCCAAGCCTGTTTGAAATTAAGGGCATCGGCTTCCAGTTCTTCATTTATATGTAATTCAATCTTTTCAGAAAGGTATTTATAAAAGATAAATCCCAGAGAAAAATACATAAAATCGCTTGCAGACATGTTGCCGCGTAATGTATTAGCCACCATCCACAATTGTGCACGCAGCCGTTGTTGTAATTCTTCACTCATAAAATAACAATAATAAATATTAAATCAATGTTAGTCCCAGTTAAAAGTGTCAATAATATCCCGCAATTTTCTCAACACTCTTTCAAGTATCGTTCTGCGCTCCTTTAATCCTGCATTTTTCTTCTTTACCGCATCCTGAAGCAACTCTATTTTTTCTCGTCGCAAATAATCGTATTCAGTAATAAAATTGCTGAGGGCTTCGGAATCAATCTCCTCTTCATACGCCAAGTAATCTACGGCTTTTTGTCTTGCCTGGGCAATATGATTGGTAAGCCTTGATTCAAGATCCATTGTGCCATCGGCCTTTGCTTTTGTAAAGGCATCCTTATCGTTATCAATATTGTGGCGAATAAAACTGTCTATTAGTTTTGCTTTATTCCGCATTGCAGCATCCTTAATCATGGTATCCAAAATCTGCTTACGTTTTTCCTCATAGTCTTTGCTTTCAGGATTTAGATCAGCAATAAGTTCTAAAATATAAGCAACATTAATCACATCGCTATGCAATAACTCTAGACAAAAATCTATTTCATCAAGCTTGGGTTTATCTCCAAAATCTTCAGGAGCATCAGTTACAACAGGCGGAGTTTCTGGAGGCGTAACAGGCCCTATTGCAATATCCAGGTACTTGCTTCTAAAGTCCATAAACTCCTGCTCTGTCATTCCAAGAGAGGAATCATCAGCATCAAAATCTTCATAAATTTGTATCTCTGCTCTTTTTCTGATAAGTTCTCTGAATTCTAAAATAAAATCCCGCTTATCGTATTCGCTTTGTAGTGTATCTATATATTGTACATCCGGATATTTTTCTTTGAATTTCTTTGCTAATTCCTTAAACTCATTTTTAACATCCTCAAAAGTTGCCCGTACAATAAATTCATTCGGTTGATTGTTACTAAACAGTTTAATGGCTTCGTCCACATTGCTTTTCAGGTTGCGAAAACAAACAATTTTTCCAAAGCGTTTTTTTTCATTTAGCACACGATTAGTTCGACTAAACGCCTGTATCAATCCGTGATATTCTAAATTTTTATCTACATAAAGCGTATTAAGTTTTTTTGCGTCAAACCCGGTAAGAAACATATTTACCACTAACAACAAATCAAGCGGCTGCATATCCCGTTTCTTCTTTTTCATCCGTTGATTCACATCGTCATAATAGGTGCCAAAATTCTCTGTGGAAAAACCTGTGCCAAACATATTATTGTAATCGTCAATAATGAGTTGGAGCTCATCGGCGGTAACAGTTTCTTTTTCAAAACCCTGGTTAGATCCTGTCAACCCATCGTCCTGACTTTCATTCGCATTATAAGTGAACACAGCTCCAATCCTGATTTTTGGATCAAGTTCCTTGAATAGTTTATAATATTTTAGGAGGGCTGTTACCGATTGAGTTGCAAAAATTGCATTGTACTCTCCATCAAAAGTTGATTTATTAAAATTTGCAAGAATAAACTTTGCTATTTCCCGCATTCGGGCATCACTCATAAAATCATCGCTTGCGGAATCTTTGCCCTTATAATATTCAACTAAAAAGCCCAATACGTTATCGTCGGCTATTGCATCCTTAATTAAATAGCGATGCAGACAATCACCAAAAATTTCTGCTGTTGTGTGCTCATTTGCATTTTCTTTAAAGATAGGAGTACCTGTAAAACCAAATATTCGCAAATTATTAAAAAAGCTACGGATATTTTTGTGAGATTCGCCAAATTGGCTTCGGTGACATTCATCAAAGATCATTATCACTTTTTGATCCCGCACTTTTTGCAAATGTTTATTGTACCGATCTCTTGTTACTGCATTATTTAGCTTTTGAATGGTTGTAATAATAATTTTTGACTTTCCACTAAGTCGTTTAATAAGTTCAAATGTGCTGTCCGTATTATCAACTGCGCCCTTTTCAAAAGCATCATATTCATCTTTTGCTTGCGTATCTAAATCCCTTCTGTCCACCACAAAAACAACTTTGTCAATTCCGTCAATTTCTGAAGCTAGTTGCGCGGTTTTAAAAGATGTTAGTGTTTTTCCGGCACCGGTGGTATGCCATACATAGCCATTTTTATTAGTATTTTCTATGCGATCTAATATTTTTTCAACAGCGTAAAACTGATAAGGACGCAGCACCATTAAACATCGATCTCCTTCGTGCAATACGATGTATTTGCTAATCATTTTGCCAAGGTTGCATTTTTCTAAAAAAAAGTTGGCAAATTTTTCCAGATCATTAAATGGCAGGTTTTCGGCATCCGTCCAGTTAAAAGTAAATTTATATCCTCCATTAGGGTTATTAGCAAAATAGCGTGTGTTAACACCATTAGATATTATAAATAACTGTACATAGTCAAACAATCCTCCGAAAGAGGTTTTGTGGTAGCGTTGCACCTGATTATAGGCTTCTTTTAGCTCAATGCCCCTTTTTTTCAGTTCAATCTGAACAAGTGGTAGTCCGTTTATCAGAATCGTAACATCGTATCTGCACTTCTTCCGTCCTTCAACTGTTATTTGGTTAGAAACCTGAAGTTCATTCTGGCACCATTTATTTTTGTTTAAAAATTCAATCCAAACACGCTCGCCATCTTCGGTTTCAAGTGGGTAAAGATCCCTTAGCTTTTTCGCTTTTTCAAAGCGGGAACCACCCTCTAAATGAAGACATATTTTTTCAAACTCTTTTTCAGTAAAATGTTTTCTTCCTATTAATCCGAGCTGCTTTCTGTTATGCTTTTCCAGCTGCGTTTTAAAATTGGCAAACAGGTTTTCTTCTTCTTTTAATACTATATATTCGTAGCCATTATCTTTTAAGGTACTTATCAATCCATTCTCTAATATTTGTTCGCTTTGAGTTGTCATAATTCACACGAGTTAATTCTGGTTTCGTTATTTCTTCATTTTATTTGGCTAAATAACCTTTGCAGCCTCATTATTTCCAACCAGATTAATTTACTTATAAAAATAATTCATTTTTGCTTACTTATTCATTTTAAGCCCTTTACGGAAAACCGGAACAACGCATCCCTATACCCCACTACCTTAGCGTCGGGAAAAATACCCCTTTTAAAAAATTATTTATATTTTATCTTTAACCCATACCAAAGCAACCAAATATGAATACGAGTTAAACGATTACCTCAAAATGAGGATGTTACATAGACTTTATAAACAGATATAAACGTTTAAAAACTGATAGTACTATATACAATATCTCAAGTATCACTAACCATGAAATGCTGATTCTTAAAAGCAACTTAGTAATTAAATTTAGTATATTATTAAGTTAGTGATAATAAATAATTAGACACAATATGAAAATCGTTTCACTTATAAATATGAAGGGAGGGGTTGGTAAAACAACACTTACAATAAATTTAGCTGACTTTTTAAGCAAAAGAGAGAATAAAAAAATACTGTTAATAGATATAGACCCTCAGTTTAACACAACGCAGTGTCTATTTTCTGGCGAGGAATATGTAGAATATTTAAACGCTGGTAAAGAATCCATCTTAAAAATATTTGATGACACTGTAAAAAGAAAGATTAGTACTGTTAGTGGCATTTCAGAATCTTCAATTAAGGCTTTCAAAGATATTTCTCCGCATAAAGTGACAGATAATTTGCATATACTTCCTGGCAATTTGGAATTGTATAAACTTGAAATGGCTTCAGGGTCAGGTAAAGAAAATAAACTTAAACAGTATTTACAGGAAATAAATTCAGTTGAAAATTATGATTACGTTTTAATAGACACACCACCCACACCTTCTGTTTGGATGACAAGCGCTTTGATTGCAAGTGACTACTATTTGATACCAGTTAAGCCAGACCCAATGTCTTTTGTAGGTATTGACTTGTTAGAAAATATTGTAGACCAAAAAAAAGATGCATATAACCTTGACATTTCTTGCTTGGGTTTAGTCTTTACTATGGTTGAAAGGGATGACTCAATAATTTATAAAAAAGCTCTTGAATTTGTAAACAACGACCCAAAATGGAAAAAATTGCTATTTACTAAACATTTACCCAAAAGAGCAGAAATAGCTAAATTGCAACTTGAAAAAAAATTCATACTGGATACCGATGACCCCAATTTAAAGTCATCATTATTAAATATTGTGAAGGAACTAATTGAAAAGGCAAAATAAGATGACAAAAAATAAATTAATTCAAATTGCTAATTATATAGAGGAACTTTCGTGGCTTCTTGAAAGTAATAAAGAACTTTCTTTAAAAGAAGTTTCAATCACTATTAGAAACTTAGGTATTGAGCGTAATGATTTAGCTCATTCAAAAATCAATTTCCCTACGAGCGGAGAAGGGAAGACATATTTGGTTGGTGTTTTACCCAAAATTTTACAAGATAATGACTTGTTTAAGAGTAATGGAGAACTATTAGATTTTGCTGAAATGGTTTTACAATTAAAACCGAGTCGAGCTGCAAAACGCTCTAGAACAGAATACATTGGCTGGATAGTTTGCGAAGTTTCAAATACGAATAGTAAAAACCTAAATGAACTTTACAAATATTTAAAAGATGTTTTTTCTGATGAGAGTAGCTTAAATAAGATAAAACAAGCAAAAAAAGAAACTGGGTTTTCTTGGAATGAAGTAATAAGAACTCTTAAATAGTATGTCTAGAATAATAAATGATGACTTTAAGGAGTTAAAAAAATATATAACAGAATTTAAAAAATCTGTTAACAGAGCCTAAGTATATTGAGCTTTTATCTATATTTCATAAGAAATATTTAAGCTTTTTTGTTCTAATTTCTGGGCTTGAAAATTCCGTACAAGAAAAAGAGTATCTCTATCTAAAAGAAGCAAATTCCGATTTAATCACTTGCCTTTTTCATATAGCCACTGGAAATTATAAATCGGCTAAACTATTATTAAGAAGCTCAATTGAGTGCTTTTTAAAAGGGTTTACTTTGTATTACCTTCCGAATATTGACAGAGAAAAAAGCGTTTTTGGACTCTTTGATAAAGTTAAAAAATTACCTTATTTTTTAAATGAACCATTTAAATCAGAATTGGATAAACTACACAATGCTTACAAAACTTTGTGCAGAGATGTCCATACTGCCGAGAAGATAAATATGGCTAGTATTAATTCTCTTGACTTTTTTCCTAAGTATTCACAGCGACAATCTAAAATCGTCACAAACATTATTTTAACCGTTGTACCTAGCTACTGCTTTTTATTATGCGACAAGCACAATCAGCACTATCATAAAATGCATCATACATTTAAAGATATAATATTAAATTCAGTTGAGAAGAAGCACAGACGAATTATTTTGAATGTAGAATAATTTTACCACTGGCGAAGGTCATTTGCAATAGCACATCCTAACATCCAATCCTCATCCCCTGTAATTCTATTTAGGGACTTCCTGAGAATATAAAACGAGCGCCAATATTAAGTTTCAATAAATTTCACAAAGCGTTTTGATCGGAAAAGTATAAACACGGAAAACCCTTCTTAAACCAACCGCTCTTCCAACGCATGTTTCCAAAGGATAAATCCCTTTTGATCATCGGAATAATCATGCAATACCCGACTGAAGTTTTCCGGTGGGGCGGTTAAAAATCCTTGCCGTCCCTGCTTCCGAATAATGTCCAGATCTCGGTCAATATCCGTTAACCTTCGCGGCAATTCGGAAATTATCTTTGGAACCTGCCAAAGGTAGCTGGCCTCTTCTGTATCAAGCGTTTCCAGGATAATATGAAAATGCGCTGCGCCTTCCAGAAGAAATACAAAAGAAAATGGTTGTAATGCAAATCGAATTTTCACCAAATGCCCTGCATGATTTTCGGACAAATAGCGAAGGTGCTTGTGATGCCTGAACTGACTATATTTTAATGCCGCTTCCAGCAGTTCTTCCCCCGATTCATATAAGGGATGTTTCGTTTGTAACTGTTGGTTTAGGTCATTTTTATTCCCTGGGTTTGCCCTTCCATACGGCGGCTTAGCGATGAATTGAAACCTAACGCCTTCAATAATTTGTCGGTCTATTTTTTTGATATCATCTGAGGAGGCCAATTGTGCTACCAATTGTCCCTTTTCCAATTCCGCGTAAATGGCCACTTTTATATATTTAGATTTCAGAGCTTTTATAAAATAAGGTTTCAGCACCTCAAACTCAGGCCGCATATCATCATGCTGCACTTCAAATTCCATTTTTGTGTCTGCGAGAGTCGTATATGTAAAAGCAATGCTTCCATATCTGAATTCCAGTAATTCAATCGGCACAGTTATTTCTCTATCAATCGTCACAATTGTCTTTTTTTCAGAAACAGGAACGGCTTCTTCAACCGGGTCATCGAATAAACTTGTCTGGCGAATCAGTTTCCTGTAATAAGTATTACGCTTCAGGAACATCCTGTTCAGATAGTCGATTTTAATATCACGGTAATCATATATCACAGGAGTAAGCTCGGATCGCTGTACCCTTCCTATATATTGTATGAGTTTCCCCTCAAAAGAAAAAGGATATACCAGGAATAAGCAGTTGGCGTTTTGAAGATCTGTTCCTTCACCAAAGAATTGACCGGTCGTTACTAGCGCCTGGTAATTGCCGGTATTTAATAGTTTCCATTTGGACGCGCGACTGCTTTCCTTATCGTCACCACTTAATGTAATAACCTCATAGGATTGTTTCAGGTATTGTTGCAGAGAATCAATATGCTCTTTTCGTTCCGTAAGAATTACTACTTTTTTCCCATTGTTCAGCTCATTAGTAATATCCTGTAAAATTAGTTTGTTACGGCCCGAATCATGTACGAGGATTTTTGACAATGTTTCAAACCGATCCGTTTTGGGATTGTATGGCACATCCAGATCCGTATTCCGCACAACAATGGAGGCCTGTTTATGTCTGCCGGTTTGTTGAGCAGATATTTCCGCTATAATTTCTCCCAGGTGAATAAAAATCAGCCTACCGTCATTATATTTTCTGAAAGGCGTTGCTGTAAAGCCATATAAGTAATAGCTATTGAACTGTTGGATGGTGTTTCTATAGCTTTCTGCGGGAATATGATGGCATTCATCTATCAGTATCGTTCCAAACGAATCTTTTATTTCAGCACTTTCTGTTTTCGCTAATTCTTTTGCCAGAGTTTGAACGGTAGCAACCGTAACATGTTCCCCGATCTTTGATTTCCCCTGGCCAATTTTCCCGATTTTCTGTTTGGGTATTCCAAGGAATGCTTCAATCCGGTCCATCCATTGATCCATCAATTGTTTCCGGTGCACAACGATCAAAGCAGGCTGCTGTTTTTCTGCAATTATCTTTAAACCAATGATTGTTTTACCGGCACCCGGTGGGGCCACAACTACACCCATATCTTTTTTGGCAGCAGCTTCCATAGCCAGGTTCTGATAATCTCTTAACCCGGCTTGAAAAGTAAAGAGAGCCGAAGTCTTCTTCGTTCTATGGTCCTCAAAACTAAAAATGATATTGGCATTTCTGCAAAATCGCAACAACCGGCCGGCAAACCCTTTGGGTATGATAACATTCCTTTCTTTTTCTTCTATAAACCGAAAATACCGCTCTGTGCCAAATGTGTTCTTCCCGATCTTCTTTTTGATGAGGAATGCCGTATTCGCAAAGTTCAATTCCTCTTTAAGAAAGTTGATAAGTGGAACAGGCATCGCCGATCGGTTTAAATACAGCCTTTCATTTAAGGATATTATTAGATGATCGGTAGATTCTTTTCGATTAACAGTAGCAGCAATTGATTTTCCAGCGGATATCGAATGATAGACATCATCCAGCGCTTCACTGTCCACCTTTTGAATTCCGGATAGGAAATCCCATTGATCAGGGAATGGCAGTAAGGTTTGCGGATCAATAAAGCAACTGTTTCCCTGATCTAAAGCCGTCTTATGTAATGGCAATGCGATCAGATTGCCCAGTCGTTTTCCGGAAAGGCTGTCCTGATTTGGGAATAACCGGTCAAAGCTTGAGTTTTTATCAAAAACAGAAACCGCTCCGGATTCATTGAGGAGCCACAGGAAAATTTTTCTGCTTTTGATCGCAGGATAAGGTTCTTTGAAAAATACCCATACATGCCCACCTTTTCCTGAGCGGGAGCGTTCCAGGTACGTCGGCATTTTTTTAGCTGCGCAGCATTCAATAAATTTTTGGCTGTCGGATGACCAATTTTGTTCATCAAAGTCTGCGGCAATGAACCATGAAGTATTATCCGGTAATAGCGGATATAATCCTACTAATTGCTCACCGTTCAAATGTTTTATGAGCTGCTCGTCCGTGAGCGGCAAATATTTTTTATCCGTGTAGTTGTGAAAAGTACCCCCTTTCATTTTATGCGCCCTGTATCGGTAGGGGTCATATAAATAGGCGGGCATATAACCGCCTTTAGCTTCCTTGCCTGAGCCGGATGGAATTTCCCAACGGGTTGCAAACACATCATCCCGACCTTTAAAAAGGGAGCGAAATAATACAATCTTTTTATTGATATCTTGTTCAGACAACGTAATAGCTTTTCTTTAAAGATAAATATCGTTGATTTTGTGATTTATGCACGGCTCCTGTCATTTTATATGCAAATAGATATAGTTTTAAAGTTTGGAGCTTGATTATATTCAAAGGCATATAATTATAAGTCGCTGCCCGCTTTATAAAGGGCAAAAGCAGGCATTGCTCCCCCGGTATGAATTTTTACATAGAAGAACGGTTTGGTTTTAATAATGCTTGCAGAGCATTAGGCTCATATATAGTGCTGATAATGTATCGATTATAAGTCAGCAACACTCTTTATATTTTGTCACATTTTTTAAAATATAAGTGACAATTAGCTCCATAACAAAATTGGAAAATGTCACCTTTTTTCATGATTTTGTGACAAATGGAGAAGACCCATACATATATTGAAAACCGTATTAGTAAAAAGAAACAAGGCGAATTGATCTTCCCTACCGATTTTAGGGGGCATGGTACAGAAGGCGCCATTAAAAAGGCGTTATCCAGGCTTGCCCAGGAAGGAACATTAAAACGCCTAGCCCATGGTATTTATTATATTCCGAAGACGGATCCGGTTTTGGGAGAACTTCACCCGGGAGCAGAGGACGTAGTTAAATTACTCGCAAAAAAGGAGAAGATAAAAGTACGGCCGGCCGGGGCCTATGCTCTTCATCGTTTAGGACTTACTACACAAGTGCCTACAAAACTTGTTTATATTACCGATGGCAATCCCCGGCAATTTAAGCTGGGAAAAATGCAGATCAAATTTAAAGCTACCGCTCCCAAGAAACTCGGAACAGTTGGTAAGATCAGCGGCCTGGTGATTCAGGCTTTGGAAGAAATAGGCACCACAAACGTTGACCCGGCAACTGAATCAAAAATATTTGACTTTATTAAGCAGGAAGACCCGAAAAAGCTAATGCACGACCTGGCACTGGCGCCTGCAAAAGTGAACGATTATATTGTTAAACTAATGAAAAAGCAACACACTAATGACAGGATGGTTGAAACTAAACGATGACCAACGCAAGGTAACTATTGACATTAATTAGTATTTTAGTAAAAAAATAACCACCGATGAAATACATTATACTTTTTTTACTCGCACAGCCTCTCGCATCCTTGGGTCAAAGTCAAACGGACTATAATAATTTTATGAACCGATTTGTAAATTATTATCATTAGTGTCCGGAAAAAAATAAAGTTAGTTCTTTGAAACTCTTGATGGATAAAGGTTTGGTCGAAATTTAGCACGGTGACGATTTGAAATGCCTAATTTCATAACTTTCTGAAAATCAGAAGATTT
>NZ_BAAGRD010000031.1:0-16367 GCF_054783135.1 Niabella terrae
ATGGTAACTTCTACCCGTATCTGTGGCATGATACTCGGCACTTACATCAAAATCGTTTACAAATCGCCTTATTGCCGGTTGGCAGCCAGGAGTGCAAGGGTTAAGTTGACCAACCATTTTAAGATGATCACCTGCCTGAACCATATCCATTGCGTCATTTGTCAAAAACTTACGTTCCGTATGAGTTAACAATGCCTCCTGCTGATTTAGTCTGCCACTGCCAGGACTACCACTTTGATAGATATCATTAAAAATACTTTCGCCATTTCTAATAATTTCACCTGATAATCCATGATGAAGCGCAAAAACATCCACAAACCAATTAACATTGATAACAAAGCCATAAAAATTAGGCAAACCACCATTTAGCCCAATAGGATCCTGACTGATATAATTCCCGCTTTCAGGGTCATAATACCTAAACCGGTTATATGCCAGCCCGGTCTCTGCATCCAGATACTGTCCCTGATAAAGATAGGGAATAAAATCCTCCGTGCCTGTCTGACTGAGGGTCGCTCCATAGATGTCTAACTCCCGCTCCCAAACCATCTTACCCTCCTGATCATATGCATGGGTGGGGGTACCTAAATAATCGGTAATGATACTGTGATGACTGCCAGACTGCAAACGGGCACAGGGCACAAAACTATCCGGTTCGAACACCCAGGTTATGGGGTCTTCCACCATCTCTTTTTCGGTCTTGATACCGACAGCATCCACAGATTGACGAGGCGGATAAGTGCCCTCATAGCTCCATTCATGTAAGGGTATATTGCCGTCCCAGATCCAGCGGGTCACACGGCCGGTATTCACTTCAGTTGCCGGGTCAGTGTTTTTAGGTCGGTCCAGCAGGATCTTGGCGGTACGACGACCCAGGGGATCATAGTAAAATTCTAACTGCCGGCCTGTCGGGGTAGTGACTTTTTGCAGCATGCCGCCCGCCGACCACTCATAAATCCAGCCTGTACCACTACGTTTGAAATCCAGACCCCGGGTCCGGGCAAAATCCGTATGAACTACCGCACCAGGGTTGTCATTGCTTTTAAACTCCTTGAAGACGATGTTGCCTTCCGGATCATAATGATAAGCATAACGGTCATCTTCCTGTAAACGACCTCCCTTACTGTATTTGCGGTCCTTCTTCTGCTTCGTCTTAAAAAGGTTACCGATTTTATCGGGTATTTTGTAAACGGTCGCAGCGGAACCTTTCTCACTATAACTGGCACTGACCAGATTGTCAAAAGGATCGTATTCAAAATCCACTTGAGCGCTGCTGAGCTCATTCACAATGCGTTGCAGTTTATTACCCCGACCCCATTCATAGCGGGTGCGCCTTTGCTCGATATTACCCGCCCCAATGGTTCTTCGGGTAACACGACCTGACTGATCCCGCTCTGTCTGTACACTTACACCACCACTCAACTGCCGGTGTAGTTCAAGACCGGTATCATCCCGGTGAAACATTGCCTTCCAGCCAGATTGCCCCTGCTTCGGCAGATCACTTGGAGCAGTCGACGCGCCGGTTAGTCCCGCCAGACGCGCTTCCAGTTCCCGGAGCTTTATTTCCACAGGAGAAACTTCCGCCGCTGCTTGCGAACCCGCCTGCGCTGCTGACATCTCGGTAAGCATGCCCCAGTCATTGTAGCTCATTTCAATAGAGGTCCCCAAGCTGCTGCCGGTACGGATGCAATTACCATCCGGGTCATACTGTTTGCTTACTTCGTACCCATCCTGTACTTCTTTAATAACCCGCCCTGCTTTATCACGCAGCAGCCGGATATGGCTGTTCTCATTGATGGCTTCGGTCAGCTGGCTGTCGGGATTGTATTTATAAGCCGCCATACTGCCATCGCTGTGCTCTTCCTTTACGATATTTCCCAGACCATCATAATTGTAGCGGGTCCACTGCCGCGCTGGCCGCAATAACTCAACGACCCTTCCGACGCTGTCACGCTGGTAGCGCCGGTTCAATCCGTCAAAACCCCATTCACTGACCACATTGCCCAGCGCATCCAGCCCGAACTTATACACTTCTCCGCCTTCATTGACGATACTGCGGAGTTGTAACTCGGTATCATAATTAAAGCTGACCCGCCGGTTGTTCTGTTTGCGGGCACGCAATATCCCCAGCGGACCGTACTCAAACTGTACCAGATGACTGAAATCCCGGGCTTCTGTCAAATTGCCGGCGCTATCATATTCAAAACGATGCAGGTTTCCGTCCGGTTCTTCCAGGGTTAGGAGTTGTCCTGATTCATTGTAGGTATACCGGCTGATATTTCCTCTGGGGTCCTTATGAAAAACCAGATTCCCCAATTCGTCATAATCCCAGACTTCCTCCAGCCCATTAGGGTAACGTAGTAGCGTCAGCTCCTGCTGTTTATTATAAAAAAACTCCAGGCTCCGTTCCTTGTCATCGGTAAGCCGTGCGAGTTGATTGCCTTCATAGCTGTAACGAACGGTGTTGCCCGAAATCCCTGTACGGCTGAGAAGCCGGTTCAGTTCATCATATTCCCAGCTCACCGATCTGCCACCGGGACTGCTGGCATGAATCAGGTTCAGCCGGTCATCATAATGGTAACTGGAAGCTTCTTCATTCTCGTTGATCAGCCGGATCAGTTTTCCGTAACCATTATACCGGTATTGCACCGAACCGCCTTCCGGATTCACGACGAGTTCCAGGTCCTGGAATTCGTTATAGGATTGACGGGTAATGCCACCGTTGGCATCAATAATTTTAAAGATCAGCTTGCGATGGTCATAGTGGTATTCAGTATTATGCCCCAGGCTGTTGCGGGTAATAGTGACACCACTGCCGTCTTCCTCCTGCCGGTATTCGGTCCAATACTCCAGCACTCCGCCATCCCCCCAGGTATGGATACAACGGGCCTCGTCGCCCTTGCCTTCGTATTCCCAATAAAAACTATGGTTATTCTGATTGGTAAGCTTTATCAGGAGATGTCCATCATATTCAAATGACTTTTCAGCGCCTGTCTGGTCCCGGGTAGCTGTCATATTGCCTAAGGCATCATAGCTATAACTGATCAGCTCCACCCTTCGGTTGTCGGCAATTAGATACAGGCGCTGCACCCGGCCCCGCTCATCCGTTTGCACACGTATGATACGATCAGCGCTGTCAGTTATCTGATTCAGGTGCCCGCGATAATCGTATCGGAACCGCAGCCGCGAACCCATCGGATGGGTAATGGAAGCCAATAATGCATAACCTGCCCTGTCTTGTTCGGGGGCAAATCGATAGATCAGTTTCTTGTCATCGGTCAAATAATATCCTTCCTTGTCCCTTTCAAAAAACAACGCTTCTATCCGGTGATAAAAAACCTCCCCTACCGAAAGATAAGGCAGGGCGGCTTCCCGGCCATCAGCCAGCCGCAGGTTAAACCCATTTCCCTGATCCCGCAATCCCAGATTATAACTGTGGTGCCAGTTAAAGCCCAGTGGCGTTTCCACTTCGGCATCACTATAATAGGTTCTTTCCCAGACCAGCGGAATCGGGCCTGGTAATTCAAAATCCACATTGGTATGGATGACCCGGCCGGTAGCCGCATCCACCGGTTCTCCGAAGTTCTTACATTTTATGGGTTGCAGGGCTTTGGCGAGCTTGGGGTTATCTGGTGCAATATCATCAATTTTTTTCTGGAACTTACTGCCCAGATCATCCAGCTTTTTAATTTTCACTTTTTTGAGCAGCGCCTTCAGGCCCAGTTTCAGAAACAGCTGGAATAAATCAATCGTGGGCGGACCGCCAACCATAACAGGAGGGCCACTGCTCAGGATGGCCAGCAACAGGGAGGTCGGCAACATCAGATCCAATACCGGCCGCGGCGTTTTATTCATCCTTGGCAGACTGGGAAAACCTACCAGATTACAAGAAATATTGGGATGGAACTGGGTAGAAAATGGTCCCCCGTCCGCCAGCACGGTACTACTACCCATCCACATTTCGGAAGAAGAAGTGGGCACTGCCAGTGGCAGTAAATGCAGGAACATGGCCGGCAGGTGCATTACCGGTGTCCCGGCATTATTGATCCAGCGACCATGAACTTTAACGGAAGGTTTCAGGGCATTGACAATCGCAGTAGCGACACTCAAAACAGTTACCGGCGCCTCCTCTCCTTCCGGTGGTTCCGGTACCGCCGGCAGGGCATTGGCAATAGCATTCATAATGGCGCCAAAAATATCAAAGACCATCCCCACATGTGGCACCGGAAAAACGGGACAGGGCGGCATGATAGTTTGTTCAAAATCGATTCCGATGGCCAGATCAAAATACTTGCCGGCCGGCATACCAGGCATCGCCGGCAAAATACTGGCCAGGCCGGCCTGTAACTCATCCAGCGTCCCTTTGGCCTCGCCAAAAAGTTCTCCAAAACCCTTACTTGGTGCTGATCCTGCTGCTGCCATATTGCATCAATTAGCGTTGTAAAATTTACTCAAAAAAAACTGCGGTCCACTACCCCTTAGCCTGTCCCCCTAACCTAACTGTTAAAAGGAATGGGCGGAACCAGCCGACTGCGGGGTTTCACCGTACTCTTCTCCATTTCTGTTCCGCTGATCAGCTCCTTCCAATCCGGTCCCACCCAGACTTCCAGCTGATCTTCCAGTGCCTGAAGTTCATCTTTGGGCTTCAGCTTCTCACCCAGAAAGACGGCCAGATGGGCGGCATGCAGAAAAGTGGATTGCCGGATGACGTCCTGGCCCAGTTGGGCCCCTGCCACCATGGCCAGCAACGATTTCTCAAATGCCGGTTGCTGGCGGCCCCGCAGGTAATACAGATGCCCCGCAATCCGGTGGCCCTCCATCACAAAGAATACATCCCCGTAGGTCAATGCTTTGGCGGCCAGCTGATCATAGATACCAATGGCTGCTTCCCATTTTCTTTTGGCGGAGAACAGGGCCCCCTTAAGCATCATACAGGATTTCCAGCAATGATAGCCACTGGGATCACCCTGGTCCATCACCTGTTCTGCCTGCTGAATGGCCTGATCCGCATAGCGCTCACTCTTTTCGTGGTCCTTGATATTATAATGCACCTGGGCGGCCACCAGCAGTGAGGAAATCAAGGTCGAAGGATTGCCGGTCTGGCGGGCCAGCTCCAGCATTTTCTTTACTTCCCGGTCGGACAGGTCGCGGTCTTTCTTGATGATGGTGTCCATAACCACCCGAATCTGTTTGGTCAGCCGGGCTTCCGGACTGACGGTATCGGAACTGCCGCCACCCTTGTCCATTTCATTGTTAATGGCCGCCATAATTTCCAACTGCGGCTGTAATTCCACCACGAGCTCGGGCCGATTGACAAAGACTTTTCTGCCGGCTGCATGATCGATGGTCACCAGTCGGATTCCGGCAGGAATGGGTTTCTTCAATTTCTGGTTCAGCCATTCTCCCAGTCGGAACTGGTGGGCTTTAGCAGTTGGGAAATACAAACAGAACCGGCTGGTCTCAAAACCAGCTAGCTGAGTTTTGAGACGTAACATTTCGGCAACCAATCCCTCAAATCCGGATTGCATATCAAAACGCGGTTCAAAATCTCGGGCTAGTATACCATCATTGCGAAGCGCCAGCAGAATATCCTGCTCTTTGGGGAAGGGCTGGGTAAACCAGGACTGATACTCCGCCCAGAGCGCGGCTTCAAATTTCTCGGGGTCGCCCTGGTAGGCTGTATCAAAACGAAAGAAAATATCATCTTCAAATACGCCAATGGCCAGTCTTTCGGTTTCGATAAACTTATCAATAATATCTATCTCCTGGTACTGGGCCACCCAAATGGCCAGCCGCCACTGCTTTCGGTCGGCAACTTCGGCCCAGGCCTCCCTTATTTTATAAAATTCATGGGCGATGGAAGGATTGATCTGACTCATAGGTTTTAAGCATTAAGTTTAACCAACGCACCCGTTACACTGACATTGCCTGCGGAATTCATATCAACTTTTCCACCACTGATGGTCGTCGTTACCGAACCGGTAGCGCCGAGGTCCTTGGAAAGTAAGTCGAGTTTATCGACACCACCTACGGTTGTTTTCTTGGAGCCCAGCGAGGCAGTGACTTTACCGGCAGCACTTAAATCAAGATCGGCGAGTATGGCCATATTCTGTTTGGCCCAGGTACTGATATTTTCATCAGCCACCGTTTCCATATTCTTACATTTTATCAAAATCGTACCGTCCTGCTTCAGGGTGATGGAACTTTCCCCGCAGGTCAGCACAATGGTTTCTGAACTCTGGCCGGTAATATTACCGGCACCATCCAGGTTCAGCATATTGCCACCCATATCCTGCATCAGCATACTGCCGGCGGCATCATCGAGCACCATCTTACTACCGCTCCGACTCTGGAGAGCCTTAACATCATTCCCTGAATTCCCAAAGGCATTATTGGCCTGGCCGTGATACACCGCGCCGATGACATAGGGTTTCGTGGCGCTGTCCCCTTCAAATCCGATTACTACTTCCTCGCCAACTTCCGGGATAAAATACATCCCTTTGCCGCCGCCCGCATGCGGTGTTGTTACCCGGATCCAAGGTGTTTTCTCCGCCCCCTGCATCCAGTGAAATTTCACCCGGATCCGCCCCAGGCCGTTGAAGTCATTGTTATCGGTTACGATGGCGCTTTGGGTTTCACAATTGGGCTCTGCCGGTGACTCGATGGGCGGCACTTTGATGGAAGCGGGTACCGCCGTGAACTCATTGTCATAATTCCCCATAGCATCCACAAAATGATTGATTTCCGTTACCAGGTATTCGCCATATCCTTCTGACTGGGCACTGAATACATTATTGCCGGCCACATCGATCCGGTTACCGATCCGCACACCCGGATGGCCACTTTTACCATTAAAGCGGACCATACGGCTGCCCTGCAGGGCACTGCGCATATTGGCAATATCATCCTGCTGTTTTTTATTCGAAAGGAACTGATTGTTCCAGAGGGTGGGCTGGGCCATATAGACCTGCTGACCGAGGTCCATAACTTTTTTTCCCAGCGGATTCAGGCCTGCCTTGTCTTCCACACCGGAAGGTTTGCTGGTATATACCTGACTGTTCATATAGTCCCATCCCATCATCTGGGTGCCTACCGGCCGGGCCTGTAAAGACATATTAAAACTGCTGAGCTCACGACCGTACACCAACGATACCGTTTTTTCGTCCTGTGGCTGGCCTACGATCAGGTGCTGGCCGTCCCAGAACAACCATTCTCCATAAGTACCGGCCAGTCTTTGCAGGAACTGCCAGGCTGTTTCTTTGTACTGCACTGTATACGCCAGGGTTTCACCGTAGAGCGGTTGGATTTTCGGTTGCAGCAGGTTTTGCGGAAAAATACTTACCACATCATTGGCAATATTTTTCACGGCTTTCTTTTCCCAGCTCTGGCAATGCGGACCGCTTTCCATCATGATGGTGGGTGAATAGCCGGTAATCACCAGGTTACCATGATGGCCGCTGAAACGAGCGGTCTCAATTCCGGTTACCAGCCCCTGAAAACTCATGGTACCCTCCAGACCTTCCCCCGTAATTCGGGCGCCGAAAGTAGCTCCAATCATTTCCTTGGACGAAGAAAATATACCGGATTGGCCGTCAATGGCATCTGCCGGACAGACCAGTGAAAAATGATGGTGTTGAAAAATTGATTGAGAGAGGGAAAAATGTGTATAGACGGCTATAGGGTTACCGTTAATGCTAAAAGAGGCATTGGTTAATTGCGCCATAAATAAAGGTTTTGTCGATTATGGTTAATATGTCCGGAACTACTGCAGTTCCCTATTGTCTTCAGGTCAGCCGCTGTAAATCCGGGCTTTCCAATACAATTATCGATCCAATATCAGTACCCTGACCCTTTGCTGTTTCTAACGCTGCGGGTACATGGCCGGGGTTTCATCCACTTCTTCGACGGATCTGTCCCGGCCTGATCTGACCATTATACCGGCCAGTTCTTTTTCAGTGATGATTCATTGAGTTTAATTTCCTTGGCGCTCAATTTCAGGGTCGTGCGCATCGGAAACTCCCCTTCGTATGTATATTCTTCTATATAATCAATACAATGGGCATTGGAAAACTTCAGTGTTTTCAACTGGCTGTTGGTATCCCTCCGAAAAAAAGTAATGGAACCATTCTTGGTCTGGGTCGCACTAATCATCCAGTCAAACAAATCCGTACTGCCATTACTTTCCACGGTGACGTCAATCAGACCTCCGTGGGGAATAGAAGTCGGCCGGGCAGTGGCATCCACTTCCTGGGATATCTGATAACGGCAATGAATGACGTTGACCTGCTGACCATCCAGTTCCAGCTTTGCTATAAAAGACATAAGGTTCGATTTAAATGTTTACATTATTTGCGGATAATCCATTTATCACAAAGGATTATTTTCTTTTCATAATTTTTGTCAGTAACCAGGTCCAGGCATTTTTTCAGTCTCAGATCGGCGCCCTGCATGCCCGGTTCGACTCCGGAAGCCAGGTATTGCTGCACAAATTTCTTAATGGCCGCATAGGCTTTTTCCCGATGCGAGCCTGCCTCAAAATAAGCCGCCTGACTGTAAGCAGCCAGACTGTCTGCTTTCGTAGCGGGTAGCGCCAAATGGATACTATAAGCGATCCCCCATTTCTTAAGATTGGCGCGGGCCGCAGCCACCTCATCAGATTGCGCCTGAATACAGGCGCAAAACCCGAGGACCAGCAACAGCAGTCCGGTTCTTCTTATTGCAGTGACCATAGCTCTATTTTGTCTGTTCGGACGCCAGGTTGTTCATGTTCAAAATAACAATGGTTGTCCTCACATTTGTTTTGCAAATTGCCTGAATTCGTTGCGGAAAACAGCGTACAATGACCCGATGCATCTCCCCAGCCGGATACCCGAAATACAATAATGCCTTTCAGACCATTCATAGCTGCCAGGTAATCGGTAAAGACTTCCACTGCCGCATGATTCTTTCTCCGCCGCTGAATGCTGCCATTATTGGTCTTGCTGAATGTATAATCCGGTTTTGAAAAATGCTCGTTAATAAATTGTATAATTTCCCTTACCCTAAAAATATAAGGCTTTTTATCTGCACCCCTTTGCATATAGTAGCCGCTGCTGGCAACAATGGGTACGCCGCCGTAATTAAAAGCACGGGACAGGCGAAGTGCACAGGCATTCGCATAAGCAACAGGGTTCTCCTGATACAGCTTATAGACGGTTCCTCCGATAAGTTTGTAGACTTCGGCGGCCGGCAGGTTGGGATAATGCGATTTCAACACTTCATATGTGGGTCGCGGCATGGAAATCTTTTTTAAAAAAAACTTTACCAAAATAACCCAACTCTGCAAGACAAAGCCGGGTTATTTAATGGTTATATCGTTGACCGGAAACGGCAGAAGTCCACCGGTCCACAGGGTAGAAATTTCGGACTATACAGCCCACTCATTAATATGCGTAGCGTTCCCCATTGTGATTTCTTTGGCACTGATGGTAAAAGTCTCGGTGATAGGGTTTTCACCTCCAGCGTTGAAATTTTCGCGGTACTCCACCAGGTAGCCTTCCTTGAAAGTCAATTCTTTCATAGTGGCATCGGAATCCCTTTTGGAGAAGACAATCTTACCATCTTTTCTTTCGAAATTATTACACATCCATTCGAAGAATCCGGTTTCTCCGGTAGATTCAACGGTCAGGTGTATTTTGCCGGCACGGGTAATGGAGGAAGGACGACCCGTGGGATCCGTTTCCTGTTTCATGGCATAAGAGCAGTCCAGAACGTTGACTTCAACGCCACCTGCGCTAAACTTTGCTTTAAAAGACATAACTGTACATTTTAGATTAAGAAATAAGTATAAAAACTATAAATAAAAAAAACTTACTGCATACTTATCCCTACAACAATGCAACAGCCTGCCAGGAGTACTTCCATAGTTTACATAGATTAAGTATGTGTTTTAAATGTCTATTAGCCTCAACCCGAGTGCAGCCGGCACCCTTTTATTTTCCTTCCTGTTCGTAGGAAGAAGCCCAGTCGATTCCATCGGGATCATCCCCCTTATGCCCGTCCAGCTTAATCAAAAAAGTCTTAGCCGGGAAATAAGGCTTCAGATGGATATCGAGAAACACACGGTCTTTCTGCTGGGGGTCCTGTTCAAAACGCTTAATGGTGAAATTCTCAATCAGTTTACTAGGTCCGGTAATACTGTCCAGAAATTTCACGATCTGACCATTGAGTTCCTTTCTGGTATTTGCATTAAAGTTTTCAAAGGCACGACGATTCAGGAAGTCCATTAAAACTTTAGTCACATAGTCAAATACCCTTACGACTGAATAGGTTTGCAGACCAATATTATCTCCGTTAAATAAGGTTTTGGCAGAAAACGCCATTACCTTTCCATATTCTTTTGCCATGGGGATCAGGCCCAGTTTCTCCAGACTGGCGATTTCACTTTTCTTCAGGTCAAATCGCACGCCATCCACTTCGTTCATGCTGCCGTATTTCTTTCCGGCCGTCACCTGGGACATTAATGTATAGTAAATCTTACCGCCCAGAGAGGAAGAAGGCGGCACATAAAGATGTTCCTCTTCGCCGACCGCATCATCCTTTCCCCTGCCGACCAGCCAGTTGCAGGCCATCACCATATTCGAACGATAGGGATCGCCACCGGTGAGGTTGGCTGCCTCGAACAATTCCATTACATCATCGGGTGTATCCAGGTTCTCGAAATCGGTAACCAGCATCACCTTATTATCATTGGCGATCTTCGCCCATTTCTCCACAACTTTATTGGAGCCCAGGTAGCCGGGAAGAATCAGGATACTGTAATTGTTGCGCAGGTCCAGTCGGTCATAATTGTTGACCAGCTCGGATTGGATATAATCTATGAAGCGGGTATTGTCCAGATCCTTTAACTGGTCCGGATCCGCATTGATAAAGGAAACGTTTTTAATTTTCTGACTTTCAGTATTCTTGAAGAACAGGGCAACCGAACGGTAGGATCTTTCCAGGTCCTGGGTACGATCCAGTGCTTTTTTCAGATTGGCTTTCAGCGTGCGATCCGCAGCTTCAGAACGCGCTGTGCTGCTGTTGATCATTTCCGTCAAATCCTCACTGCTGCTCAGGATGTCCAGCCAGAGGTTCAGGGATTTCTTCAATTCAGCCCTTTCAGCTTTCCTGCCTGCCTCTTCCAGAAATATTTTTTTCCTGGCCTTTCGTTCAGGATTCAGGTTCTGTACATTCTCAATGGCCGATTCCAACAGATCGTAGCCTCCGAGTTTGGCGAGTCCCTGCAGGTGATCATCCAGGGACTTCAGTTTTCCCTGCTGCGGCTGTTTAAAATCCTGCTGCTGCAGTTGCTCTTCGTTTTGTGGCTGATTTTGCGCTGTTGCCATATAAAAATAAAAAGTTTATGCAAGTGTAGTGTTAGATCTAATTATTTGGAACCGTCCAGTTCCTCGACCAGGGCTTTCAATGCCGCAATCAGGTTTTCCTTGGTCTCTGCAGTCGCCAATGCCTGTTTGAGGAGTTTGTTGGTTTTTAACTGCTTGATAATTTTCTGATACTGGGCCCTTTTCATATCCAGATCACTCAGGTACTCACTCTGTGCGGTAATGCCTTTGGATCCGAAATTTTCCAGTCCGCGGAAATCCAGGGTTTCCCGTCTGCTGCCTCCGTCTTCATCTTCAAACTCCATCTCTACAGAAGGTGCATAATGATTAAAGACCGCGCCCAGATCAGTCAGGCCATGTACAATATCAGGTTTTACCGGAGGAAGATCGGTGAGTTTTTCAGCGATAAGTGTTCGGTTTAGCGGTATATCGGCAAAGGCTTCAAATGCATCATTCTTGACTTCGGTGCCCCCGATTCCATAAGGTTCTAATGGCATATTAAATAATTTTTATAGGTCCTGATACTCTCGATTCATAGATGCAAATCGAAAGTTTTATCTCTGTTTGCTTTATGAGTCGCAGACAAATATATATTTTTCTCCAACCCTGCCAAATCAAATATAGATTAATTTTTTGATTTTTCGGTTATTTAAAGCCCCGTAATTGACCCGGATCATGTATATCAAAATATTGATTACAAATGGATAGCTGTATGAGGTTTTAAAATTTCGGAATGAGCAGCGCCGGAATTCAGGCCCTTCTATTACAATAGAACAGGAACAAAACAGCGAACAGTCCCCTTATGACCTGTCGTTTATTTTTCGAATTCAAAAATTTAGTCTACTCATTTCCAGTTGTTTGAATCCAGCGCGCTACTAAAAGTAAAAAGGGTGTCTTCTTTGTTAAAGACACCCCTCCGAAGCCAGTCCGAATATCCGGACCGGGCTTGTTGTTTTATGCTTGATTACCGATGCCGGTACTACAACAGATCGAATCTGTCCAGATGCATCACTTTTGTCCAGGCAGCTGCAAAGTCAGCGATAAATTTATCAGCCCCGTCAGCACTGGCATAGACTTCAGCAACGGCCCTTAACTCTGCATTGGAACCGAATACCAGGTCCGCCCTGGTGGCTTTCCATTTCAGCGCTCCTGTTTTGCGGTCCCTGCCTTCAAACAGTTCCCGGTCGGCCGACGCTGCTTTCCAGGCAGTATTCATATCCAGCAGGTTAACGAAAAAGTCATTGGTTAACTGGCCGGGTCGCGTGGTGAGGATGCCGTTTTCGGAACCGTCATAGTTCGCATTGATGGCACGGAGCCCTCCGATCAGTACCGTAAGCTCCGGCGCTGTCAGGGTCAGCTGCTGGGCTGTATCGATAAGATAAGCCTCAGTAGAAACGGAAGAAGGTCCTTTCCGGTAGTTGCGGAAACCATCAGCCTTAGGTTCGAGGTACGCGAAGGATGCTATATCTGTTTGCTCCTGACTGGCATCTGTACGACCGGCACTGAAAGGCAGTTCCAGTGGATGGCCCGCAGCAGCGGCAGCCTGTTCAATGGCCAGATTACCACCCAGTACGATCAGATCAGCCAGGGATATCTTTTTGCCATCACTGGCAGCGGCGTTAAAGGCCGCTTGAATTTTTTCCAATTGCGCCAGGGTTTCGGTCACCAGGGGGGTATTGTTGACGGGCCAGTATTTCTGTGGTGCCAGTCGCAGGCGGGCTCCATTGGCGCCACCCCGCTTATCACCACCACGGAAAGTGGCCGCTGAAGCCCAGGCCGTGGTCAGTAATTGGGAAAGGCTCAGGCCGCTGGCCTTGATATTATCTTTAAGCTGCTGCAGATCTTTCTGATCTACCTGCTTATAATCTGCTTCGGGAATAGGATCCTGCCAGATCATGATTTCTTCCGGCACTTCGGCACCCAGGTAACGGGAACGTGGCCCCAGATCCCTGTGGGTCAATTTGAACCAGGCGCGTGCAAAAGCGTCAGCAAAAGCGTCGGCGTCTTCCAGAAATTTACGTGAAATCTTCTCATAGGCCGGATCCAACCGCAGGGAAAGGTCGGTTGTGAGCATCGTCGGCAGCTGTTTTTTATTGGGATCAAAGGCATCGGGAATAATCGGTTCCGCATTTTTTGCGACCCATTGGTGGGCGCCTGCGGGACTCTTGGTCAGTTCCCATTCATGACCGAACAGGATCTCAAAAAAGCTGTTGCTCCATTGGGTAGGCGTTGCAGACCAGGTCACTTCCAGTCCACTGGTAATGGTATCTGCACCCTTACCGCTACCAAAACTGTTTGCCCATCCCAGCCCCTGTGCTTCGATACCGGCGGCTTCAGGTTCCCGGTCCAGATGATCTGAAGGTGCTGCGCCATGGGTCTTTCCAAAACTATGACCGCCAGCGATCAGGGCTACGGTTTCCTCATCGTCCATGGCCATACGGGCAAAGGTCTCACGGATATCCCTGGCTGCGGCAATTGGATCCGGGTTACCATTGGGTCCTTCCGGATTTACATAAATCAACCCCATATGCGAGGCGGCCAGTGGCGCTTCCAGGCTTTGTGCCCTTTTGGATCCATCGGGATCCTCATCCGAAACGACCACACCGTGGTCGGCAGTAACGCCTTCTTTACCTCCGGATGCGTAACGCTCTTCATTACCCATCCACTTGGATTCTGATCCCCAGTATACATCCTCATTGGGTTCCCAGGCATCTACCCGTCCTCCGGCAAAACCAAAGGTTTTGAAACCCATGGATTCCAGGGCAACATTCCCGGTCAATATTAACAGGTCCGCCCAGGAGATCTTGCGGCCATATTTTTGTTTAATCGGCCATAACAGGCGACGGGCCTTGTCCAGACTTACGTTATCCGGCCAGCTGTTCAGCGGCGAAAAACGCTGCTGTCCCTGACCGGCGCCCCCGCGACCATCGTGTACCCGATAGGTACCGGCGCTGTGCCAGGCCATCCGGATGAACAATCCGCCATAATGACCAAAGTCCGCAGGCCACCAGTCCTGGGAATCCGTCATCAGTGCTGTCAGGTCCTTCTTAACGGCTTCCAGATCCAGACTTTGAAATTCCTTCGCATAGTCGAAATCCGCTTCCATCGGATTAGACAAACTGGAATGCTGGCGCAACAGGCTCACCCGGAGCTGTCCCGGCCACCAATCAGCGTTACGGGTACCACCACCAGCAACATTGGATTTCATTTTACCATTATGAAATGGACATTGGCTGATATCTTTTTGGTCTTCTTTTGACATAAAAAAAATTTTGATTGATACAATTTTCAAGAACAGAACAAACCTAACAAATTTCGGAATATAAATATAATCGATATTTTTGATGATTTAATAGAAGTAAACTATAATGACCCTACAACAACTGGAGTATATTCTGGCAGTACACCAGCACCGGAATTTTATGAAAGCAGCGCAGGCATGCTTCGTAACACAGCCTACCCTGAGCATGCAGATTCAGAAACTCGAAACGGAAATCGGATTTAAAATATTCGACAGAAGCAAACAGCCGGTTATACCGACCACCCGGGGCAGCGGCATCCTGGAACATGCCCGCAGTGTGGTAGCGGCCTCCCGCGAATTATCCCAGTTTGCCGATGAACAAAAAGGCCGGACCCGGGGCCACCTGCGTATTGGCATCATCCCCACCCTGGCCCCCTATCTGTTGCCCCTGTTTATATCTTCCTTTATCAGGAAATACCCTGAAGTCCATTTATCGGTACAGGAACTCACGACGGATATCATCGTAAAGTTGCTGAAAGAAGGCCGGATCGATGCCGGCATTCTGGTCACGCCCTTACATGAGAACGGTATCAATGAACAATTATTATTCTATGAACAACTCCTGGTATACATCTCCCGCAAAAACAATCTGTTTAATAAAGAATATGTCCTGGCAAGGGATATAGATGTTTCCAAACTCTGGCTCCTGGAGGAAGGGCATTGTTTCCGCTCCCAGATTATCTCGCTCTGCGAACTGCAGAAGAAAAACCGGGAAGTCACGAATTTTGAATACGAAGCCGGTAGTATTGAGACCCTGAAAAGAATGGTGGACATCAATGAAGGCATCACGATCGTACCTGAACTGGCGGCCGTTCAAATGACAAAAGCAGAAAAATTATTGCTCCGGAATTTTAAAAAACCGGTACCGGTACGGGAAGTCAGTCTGGTGACCCACCGGAGTTTTCTAAAGAAAAAACTAGTGGACACCCTGAAAGCGGAAATCATGCAGGCCGTCCCCGAGTCCCTGAAAAAAAATGGTGCCCGCAATATCATTGCAGTCGACTGAAGTCAGGTTTCCTCCTTTCCTCATTATTTCAGATCAAGGTATCGGATCAATGGCCCGGAGAAAAAGGACTTAGTTGAAAAAGTCTTTCTGAGTGCTGCTAGTGATTGAATGGATACGACCTCCTGTAGCTGATGGATTTCCAGGGTGGCAGCCGAAGTCGGGTGCTTAAAAAGCTGTCGCAGTAACAGCGACATATTCAGACTGCCGCCGGCAGGCAATTCATAAACATAGTGATCGGGCGTCAGCTTACGTGGGACCAGTAATTCAGGGAAGGACCCGGCAGCGCCGATGCTTCTTCGCAAAGCTACAATATGCCGGGTCATCCGAACCTCCGACCCCTCCGGTAAGCTGAGGCTGTCCGGACGAAGGGCATCCGTAGAACCGGTCGCAGCCATGATATGTACCAGGACCGGTTCCCCTGACAGGTTCCTTATCAGGTACAGTTCCATCCTGCTACAACCGCTGGATCCGCAGGCGATCAATAATAGCAGTACATATAGTATGCAGGGGTATTTCATCATGTAATGTGAACTACCCATTGGCTAAAGACCAATGGGCTTCGGACTTCAACGCCCTGAGCTTCTTTTCAGAAGTCTTATTTAAGGCTCTGCCCGTGTAATCGGAGAGTTCCGCCCCGATGATTCTTATTCCTTCTTCAAGGATATTTTTACTTGCATTGAAGTCCCTGTCCAAAATA
>NZ_BAAGRD010000032.1:0-16431 GCF_054783135.1 Niabella terrae
GGCCATATAATTCAGACTGAAATGGAAGGTGGCAAAGTTGTAGCCAAGTATGATTATAATTTGAATGGTAAAAGACCAAGAAGAAAAAAACTTAATACACATTAAATTAGCTACTATGGATTTTCAGTGTTATGCGGATGCGGTTGGTGTTATAATTAGAGTCTCTTTAGGTAAAAAAGAAGCGATTGAGCGTCAAGGGAAAAATAATTTCGATCAATAGCCGATTAACTTTTCCTCTCTTTAAACTGCTGAGTTTATATATATGAAATCCTGCGTTTTATCATTAATTTCAGAATGTATAGGTAGTTGAGGTATTGCGGCTAGCGCGGCTGTGGACCCGTTATAATTATGATGGCCTGAGCAATATCGTAAAAGAAGAACATAGCGATGGCAGCATGGCGGCTTATAAATACAATCCCGACAGCCAGCTGACCGAAGCCATCAATGAGAACAGCCATATCCGGCTACTGCGTGATTAAGCAGGGCGGGTTATTAAAGAAGTACAGGATGGATACGAAGTAAGCAAACAGTATGATCAGGAAGGCAACATCATCTTCAAGGAGTTTAAAAGCAATGACAATCCCGGTGCGGTAGTTCATACGGTGTTTGCCCGGACGCGGGGTCTGGATTTCAAACGCAGTGGTACGGGCTGGATTTATGAGTGGTCGGCAGGCGGCATGCTGCAAAAAGTCATTACCCCGACAGGCCGGCAGTTGGAATTTTACTATGATCCCCTGGGTCGGCAAAAGTCCGCTTACTTGAAGTAAGCTATGCAGGTGCCGATCTGCTCCTCTATAACGATCAATAATTGGCGCCGGAGGCGGTTACATCTACGCCCAGATCACTGAAATACAACTTTTCGGGGTGAAATTTCGTCCTGTATTAAATTTTGGCATCTCAATTGCATACTATTAAAGATAAAAGCAAATTTTATGACAAAAATGAAACAACTGCAGCTATTGATGGGGGCGGTAATTATTCTTCTGGCCTCCTGCTCCAGCAGTAAAAATGCCATTGCACCCCGAAAAGATTTTAAGGGAAACTGGGAAATTGTTTCGGCTACCGTTGAAGGTGCCGGCGATGCCAAATTAAATGTTACCGCATTCGATGATGTAGCCCTAAAATGCTTTGAAGGCAGTCAGTGGACCCTTCCCAATAATGGTTATGGCACCTATAATATTGCGGCGGCTGATTGCGCCGGAGGTGAACGTCAGATTCTATGGTCTCAACGTGTCCGTGACGGTAAGACGCTGTTTAATTTTAAAAGAATGGACGGCGTCCGTAAGAAAGACTCCAAAGATGTCGAAGAAGGCTATTCCATGGAAGTCACCGGATTCGATGAAAACGGGTTTACGGCTATGAGCCCGGTCGAATTTGAAGGTAAAACGATCTATATCGTATATGATTTTCAAAAAAGATAGTAGCATTTAGCAAAAAGTAAAAGGCCGCTTTCATCCATTGAAAGCGGTTTTTTTTAGGGTGTTTTCATGGGGTAAATCCTTGTAAGATAATTGTTTGCTGATAGTTGGCAGGACCCTCGGTTATTCTTTTCAGTTTGCTTATCTTTGCGCCTCTCTGAAGGGGTTCTTCAGTGAAAAATATACCTGATAATGAAGTTTGATCGGAATACAGTCATTGGTTTTGCGTTACTGGCCGTACTTTTTTTCTTTTATTTTTTTTACAACAGCAAGCAACAGGCTTCCTTCCAGAAGGAGCAGGCAACCAAGGATTCTATTGCCAAAGCCATGCAACCCAAACTGGATACAGCCGCAATGCGGCTGGATGCGCAGAAAGCGGATTCTCAACTCCGTGTTGCTAAATCAGGCATCTTTCAGCATGCTTCTGACGGTACAGAGGCGCTGGTAGTCGCTGAAAACGAGCTTTTTAAAATCGGATTTACCAATAAAGGAGGTCAGCCCAAATACGTCGAACTGAAGCATTTCAAAAATGCAGAGACGGGTAAGCCGGTCGTATTGGGCGGATCTGAATTTAACCAGATCAGTTATGCCATTAATACGGCAGCCAATCAAACCGCACAGACGGGTGAATTGTATTTCAGCAACGGTAAACTAACCCCCGGTCCCTCGGGTGCACAGATCGTGAGCTTTGAGCTGACCGGCGGAGACAGCAGCCAGGCCGCTAATTATATTACCCATCAGTTCGTCATTTATCCCAATGACTATAAAATCGATTTTAATATTCTGCTGGCCCAGCCCGGAACACTCTTAACCCAGGGCCAACTCAACCTGGATTGGCAATATGAAGCCCATCAGCAGGAGAGTGATCTTTCTTTTGAACGCCAGAATACTCAAGTAGGTTATATAGAAGGAGGCGCTTTTGATTACCATACCATCGGTAAGAAATCAGGCGTGGAGTTTGATGACGCGGTAAACTGGATTGGGGTGCGGCAACGTTTCTTTAATACTTTCCTGGTAGCCAATGATCATTTCAAAGGCGGCCGCATGGACTGGAAGACGCCAGCAGATGAGAAAAGTCATATAGTAGCCCAGGCGACCGCCCATATGCAACTGGATGTGCCTGCCGGTAGTACTGCTAAAGTGCCGCTGAGCATTCTCTATGGTCCCTCAGACTATAATATGTTGAAAAAATACCCCGAAAATTTCAGTAAACTCGTGAACCTCGGCCAGGGAATGTATGCCTTTGTAAGGCCGATCAACCAGTTTGTAATCATACCGATCTTTAATTTTTTCAAGAGTTTTGTGGGTAGCTTTGGTATTATCATTGCCCTGCTGACGCTGATGATCCGGATTGTTATTTCTCCGCTGAACTATAAAAGTTATCTGAGTGGGGCAAAAATGAAGGCGCTTCGCCCGGAAATTGCCAAATTGAAAGAAAAAACTGCGGGTGATCAACAGGCCATGAGTATGGAACAGATGAAACTGTTCCGGGAGGCCGGTGTTAATCCCCTGGGCGGTTGTATCCCGGCATTGCTACAGATTCCGATATTCTTCGCCCTGTATGCCTTCTTCAGCTCCAGCGTGGATCTTCGGGGCATTCCATTTCTCTGGGCAGCGGATCTATCTGCCTACGATGCACCCATTCATTTTGGATTCAATATTCCCCTGCTGGGAGATCACCTGAGCCTGTTTAATATTCTGGCTGCCGTAACCAGTTTATTGATATCCATATATGGTATGAGCCTGACGCCGGACCAGAACAATCCGATGATGAAGTACATGCCTTACATCATGCCATTGTTCCTGTTATTTTTCTTCAATAAACTGCCGTCAGCCCTTACCTGGTATTATACCGTATCCAATGTAATTACCCTTATCCTGCAGTTTATTATCCAGAACTATATCATCGACCACGATAAAGTGCTGGCTAAAATACAGGAGACTCGAAAAAAGCCCAAGACCAAGTCAAAGTGGCAGGAAAGACTGGAACAAATGCAGGAACAGCAACGTCAGATTAAAGAACAACAAAACAAGAGAAAATAATGATAATCCGGGCCCTGGCCCGGATTTTTTTGCCCATGAAGGGGTGGAACCCCGGGAAAAATACGGATTACGCAACGTAATGTTTATATTGCAACGTCTTAACCCTGATATGTCGCATTTCAAAATGATATTTCACAACAATAAGCCTCATTGCGTATCGGGCGCACCCGGCGCCGGTATCGTAGCGCATCGTCGCGAATCCAGACCAATAATCCTGTATTTCCTGTTGACCCTGAGCCTGCTCTGGCTGAGCGGCGTGGTGGCGGCGCAGAAAAAGCTTTCTGAGGCCACGATTTATTATGATGTGGTCATCAGTACCAATAATGACAAGCCCAAAGCGGCAGATATGCTGGACGGTGCCACCAATATTATTTATCTGAAAGGGAACCTCAGCCGTTCAGATTTTATCAGTTCACTGGGTACACAGTCCACCATTTATGATGCCAAAACGGGTACAGCCACAAATATCAAGGATTACGGGGATAAAAAATTCATGATCACCTATACTGCAGCAGAATGGAAGGCTGACAATAAAAAATACGAAGGGCTGACCTATACAATTGAAAATGAATTTAAGGAGATCGCAGGCTATAAATGTCAGAAAGCCACTGCAAAACTTGCGGACGGTTCTGTTATTACCGTATATTTTTCCAGAGATCTGATTTTGCTGAACAGCGATTTTCAGTATATCAATAAAAACCTGCCGGGACTGGCGCTCCAGTATCAGGCAACCAGGGGAGATGCCCGGGTGACCTATACCGTGTCCAATATTGAATTTACCGTGATACCGCTGGCCAAATTTGACCTGCCTAAAACCGGCTACCGGGTAATGTCCTATTCAACGTTTTCTAAAAACCTTCCAAAAAATTAAATAGAAAGTTCAAAGGGTATTTTTGACCCGAATAGGACCGATTGGGTCCTGGTCAGGTTGCTGTTGCCAGGCCCCTAAAATTTCCATAGCGGTCAGCCAGTTCCCTGACTTTGTCAGGATCTACATGACTCAAAATCTGATGTTCGTCGCAGAAACGCAGGATCTCAAGGGTATTGATATTGCCCAGCAATTCAAAACCGGTCATCGGGCATCCGCCCCAGCCATTGATCACTCCGTCAAAATGCCTGCATCCGGCCTGCCAGGCCGCCTCAATTTTCGCGTAGGCATCACCGTTAAGACTATGCAGGTGCAGCCCTATTTCTGCCTGGGGAAAAGCCGGCAGTAGTTTTTTCAATAAGGAGCCGATCTCCGCGGCACTGCCGCTGCCCACAGTATCAGCAATCGTAATCTGCCGGATGCCGTTTGCCAGGAGCAATCCTACCTGATCGGCCACCAGGTCTTCGGACCAGGGGTCACCATAAGGATTACCCAGGGCCATGCTGATATAAACCCGCAAGGCTTTGGATCCACTATCTGCGGCTTCTTGAATGTCCTGCAAAATCCGGAACGCTTCCTGTGCGTCCGCATTGATATTTTTTCGCAGAAAGGTCTCACTGACAGAATAAGGATAACCAATGATATCCAGTTTCTCCTGTGCGGCCGCTTCTGCGGCACCCCGCAGGTTACCTACAATAGCGAGCAGGCGGGTGGGGCTGATGGTTTTGTCAATGGCCTCGAGTACGGCAGCCGAACCAGCCATTTGCGGCACGGCCTTCGGTGAAACAAAACTACCAAAATCAATAATGTCAAAGCCCGCGGTCATCAGCTCATTGATATACCGGGCCCGTTGTGGGGGCGGGATGATATAGTCCAGTCCCTGCTGGCCATCCCGGGGACATTCGGTTACATGCATGACCGGCATAGATATCGGCCGGGACAGTACCCGGTTGTCGGGAGAATGATCTGTTACAGGAGTTTCCATAATTCTTACTGCTAAAGTCCTATTTGTTTGGCAATAACGATTCTTTGTATTTCCGAAGTGCCTTCACCAATTTGCAAGAGCCGCTGATCACGGTAGAAACGTTCCACGCCGTATTCCTTCATGAGTCCGTAACCACCGTGGATCTGAACGGCCGCATCGGCTACTTCTTTGGCGATCTCTGAGCAATATAATTTGGCAATGGCTGCTTCTTTAATATAAGGCTGGCCATTGTCTTTTAACCAGCAGGCTTTATACAAATAGGTCCGCGCCAGTTCAATTTTCATGTCCATATCGGCAAGCTTAAAGGAGATCGCCTGGAAGGAGGCAATCGTCTTGCCAAACTGCTGCCGCTCGCGGGCGTAGCGCAGCGCCGCTTCATAGGCCCCCTGCGCACAGCCCAGTCCCATGGCCGCTATGCTCAGTCTTCCGGAGTTCAGGGTCTCCAACATGATTCTGGAGCCCGCTCCAGTTTCACCGAGGGTATTGTCCAGAGGCACCCGGCAGTCATCAAAAAACAGCTGCGCCGTATCACTGGCCCGCCACATCATTTTGCCATGCATGGTCTGTTGACTGAAACCGGCTGTGCCCTTATCTACAATGATGGTCGTAAAGGTTTTTCGGCCGTCCTTTTCACCTGTGAGGGCCTGTACAGTAGCGCCCATATTGATATCGGCCGATCCGTTGGTAATAAAGATTTTGCTGCCGTTGATCACCCAGTGATCGGACTCCACCTGCGCCGTGGTTTTGGAAGCCCGCGAGTCACTGCCGGCTTCAGGTTCTGTAAGCCCGAATGCCCAGAGTGCCTTTCCGGTACAAAGCGGCGGCAGGTATTTTTGTTTTTGTTCCTCGGTGCCATAGTAAAAAATCGGTCCCATGCCCAGGGAGTTGTGTGCGGCCAGGGTGGCCGCCTGGGATCCATCTACCCGCGCGATTTCTTCCACTGCAATTATATAGGACAGATAGTCCATACCCCCGCCTCCATACTGCTGGGGGATATACATGCCAAAGAGTCCCAGTTCACCCATGGCAGCGGTCAGCTCGCTGGAAAAACGTTCCTGTTCATCCAGTTCAGCCGCTACCGGTTGAATCTGTTTTTCTGCAAAACTCCGGACCATTTGCCGGATCATCTGGTGCTCTTCACTTATATTATAATCCATAGTTGCAAAATTTAATGTTGCGCCTCTGCCGGGCAGAGCTGTATCAGCAGTTCGGTATTGGTTACCTGCTGTTGTTCCTTTACCCGCAGGCTTTCCACCCGGGCATCGATCGGACTGAGAATATTGTTTTCCATTTTCATTGCTTCCACGATCAACAGGAGCTGTCCCTGTCGGACCTCCTGTCCTTCGGTCACAGCGACCCGGACAACTTTTCCGGGCATGGGTGCGGTAATGCGCCCTGCTGTCTCGGCGCCGGTGGTTGCTGCTTCATAATGGGCATCGGGATCCAATACATCAGGCCTTCGCAGCTCAAACAGACGGGCCTGAAACTGTATCCAACAGTGGGCCGGATGTCGGCTGTGGATCATCAGGGGCCAGCTTTGGTCCCCCTGATGCAACCGGTAATGAACACCCTGCTGCTGCTCCAGACGCAATTGCAGTTCGACGCCGTCAATACTGCCAGTGAACTGTGCTGCATCATAATGGTCCAGTCGCAGGTGATAAGGCTCTTCGTCCAGCAGCAGTTCCAGGGAATGCGGCTGGAGATGAAAGCCGATCTGTTGCCAGATCGAAGAGGATTCAGGCGGGGGGCGGAGGCTGACCAACAGGCCGGCTGCCAGGATCATTCGGCGGATTTCAGGACTGACCGGCGCCAGGATGCGATCCATAATCGCTGCTGTATTTTCATCCAGCATCCGGGTATGCATCCGGTTTTCAATAAATTCAGGCTGTTGCAGCAGTCCGTGCAGAAAGGAAATATTGGTCCGGATGCCCGTAATCAAATACTGTTCCAGGGCCTGCAGGGCCAATGTACGGGCGGCTTCTCTTGTTCCGGCTTTTACAATGAGTTTGGCGATCATCGGATCATAGTCCGGCGATATCCGGTCGCCCGATTTCAATGCCATGCCGTCGAGCCGAACCCGGTCCTCCTGCGGGGCGGGTATTGCATCCATTTGCGGTGACAGGAGCGGTTCCTGGTAAAATTCAATTATCCCCGGCGCCGGCAGAAATTGCTGCCCCGGATCCTCGGCATATATCCTGCATTCAATCGCATGACCCTGCTGCCGGATATCAGTTGGCTGCAGGGAAAGTCCCTTGCCGCCGGCAATCCGGATTTGCCAGGCGACAATATCGATGCCCGTGGTGAGTTCCGTTACAGGATGTTCTACCTGTATACGGGTATTCATTTCCAGGAAATAAAAATTATCGTCAGGATCGAGTAAGAATTCCATGGTGCCGGCGCTATAGTAGCCCATGCTGCGCCCCAGGTCCAGGGCAGCATTGCAGATAGCTGCTCTCAGGGATGGATCCAGGCCGGGCGCAGGTGCTTCTTCGATTATTTTCTGGTGCCGGCGTTGCAGGGTGCATTCTCTTTCAAATAAATGAATGAGATTTCCCTGCTGATCACCCAGTAACTGGACTTCGATATGGCGGGGGGTTTCGATGTATTTTTCCATATAGATGGTCCCATCACCAAAATACCTTTCGGCTTCCCGGGCCGTCGCCTCCAGGGCATCCCGAAGTGCGGCCGTTGTCTGGACGATCTGCATACCCTTACCACCTCCACCGGCAGCCGCCTTAATTAGCAATGGAAAGCCTATGGCCCTATGTTGCTCCATCAGTTCTTCAGGGCTGCCGGTAAGTCCGGGCGGTACAGGTACACCCGCTTTCGTGGCAGCCTCGCGGGCGCGGATTTTATGACCCATCAGACCCACAGCCGCTGCAGAAGGGCCGATAAAAATCAGGCCGGCCTGTTCACAGGCTTCTATAAATTTTTCATTTTCCGATAGAAACCCATAACCCGGATGTATGGCATCAGCATGGGTTTGAAGGGCTGCATCAATAATTTTGGGGATATTCAGGTAAGTATCTGCCAGCCGGTCGCCTTCCAGCAATATAGCCTGACCGGCCTGCCGTACAAAGGCTGCATGGGCATCCGGTGCCGCATAGACGGCCACCGTCGATAACTGCATTTCCTTTGCCGTACGCTGGATCCTCAGGGCGATTTCCCCGCGATTGGCAATTAATATTTTTTTGATCGGCTTCATGTCTTTGGCATTGGGTAAACCAGTAAGCAAATGTGCTGCACTGATATTGCGGGAAAGGCCAGGCTATTGCTCCGGAATCCAGTTCGGATTTCTTTTTTCCAGGAATGCTGTCATGCCTTCCCGGGCTTCTTCATTTTCCCGGAGCTCGGCGATTTCACGGGAAGTGTATTCCATGATATCTGATTCTTTGACTTCATTGACAAGCCGGCAGATCAGCCGCTTGCAATGTTTGACGGCTTCCGGTCCGCTGCTCAGCAGCTGACTGATGGTATTTTCCAGATGACGTTCCGCTTCATTATCCGCTAGTGCAGCATTGATCAACCCCAGCCGGGCGGCTTCAGTAGCATTAAATCGGCGTCCGGTCAGCATCAGGTCCCGGGCCGGAAATTCCCCGATCCGCCGGATGATATAGGGCGCAATGGTTGCGGGAATCAATCCCAGTTTGACTTCTGATAAGGCGAAAAGGGTATCGGTGCCTGCCAATGCAAAATCGCAGGCTGCCAGCAGTCCGTTGCCACCGCCCATGGCGGCGCCGTGTACCATTGCGATGGTGGGCAGTGGACAGGCATATATGGTATGAAAACAACGGGCGAGCTGAAAAGCATCCGCCAGGTTTTCCTCGTGTTCATAGCCGCCTACCCGCTGCATCCAGTTTAAATCGGCACCGGCACAAAAGCTGGGCCCCCGGCCACGCAATACGACTACCCGGGTTTCAGGATTTTCGGCAATTTCGGTAAAGGCACTGATCAGTTCCATGATCATTGGGCCATTGATGGCATTACGGGTTTCCGGACGGTTCAGCCAGATGGTTGTCACCTGCCGGCTGGCTTCAATTTCAATCGTCGAATGATTCATCCTCTAGGTTTTAATTAAAGTAGTTGTCAAATACTATTTTTTTCGTTTGAACGGCTTTGTCCGTCTACATCCTGAATATTCCGTAACGGGTAGGTTCCCAGATCCGGTTCAGGGAGCTGGCCAGGCAAAGGCCCAGGACCTCCCGGGTATGGGCCGGGTCTATGATGCCGTCATCCCAAAGACGGGCCGTACTGTAATAAGCCGAGCCTTCCCGTTCATATTTTTCCAGGATCGATTGTTCCAGTGCTTCCCGTTCCGCACCGTCAAAGGTTTTGCCCGCGGCTTTTAACTGAGCGGCTTTCACCGAACTGAGTACCCCGGCTGCCTGCTGGCCACCCATCACAGAAATCTTTGCATGCGGCCACATAAACAAAAATCTTGGATCATATGCCCGGCCGCACATCGCATAGTTGCCGGCACCAAAGGAACCTCCGGTAACAACCGTAAATTTGGGCACGGCTGCATTGGCGACGGCATGGACCATTTTGGCGCCGTCCCGGGCGATGCCGCCATGTTCATATTCCCTGCCCACCATAAAACCGGTAATATGCTGCAGGAAAACCAGCGGGGTGTTGCGCTGGGCACAGAGCTCTACAAAATGCGCGCCTTTGAGTGCCGAAGCACCAAAAAGGACACCGTTATTGGCGATGATGCCCACCGGAAAACCCATGATCCGGGCAAAGCCGGTGACCAGGGTGGGGGCGTAACGGGTCTTGAACTCCTGAAAGCGACTTCCGTCCACCAGTCTGGCAATCAGCTCCCGGGCGTCTACCTGTTTTTTCAAATCCGGCGAAAGCAAACCGTAGAGTTCCGAAGCCGGATACAGCGGTGCTTCTACCGGTCGGATGTCAAGGGGCTGTTTTCGGGGCGGCGGCAGGGTGGACAGGATATGACGACAGATGCTAAGTGCATGGCGGTCATTTTCCGCCAGGTGGTCAGCGGTTCCCGAAATCCGGGTATGTACGTCAGCACCGCCCAGTTCCTCTGCCGTTACTTCTTCACCGGTGGCGGCTTTCACCAGGGGTGGGCCTCCGATAAAGATCGTTCCCTGCTCACGCACGATGATGGTTTCGTCGCTCATGGCCGGAACATAAGCACCTCCTGCCGTGCAGGAGCCCATCACAACAGCAATCTGGGCGATACCGGCTGCCGACATCCGGGCCTGGTTATAAAAAAAGCGGCCAAAATCCTCGCGGTCCGGAAATACTTTGTCCTGGGTGGGCAGGTAGGCACCCCCGGAATCTACCAGGTAGACACAGGGCAAATGATTCTCCCAGGCAATCTGCTGTGCCCGCAGGTGCTTTTTAATCGTCAGTTCCATATAAGTGCCCCCTTTCACTGTCGCATCGTTGGCAATGATCATGATCTCCCGGCCACCGGCCAGGCCAATACCAGTGATTATCCCTGCTGCGGGAAACTGGTTCTCCATGATGTCCAATGCTGCCAGCGGTGAGAGTTCCAGAAAGGGGGTATTGGGATCCAGCAGGAGCTGTACCCTTTCGCGGGCCAGCAGTTTGCCTCTTTTCTTATGTTTGACCACTGTCGGGTGGTCTGCACCGGGCCGGTGCATTTCCAGACGGCTGTTATACGACTGGATGATACCGCTGTAAACTTCCCGGTTGGCCAGAAAATCAGCGGAATGGGGGTCGATATGGGAGATAATGGGGTACAAGTTGATCGTATTATGAATGCATAAGATACACGAAATAAAGGATATTTTCTGATATACTAACAGTTGTTAGCCAAAATTTTGAATGGGGCACCTTTCGCGAAGCGGCGTAAGGTAGACATTGACCTGCCATTGGATGGAACGGAGGGCAGCATTGACGGGCCCGGAATAATTTTAGTTTTTTACAACAAAATACTAAACGGGTTGTTAGTCTAAAAACAGCTTATATTGTCGTAATTTTGCGCAAATTTCAGGGCAGACATGAAAAAAATCCATATTGTTTTACTGGTACTTACAGCTGCAGCCATTGCCGTACTGGTAAGTTTCCTACAGACCACCACTACATATGATACCGTGGCCATTGCCAAATCCAAGCCCGGTAAATTTGTTCACCTGATGGCACGCTGGGATAAATCAGCGCCGATGGAATACGACGCCATTAAGAATCCCAATTATTTATCCTTTACAGCCGTTGATAGTCTGGGAGATAAGGTCAATGTGATCTATCACAATCCCAAACCCGAGAATTTTGAACTGAGCGAAAGACTGGTCATGAAGGGGAAATATGAAGACGGAAAATTTATTTGCCAGAGCATCCAGACCAAATGTCCGAGTAAATACAAGGATGAGGATCCTTCCAAACATCCCGGAAACAATCAGACTTCTTATAATTCAGGTCCGGCAACCGCAGCAGCTAAACAATAATATCTTTAGGTATGGAGTATTCAGGCGAACACCTTTTGCCGGGACAAATAGGTCATTTTTTTATCCTGGTCTCGCTGGTGGCATCGTTGACAGCGACCTTTGCATATTTTAAATCAGTACAGGCACCGGCGGATCAAAAAAAGGGCTGGTTATTGCTGGGCCGCTATGCGTTTTTTGCCGAAGCATTAGCTGTACTGGTCATTTTCGCAGCCCTATTGCATATTCTTTATCATCATCTTTTTGAGTATAAATACGCCTGGCAACATACCAGCCTTTCGCTGGAATTCAAGTACATGATGAGTGCCTTCTGGGAAGGTCAGGAAGGCAGTACCTTGCTCTGGACTTTCTGGCAGGCTGTACTGGGGCTGATCATTATCAGAAGAGAGAAGGAATGGGAGGCGCCTGTGATGACGGTTGTCAGCCTGGCCCAGTTCTTTCTGGCGACCATGATCGTCGGCATTTATATTTTCGATGTAAAAATCGGATCCAATCCCTTCCTGCTGCTTCGGGAATCCGGCCTGCTGGATGAGGCGCCCGCTATGCACCTGGGATTTGATCTCAGTCAGCCCATACGCCCTGATTACCTGACGATGATACAGGACGGTAACGACCTGAACCCCCTGTTGCAGAATTATTGGATGGTCATTCACCCACCGATACTTTTTCTGGGTTTTGCGTCCACGCTGGTTCCCTTTGCCTTTGCCATGGCCGGCCTTTGGACCGGGAATACAAAGGCATGGGTCAACCGGGTGATCCCCTGGACCCTGTTTTCGGTCGCTTTTCTGGGACTGGGTATTATGATGGGTGCGAAATGGGCTTATGAATCCCTGAACTTCGGAGGCTACTGGGCCTGGGATCCGGTGGAAAATGCTTCACTGGTACCCTGGATGATCATGGTTTCAGGGCTGCATACCCTGCTGATCTATAAACATACGGGCTATTCACTGCGTTCCTGTTTCCTGTTTCTGGCCCTGTCATTTATATTTATTGTTTATTCCACTTTCCTGACCAAAAGCGGGGTATTGGGCGATTCTTCCGTACACGCTTTTGCGGATATCGGTATGAACGGCCAGCTGTTTCTGTTTTTGATTGTATTTGTCTGGCTGGCACCATTTTTTGCTGCGACCAAACTGCGGCAACGCTGGATCATTGCCGGCGTGACCCTGCTGGTATCGCTGGCCACTTATTTCCTGGCCGAGAAAGTCCCGGGATTACCACTCTATGTGATCCTCTCAGGTATTACCTGTTTTATCGTGCTGATGAACCGTCAGGTACCAGCTACCCAAAAGGAAGAAAGTGTTTCCTCCCGTGAGTTTTGGATGTTTATCGGCTCGATGGTCTTTTTCCTGGCAGCCATGATCATTATCTTCCAGACTTCTTTGCCGGTAATCAATAAGCTCTTCAACAAGAATATGGCCCCCGGCGAGCAAAGTGAATTTGATTATAATAAAATCCAGGTGCTGGTTGCCTTTGTGATTGGCCTGTTAACCGCCGTTACCCAGTACCTGAAATACAAGGGAACCGAAGCCCGGTATTTCTGGAAGAGGATACTGTTGCCCACCATTATCAGCGCCCTGGCGGCGGTATTTGTCCTGGTTGTCATCCAGGTGAACTATGAGATCCATGGTATGGGCTTCCTGATCAATATCTGGATCGCACTGACGGCCTGTATTTATGCAACCATCGCCAATGCCGCCTATATCTGGGCGGGTATGAAAGGGAACCTGAAGAAAAGCGGTGGCTCCATTGCGCATTTTGGCTTTGGGCTGATGCTGGTAGGAATGATCCTTTCCGCGGGTAAAAAAGAAGTCCTTTCCCTGAATACCAGTGGCATTGCCGTGCCCTTCGCCAAGGAAAGCAAAGAGAAGACCGGCGAGAACCTGACCCTGGTAAAAGGGGTGCCCATGCAGATGAATAACTATATGGTCACTTATCTGGGAGATTCCGCACACCCCAAAAAAGAACAGACTTATTTTAAAATCCATTTCAAGAGCAAGAAGGATAATGAGGAATTTGTACTGTTGCCCGACGCTTTTGTTAATTATAAAGGCAATGAGGGACTGATGGCCAATCCATCTTCCAAGCATTACCTGGGCCACGATATATTTACCTATGTCTCCTCCTTCTATAAACCGGATGGCAGCGATGATACCATCAGCTTCAAGCCCAATCTGGTCCATGTGGGCGATACCGTCTTCTATAGCAAGGGGTATATGATCCTGGAAAAACTCGCCGGCCGGGACAGGCTGCCTTCTGCCCAGTTTGAAAAAACCGACAGCGGATATACCGCTTCCGTTCGGGTGCAGGAACTCAACGGGCCTTCCTATCAATCAGATCTGCTGCTGGTCAAAAGAGGGAATCAAAGCCAGTTTCAGTCCCAGGACACCATCATGAGCCAGAGTCTGGTTCTCGAACTGCAGGACGCCGGTAATGGATCCGCTACTATTGGCGTAAAAGAATCCAATGATGTGCTGGAATATGTGACCCTGAAGGCCTATAAATTCCCCTATATCAACCTGGTCTGGGGTGGAATCGTCTTCCTGGTGATTGGTTGTGTGGTCAGCCTGGTGCGCCGGGTTTCCCTGCAAAAAGGAGGTCGCCGGCTTTCCAGGGCCAGTTGATCGAGGTATTTTTGAACCCGCTGCTGCGTTGGAATCTACCCTTAACAAGAGCGGAGCAGTGCGCTCCCCGAACTTAGTGTAGCCGGAAGGCGCCGTCAGGGTGCCAGGGGCTCCCTTCAGGTTATCCACAACTTATATTTTCCATGGAAAATTGGCGTTTAGATTGTACTTTTGCGCCCTGAAAACCAAAGAATCCAAAGAATGGCAGGCCAGTTAAAAGAAGTTCGTAACCGGATCAGTTCGGTACAGAGTATGCAGCAGATTACCAAGGCAATGAAGATGGTAAGTGCTGCCAAATTTCGTCGTGCGCAGGATTCCATCCTGCAGATGCGTCCTTATGCACAACAACTGCAGGGCGTACTCAGCAATATTGTTTCCAACAGTGATGGCGATTTGTCCATTGCCCTGGCCGAAGAGCGACCGATTGATAAAGTCCTCCTGATTGTCATCACCAGCGACCGTGGCCTGGCCGGTGCCTTTAACTCCAATGTGGTAAAGCAGGCCCGTGCCCTGATTCAGCAGAAATACCAGTTACAGCAGGACAAAGGTCAGGTAACCATCTGGAACCTGGGTAAAAAGGGCTATGAGGCCATGACCAAACTGGGCTATAAGACCAGTGATGCCCATAAGGATATATTCCTGAACCTGAGTTTTGAAAATGTACAGAAGATTGCACAAGCAGCAATGAAGGCTTATACGGACAAGGAGTTTGATGCAATTGAAATTGTATATAGTCAGTTCAGAAACGCTGCAACTCAAATATTTACAGCAGAAAGATTTTTGCCCATTCCCAAAGTGGAGAAACAGGCAGGCGCTGCTAAATCTGATTTTATTTTTGATCCCAATAAAGAGGAGCTGGTAACCGAGCTGATGCCCAAGATCCTGAATACCCAGTTGTATAAGGCCGTCCTGGATTCCCATGCATCCGAACATGGCGCCCGTATGACATCAATGGATAAGGCCAGTGAAAACGCCAATGAAATGTTGCGGAGCCTGAAATTATCTTATAACCGTGCCAGACAGGCCGCGATCACGACCGAGCTTACTGAAATCGTCAGTGGCGCAGCGGCATTGCAGGGATAGTAACAGGTCGCTGGTCCGAATTTTGAGATTGAACCTTAAAGAGATCCCATGGATATTGCTGAACTGATTCCCCATATTGAAGCGCTGATTTTTGCCAGTGACAAGCCCCTGCCGCCACTGGAGCTGACCGAATTGCTGAACAATGCTTTCGGATTTATGGAAGATAAGATTACCCTGGATCAGGTGGAATCAGCCATGGAAGGGATACAGGAAAAATATGCTGCCGAGTTCTACCCGTTTGAAGTGTTTCAGAGTGGAGGTGGTTGGCAGTTCTTGACCAAAAAAGAATACCATAAGACCATTGCCCAGCTGAATGGCGATAAGTTCATGAAACGGCTATCCGCCGCTGCACTGGAAACCCTGGCGATCGTTGCCTACAAGCAGCCGGTAACCAAGGGTGAGGTCGAGGCGATCAGAGGTGTTAGTGCAGATTATGCCATTCAGAAATTGCTGGAAAAGGAACTGATCGTGATTTCCGGAAGAAATGAAAAACTTCCCGGTCATCCGCTGGTCTATACCACTTCCAAATCCTTTATGGATTATTTCGGGATCAATTCCTCCGATGAATTACCAAGAATAAAAGAGGTACTGGCTGAACAGTTGATTGAACCTACGGTGATCGGCGCCGCTGCTTCCGACCAGGACAGCGAAGAGGATGCCGAGAATCCGCTGGCAGTAACCCAAAGCGGAGAACTGGTGGAAAATGCCACCGGTGACGAGGAAACCCCGAATGCAGCAGCAGCGGCCGAAGGGGAGGAGGAAAATGTCGATCAGGATCCTATTGAAGAAACAGAAGGCGGGGAAGAGGAGAAAAGCTTTGACGAAGACGATAATGATGAAGATGATGGCGACGATGACGACGAAAAAGATGATGACGACGACGAGGATGATGATGATGACGAGGATGATGACGACGACGAGGATGATGATGATGACGAGGATGATGACGACGACGAGGATGATGATGATGACGAGGATG
>NZ_BAAGRD010000033.1:0-16947 GCF_054783135.1 Niabella terrae
TACTTATATGCGCCGCTCAGTAAACAGCGTTTGATTCAGTCACTCAGCCAGGCAATAACCCATTCAGCCGTAGATAAGGAGGCCGTTCTGAAAGAACCCGTCAATCAGTTTCTAAAAAGCGAGGTACCGCTTTTTTACCGGAGATTTTCAATTATATCTGAATAAGATTAGTTTAATAGTTTTGTGTAATATATATTTGGATAAATTGTATTAAAGTTGATTAATGGTTAGATATAATATTCGCAAGATTGCTGTGGCAACCAATTTTAGCGAAGAATCAGATAATGCAGTATATCAGGCAGTTGCGCTGGCAAAAGTCCATGGAGCAGAATTGGACATTATACATGCCGTATCGCCGTCAGATTCGAGAAATAAAAAGGCAGCATTTGTAAAAGCGGCATACGATCGGTTAAAAGTATATCACAAGACGATTCTTGGAAAATTTGGTATCCAAACTAAAGTTTTTGCGCGTGTTGCTGATGTGTCAGCATTCATCTATAAGTACTGTGTCGAGAACAAAACCGATCTCTTGCTTATCGGTGTAATGAGCGGTATTAAGCGATATTTTAAAGAATCAAAGGCCTATGAAATTATTATGAAAATTGAATGTCCGGTACTCTCAATTCCTTTGAGCCTAAAACATTCAGATTTTTTCAAAATTTTATTTCCTGTTCGAGATGTATACGGTGTTAAAGAAAAACTCATTTATTCCAAGCCGCTTATTAATTGCAGCAAATCGGAGCTGCACATTATTTGCCTGGGACAGCCAGATTCTAATAAGGTAGGCGAGATTGTTGATTTAGCCCAAAAACTTCAAATACAATTTACGGTAACTAATTTTGATCCGGATACGAAGAAAAATGTAGCTCCGGATGTCATTATGGCAGCTAAAGAAACGGAGGCAGACTTAATTGTCATTAATGCCACATCAGAGAAGCAATGGTACAATTTACTCGGTGAAAACTATACTGCGTACATTTTAAAGGAAAGTGAAGTCGCTGTTTTGTCAATAACTCATGATTTTGAGTCAGCGGTAACCGAGGAAACGTCATAAGAACGTTTAGCTATAGTGGTTATTTTCTGCTCTCTGTTTGATTTTCCCAACAGTATTGATATCGATATTTGACCTTGGTGCCGGTGATCCGGATGAATGTTTTATTTTGTTCCATAATAAAAGAACTGCTGATATACTAAATTTTAACGATGCTATAGGACGGACTTCGAAATCCGATATTCAAATCCGGATCGCATGAGGGTAGCGTTTGAGGAACCCGAATATAAAAGCTATTACAAATTATGAAGCCTATCCCGGTTTGAATTCAAACGGTGCGGGGAACCATTTGGTCGGAGATAATTTCCTGTTTACCTTAATTTCTGTTTCCATGATGGATTTAACCTGCTTCGTTTCAGGAAGCCATATCAGACGAGGTCAGTCCTGTTTGATTTACAAGATCGAGCGGCTATTCCGTAATGCGTTTCAATTGAATTTTTGCAGGTGGTGCTATTATTAACGGAAACTTCTCGGTTGTGACATTGCCTGGATCTAAACCGAAACCTCTCTCTTCGGATAAGCCTATTTTTTTTAATAAAAAATGTAATTTCATAATCATTTTTTCGAAGAATGGCAAATCATTGTCTTCGCTAAAATATTTTTCCATGACAATAAATTGAAAATCCCCGGAGGTTTTATAAAGATTCAGTCTTTCATAACCACATAAAGTGTTAACTTCTTTATTTTTCACCAAATCTTCTACAACTTTAAGGAACAGCATGTTGACTCTGGGTTCGATCCGGAATCCCAGCCTAAAATCTACCCGAATAATATCATTCGGAATGATATGCTCCACTTTGTACTCACTGGTATAAGGCTCATCCACAGTAACGACATGTATTAACCAGTAAATATCAGCCCTCTTTGGTCTTCTGCTAAGTATGGAATAGATGATTTTATGTTCGATTTCCCGTTGGTTGTCGGCGCTGGTTAAATAAACCAGATGTGTGGCGTATTTGGCAATTGTTTTATCCTTACTTACTTGCTGAATAATGGGGACATAGTTTTCAAGACGAACGAATTCAACATAACGGTTTTTAATTTTCCTTGCTTTAAACCAGATGTACATTACCAGGAATAATGCTCCGCCTACGATAAGTGCCACATATCCTCCGTGCGGGAACTTTTGAATATTTGCATAGAGAAAACAAAATTCGATGGTTAAGAATACGGCTAAATACAAATAAATGAACCAGCGGCGTTTTCTTTTTAGTATCAGGTAGTTTGCAAATAAAACAGATGTAGCGATCATACAGATGGTAATCGCGAGTCCATAGGCGGCTTCCATTCTTGCAGCTTTCTGAAAATATAAGACAATAAGTACACAGCCTGCATATAGTAACAAGTTCACCGTAGGTATAAAAAGTTGCCCTTTGGCTTCAGTGGGGTAGTTAATACGCAACTTCGGCCAAAGATTCAGGCGCATAGCCTCGCTGATTAAAGTAAAAGACCCGGAAATCAGCGCCTGACTGGCAATGATGGCGGCGGCGGTTGCTAAAGCGATCCCGATGTAAAGGAACCATCCAGGCATTACGCCGTAGAAAGGATTGAAACCTGCACTAATCATTTCTTCTGTAATGACCTGGCCATCGTAGTGACTCAGTAGCCAGGCGCCCTGTCCCATGTACGTTACAATCAGGCAGGTTTTTACAAAAACCCAAGAGTATCTGATATTCCATTTACCACAATGGCCAAGGTCGGAATAAAGAGCTTCAGCGCCGGTGGTGCATAAAAAGACCCCACCCAGAATATAAAAACCTTTTGGATAAATCATCAGAAGTTCCAACCCATAATAGGGATTCAATGCCTTAAATACCCGAAGATCATCGGTTGCGTGAAAAAGCCCCAGTGTAAGTAGCATGATAAACCAACAACTCATAATAGGTCCAAAAAACCTTCCGATAAATGCGGTGCCAAACTGTTGAATAAAAAATAAAGAAGAAAGGATTCCAATAATGATATAGATAATCGTCGTTTGAGAAATTCCAGATAATAGGGGTACCTGCTTCAGGCCCTCAACGGCGGAGGATACAGATATGGGCGGTGTTATTATACCATCGGCCAGTAAAGCGGCACCTCCGATCATTGCCACGATCACTAACCATTTTCTTCTTCGCCGAACAAGCGCAAATAGTGAAAAAATTCCTCCCTCGCCCTTATTATCTGCATTGAGCGTTAGAATGACATATTTTAAGGTTGTTTGCAAGGTGAGGGTCCAAATGATTAATGACAACGATCCGATAACAAGGAGCTCTGAAATTTTCTTTCCGCTGGTAATCGCATTTAAAACATATAGGGGAGAAGTTCCAATATCACCATAAATAATTCCCAAAGCTATTAACAAGCCGGCGAAGGATACCTTATTTTGAGTCGACATTTAAATCTTTTGAATAGTAATGAGCCAGCAAAACTAACAGGACGGTTAAATATTCAAACAGATTTAGGTTCTCTTAGCCAATATTTTTATAAAATCTTTATGTACTAATAATAAGCTTCTTTTTTTTCATAGGTCCACCCTGTACCTTTGTGGCAATTTGAGAAATGGCTTTTATTTTTAATAGAAAAGCGTCACTTCAAAAACAGTATTGGATCAGCGCATTCTCGGTGATCGTCATTTCGGTCGTCTGTTATTTTATTGCCCAGTATGTGGGTTACCGGGTGGTTGCTTTGTTACTTTTGTTAGTGGTATCAGTTCTTGCCATTTCTTTTGATATTTTTCCGGTTTTAATGGCCGCGATACTAAGTGCCTGCATCCTTAACTTTTTATTCATACCTCCAACATTTACCTTTCACTTCAGTACTGCTGAGGATGCGACGCTTTTCATGATTTATTTGGTAGTTGCAATGATTAATGCGGCGCTAACCTATAAAATAAGGCAGCTGGAGAATATTTCCAGAAAAAAAGATGAAAAGGAAAACACCCTTAAATTGTATGATATATTATTGCATTCATTGTCACATGAACTTAAAACACCCGTTGCTACCATTGTATCAGCAACTGACAACCTGCAAATGAATAACAGCTTGTTGTCACAGGAACATAAAAACCAACTTTTCACCGAGCTATCTAAAGCCTCTTTGAGATTGAGTCAACAGGTCGACAAATTGTTAAATATGTCAAGATTAGAATCAGGATTTATTACTCCCAAAAAAGATTGGTGTGATGTCAATGAATTGGTTTATTCGATCGTTTATAAAATAGAAGAGGATTTGTCCAGCCAAAAAATACAGGTTCACATGAGCGAAGATTTTCCTTTGATTAAGACAGACCAGGTACTCATGGAGCAAATCTTATTTAATCTTTTACAAAATGCCTGTCTCTATACAGATGTATCCGGCATTGTAACGGTGTTTGCTTCGGCAAAACAAGGGGTATTTGAATTGGTCGTTGAAGACCAGGGGAAGGGATTTCCAAAGGCTGAAATGAAAAATGTATTCGATAAATTTTACCGGCTCAAAAATTCCAAGACCGGCGGCACGGGATTAGGACTTTCAATTGTAAAAGGCTTTACAGAAGTCTTAGGAGGAACCGTAGAGTTAGAAAACCGGAGTATAGGTGGCGCAAGGTTCACCATCAAAATTCCCTGCGAAATATCAGATTTAAAATCATAAGCAATGCCCAAAGCCGGTATTTTAATTATTGACGATGAAATGCAAATTCAAAATTTGCTTCAAATTACTTTGAAATCAAATGATTATGTTGTTTCTACTGCAGCTACGGCAAAGAAGGGGATTATACTGGCCTCAAATCACCCACCTGATTTGATCATACTCGATCTTGGTTTACCTGATCAACATGGATTATCGGTGTTGCGGGAACTCCGGCAGTGGTTTACAAATCCTATAATTGTCCTGTCGGTATATAATGCCGAGGATATCATCGTTAAAGCTTTGGACGATGGAGCCAATGATTACCTCTGTAAACCCTGGCGGACTCAGGAGCTGCTGGCCAGAATCAGGTCTGCTCTAAGAACTTCGAACACCGATGAGACCGAACCCATCATTCAAACCGAAGACCTTTGGATTGATTTGCAACTCCGCTCTGTTAAGAAATATGGTGAACTTATAAAACTGACGACAACAGAATACAGTTTGCTTTCCTTACTGGTAAAAAATGAGGGTAAAGTATTGACGCATCAATATTTGTTACGAGCCGTCTGGGGACCTGGATTTATACATCAATCTCAATATTTGCGTGTCTATATTGCGCAGATTAGAAAGAAAATTGAGGATGACCCCAATAGACCCCGGTATCTTTTGACGGAATCCGGTTTTGGATATCGCTTTATTATCAAAGGGGTATAAGTCTTAAAGATCCGAGCCAGAACTGGTAGCAAGCAGCAAAAGGAGGCAGACAAGGTTTTAATCCTGCCTTCCATTTCCATTACCCGGCCCGATTTTATTGTATGAAACTTGACCCACCAGTATTTTTTTGGATGTCCGGTTATGCCTTGACCGGATTTTCAATATTTTATAAAACGCCAGGACCCTGGTTTAGCTTCGGTCATTTCCGGCTGAAATCGTCACCCGGGTGCATTTTTAAATGCAAAGCACCAACAAATTATGTTGGCGCTCCATTCGCATTCAGGCTTTTTGCCAGGCAAAAAGGTTAAGTTCGAACGCTTAATACCAGTGCAGTTCGCCTTAAACTGCAAAAAATGCTATTTCAATATCTTTGCAGGTGAAGGGGCGTAATATTTTCTTTTCAACCAGAATGCCAGATTTACAAGCAGGATTAATGCCGGAACTTCAACCAGGGGACCAATTACACCCACAAATGCCTGTCCGCTATTGATGCCGAACACACCTATAGCTACTGCAATAGCCAACTCGAAATTATTACCCGCGGCAGTAAATGCAATTGAGGCCGCTTTCGAATAATCCGCACCCATTCTTTTTCCGGCGAAAAAGCTTATCACAAACATGACACTAAAGTAAATGACCAACGGAATGGCAATCCGGACCACGTCCATTGGGATATTTACGATCAATTCACCTTTAAGACTGAACATGACAACAATTGTAAATAGGAGGGCCAATAGCGTAATAGGTGAAATACGAGGAACATATTTGTTTTGGAACCAGTCAATTCCTTTTATCCGGATAAGTAGGTATCGGCTGACCCAACCTGCCAGGAACGGGATGCCCAGATAAATACCTGTGCTTTTAGCGATTTCAAGGATTGTTATATTCACTTCCAGCCCCCTGAGGCCAAAAAATGGTGGTAGGACTTTTATAAAAATATAGGCGTATACACTATATAGCAGGACCTGGAATATACTGTTTAGAGCAATCAGGCCCGCTGCATATTCCCGGTTGCCTTCAGCCAGTTCGTTCCAGACTACGACCATTGCGATACAGCGAGCCAGACCAATCAGTATGAGTCCGGTCATGTATTCCGGATGACCTTTCATAAATACAATGGCGAGTAGGAACATAAGAATCGGGCCAATGACCCAATTCAGTAAGAGTGAAGTTCCCAGGATTTTAGTATTCTTGAATACTTTGCCCATTTTTTCGTATCGAACTTTGGCCAGTGGAGGATACATCATCAATATCAGGCCAATAGCCAGGGGCAGATTAGTCGTGCCACTGGAAAAGGAGTTGATAAACGATGCAGATGAAGGAATAAAATAGCCCATCGACACACCTAATGCCATGGCGAGGAAAATCCAGAGCGTAAGATAGCGGTCCAGAAAACTTAACTTTTTACGTTCATGTGCCGGGGCACAACTGGCTGCTGACATGAAGCTTATTTTAGGTGATCGGTGACAAATTGATCGGCAAATTCTTTAATCGTATTTCTTACGGAACGGAAAACTGCCATTACTTCCTCATCCGTCCCGGTTGCTCTGGCGGGATCGGTAAAATTCTGATGGAACTTTACGGCCTTCGAGGGGAAGACAGGACAACGTTCTTTGGCATTGTCACACACCGTAATCACGAAATCAAAGTCGATTCCCTGGTATTCTGATAGATGATTAGAGGTATGTCCGGAAATATCGATTCCATCCTCTGCCATAATTTCAATAGCCTTTGGGTTGACACCATGTTTTTCAACCCCCGCGCTGTAAATGAGAGCCCGGTCTTTTGCAAAATGTCTCAGATAGCCCTCAGCTATCTGACTGCGGCAACTGTTGCCGGTGCAGAGTACTAATACTTTTTTCATTTTATATTTTTTTGCTTCTTCTTTCAAACAATAATGTATCACGCCAAAGGCCGTTCATCTGACCGATCCGTTCTCTGTAGCCAACCTGCCGGAAGCCACATTTTTCATGGATGCGGATACTGCCTTTGTTTTCAGGAAATATTCCCGCCTGCAGCGTCCAGATGCCATTGCGTTCGCTTTCACGAATCAAAGCATCCAAAAGGCCTGTTCCGATCTGTCTGCCGGAATGCGCAGTAGCAACATATACACTTACTTCTGCCACGCCGCTATATACACAGCGGGAAGATACCGCAGACAGGGCGGCCCAGCCGGTAATGGTACCGGTTTCGTCTCTGGCAAGAATTCTACCAAATTGTAAATGAGATTTGTTCCAGTCATCCCAGATGGGAATATCCGTTTGAAATGTTGCGTTTCCTGTCGCTATGCCCTGTAAATAGATTGCTTTTACAGATTCCCAGTCCTGAGCCGACATCTTATCGTAGGTCATAATCAATCTTTTTAGCAGCAAGTTCCGCCGGGTGTACAGGAATTCTGTCCGGATACGGATAACTCAGAAAGCGTAGACGCTGTTTTTGCTGCAGGCACGCCACATTTTTCTGAGGCGAGACAAGCCGTTTGCTTTGTTAGCAGCAGGAAATTCGTGCCATCAAAACCAAGATCATACCTGCCAATGGTTTCCGCCTGGTATTCTACTTCGATTTCATAGTCCGCTATCCCGAGTACGCTTTCTGACAGGGCAATAATGTTCAGCAACTTACCAGCTTTCAAACGGTGCTCGTAATCATTGGCGTCCCAGAGTTGAAAATTCACCACTTTTTCGTGCCGTACTGTCCCCCCGCAATCAATAAAATCTTTACTTATCAGGCCTACTTCTGTTACGCGAAAATGTTCCGTTACCATGCTGCCGTTCGGCAATTGGAAGTTGACAGCCTCGGTTGTTGCGAGATGTTTTTTAATTTCTGAAAGTTTCATAGTATTTTCTTTTAAACTGTTATTACATAGTGTAATTGCAATATTGCGATCAAAACCCGCATTAATTTAGCAGCACCGACTGTTTAGATCATAGGCACTGAAGAACCGGGCGAGATCCATTTGAATTAATTTCCAGGTCTTGGGTTCGATGCAATAGCAGATCCTGACGCCCTCGATCGTTCCCTGGATAATTCCTGTATTCTTAAGTTCTTTTAAATGTTGAGAAATAGTCGCCTGTGCCAATCCCAGCTCCTCAACAAGATCCCCACAGATGCAGGTCTTAGTCTTGATGATATGTTGCAATATGGCTATTCTAGCAGGATGAGCCAATGCTTTTAATATTGTCGCTAACCTGTTTTGCTCCTCCGTGAATATATCTGATCTGGTAATACCCATAATATTGCAATATTACGATTAATATTTAGAAAACCAACACAGAAGATAAAAAATATCTACGCTGATGTTCCAAGAGGAGATTTTTAAATCGTAACAGGGCTATTTTCATAGTGGCATTTGAATATGTTTTTCTAATAATAGTAAACATGTATAAGGGCAATCTGATCAACTGGCCAAAATTGGTATCTGGTTCAAAGTAGTAGTCGGTAAATTTAAATTCAAAAATTCACATAGCGAGAGATAAAGGCCGGCTCCCCAATAATTCAGAAACTTGCGCACAGCGTTTTCGCTTTGGCTACCTGAAATTTCGATTTCTGGTAAAATGTTTTAAGATTTATATAAATTTGCTTTTTTTATTAGGATTGCCGCTCAGACCAACGGGTTTTTGTTATTCCTCTAAATACAGTTTATGAACTTCAAAGTAATTCTTATCTTATTACTGACTACACCTTTATTCCTTAAAGCGCAGACGATTACTGATATTGAATCGGGGGGATATTATACGGCACTTGCCTACGATAATGCAGGCAATTTATATACGACTCGTTATAATTCGGTTACTGACAGGTACGAGGTAGTAAAGTATGTAAACGGAACAGGTACTCCTCAGGTGCTCTTGGGAGGGTTGGCATATAACGGAGTCGATTATCCCTGGGGTTTGGCGGTTACCAATGCCGGGGATCTGTATATAGCCGGCTCCCCGGTCGATAACCTGGTAACCCGACTACCTTACAATGCTAATACAAATACCTATGGGGCCGCTGAAGTATTTATTAGCGGAAGTTATTGCTCTGCACTGGCAGTTGATGCCGCCGATAATATCTATACTCTTGAATATGCTGCTGCTACCAATGATTATGCTATTGTGAAGTACACTGCCGGCAATAATACCGGTACACAGTTATACCATGGTCTGGTTATCGGATCGGGTTATCAATATCCTACCGGCCTGGCAATAGCAGGCAATGGAGATATTTTTGTTACAGACGGATTTAACAGTACCACTGATAACGGAGCAGTATACCGGTTAACGGCTGCCAGTAATTATTCTACCCGAACCACGATAACTTCCGGCACCTATCCTACCGCCATTGCGCTGGATCCGCAGGGAAATCTATATGTCTCAGAGTATAATGGAACGACTTATGTACTCAATCAATATTTGGGTGCGACAGGAACGCCGATTGAAAAAGCCCAGCTGGAAATTGGTTTCAACTTTTATCCCTGGGGTATAGTTGCTTTAAATAGCACTAATTTGTATTTTGTTACAGGCAGCAGCGGAAGTGGAGGTATATTGCGTCATTTACAGGATACGCCGGTACAGCCGGCCGTTGACGTTAGCTTCGTCAATACAACAGATAACAGCAGCACCATTTCCTGGACCAGTGGTACCGGTGCTCACAGAACCGTGTTCATGACCCAGGGTACAGCAGGCACGGCAGCTCCCGTAAATGGTACCAGCTATACAGCCAACTCGGTTTTTGGCAGCGGAACACAAATAGGCACAAGTGGGTGGTATGCGGTTTATAGTGGAACCGGCGAAACAGTGGATGTTACAGGTTTGAGCCCATCGACCGGGTATCGGGTGATGGTTGTTGAAGATAACGGTAACCAGTATTATCTGCTGGCTGCGGGAACGAATAATCCTGCGAATGTGACGACTTCGTCCGCACTGCCGGTGACGTTTGGCACTTTCTCAGCGCTATTGGGTAAATCCGGTTTAGTCGTTCAATGGCGTACGGAATCTGAGTTTAATAATGACCATTTTGAAGTGCAGGTATCTGTCAACGGCGAAGATTTTACCACCATTGGAACAGTTGACTCAAAAGCCATCGAAGGTAATAGTCACGTGGCTTTGGACTATCGATTTGAAAAAGCTGCTGGACTGACAGGGCTGGCACTAATGCCGTTTATTGCAGCACTGCTCTGTATTCCGGGCTGGCGCCGCAAAACCAAAACAGGAGTGCTGACGAATTGTTTATTTCTGACAATAGCAGTGTCTGCATTTTCCTGTACCAAATCTGATATCCGGGGTATCGATCAACATGAAAAACTTTTTGTTCGCTTGATGCAGGTCGATAAGGACGGCACTAGTAGATTTTCACAGGTAATTACAACAGTAAACCCGGAGTAGAAGATAAGATAGCTACTGACGCACAATTATCAAAGCGGCGATCTTTGTATCAAAGTAAGCATTCGGTCAGCGCTGTTGGCACGGACAGGGTTTAGCATCTATCCTAAACACCGGCGAAGGGCAGCTTTGAGCTGTCCCGATGATCCAATGATATGCCGGCTCTTAGGTTATTGGTTTGACAGCGACTGATTCTGGAAAACTTTCTATCTATTGAAATTATTAAACAAATCACGTGGTCAGACAACGGCTTGAAAGCCCGCCATTTTGAAATCAAAACCCTCTTGAGAAACTTTAGGGGTAAAACATTTTGCGGCCTTAACCGGCCCGAAATTTAAGAGGGGCACCGTATAATTCACCGGCAACCAGGCGACAGGTTTTTGGCAGCAGCCCGCCGGCTGTGCCGATGTCCTCTTTATGGAGCGTTTAGTTTAAAAACAGGTGAGGCATAAAGGTTTATTCAAATCGTCGCTCAGAATAAGAGTAAGATTTTACAGTTTGATGTACCGCTTCCTCAGGATTTGCAAAACTTCGCCGGAAGATGACGCATGAACCTTTGGCTTCAACCTAAAATCAACGACTTCAGACCTTGGTAGTTGAATATCCTATTTTTATATTTGGGCACCAGGGTTCTGTTAATCTCATCTGGTGGTGTATCCGCCATTTGCAAAGATGGTTTGCCCTGTTATCCACCAACCATCCGTCACTAAAAATTCTATCAATGGCGCAATATCTTTAATGTCTGTAAGACCGCCCAGAGCGGAAGCGGATTTATGGTATGCTACTGCATCCTCGTTTTCCTGACCGTAGAAGAAGGGCGTATCCATCGGGCCCGGAGCAACTGCCGTTACAGAAATGCCACGACTGCCAAATTCTTTAGATGCCGCTCTGGTAAAGTGTTCTACGGGTGCTTTCATTCCCTCGTAAGTAGAATACAACCCGGTAAATGCAGCAAGCAATGAAGTTACTATCGTGCAAATTTTGCCGTTGTCGTTCAGTTTTTTACCTGCTTCCTGGATGAAGAAATAGGCCACTTTGGCGTTGATATCGCTCATGCTGTCGTATTCTGCTTCGGTGGTGTCCACAAAAGGCTTTTTCAATACTTTGCCTACGGTGTTAATGGCAATATCGATTCCGCCAAACTTTGCTATTCCAGCATCAAAGATTCGGCGGACATTGGCAATATGGGTAAGGTCGCCCTGTACCAAAATAGCTTCGGCATCTGCAGCCTGTATATCCGCCAAAGTCTGTTCCGCATCGGCTTTGGAGCCCTCGCTGTTATAATGAATAACCAATTTAGCTCCCTTTGCCGCAAAATCCCGGCTTAACAAGCCTCCTAGATTTTTTCCGCCTCCGGCAATTAATACTACTTTCCCTTTTACATCGTTACGTGCCATAATTTTATTTTTTTGTTGCAACGAAGTTCTATAATGCAAACGGGTGTATTATGGTGAACTTTACGGATTTTTATGCTGTTTGATTATTTTTATTTTTGCTTCTGTAAGTTCCTGGTGTTTCGCCGGTCCATTTTTTAAAAAACTTCGAAAAATTAGAAGGGTCGTAAGTCAGCGTTAAAGAAATGTTGGCGATGGAGGCGTCCGTATTTACCAGCATTTGCTTTGCTTTATCAATTATTTTGGCATCATAAAAATGGCAGGGATGATTACCTGTTTCTTTCTGAATGGTATCGGTAAGATGATGGTGAGATACAGCAAGTTCACGGGCTATCTGGTTGAGTTCCATAAATTCATAAACCCTTCCCTGTAGCACATCATCAATATGACGGTCTAAAAAATCGAAATATTGTTTGCTGATTTCTGCGCTACGTTTGCTGTCTTTTCCCTTTTTATCCTGCATTTCAGATATGTCTATGTTTAATTTATAAAATTCGGGAAATATATGCAACCAAACGTGGTGAACTTTTGGGATTTTGTCAAAGCGATAGGCGAGGGAGCGTTGGTTGTTTAACAGATGCTTAGGTATCCTAATTAGCATCATTACGGAATAAGGCCCCGATAGTCCGGAACTTTTAAATCCATATGGGAAACGGAGATGTTTTCTTCTGTAGCGCACACTTTTTTCATTGCCATGCCTGAGTTGCCATTTTAATTCATTAACGGTTTATCGTAAGGAGGTGATTTCATCGCTCGCTGGGCATCAGGCTGCCGGCGCTACATGACAAACTATTCAATTCAATAGACTGATTTTCATCGTACATTGATAATCTGGCCGGATGTTCCGGCTGGGTCCAATCACTAACGGCCAGAATAGTTCATGCGCGGCGATAAATACGCAGCCATGCGTATGAAAATAGATAGAAACACCCAGCAGTAAGGTCCGCTGTTTGCGGCATTTTTGTCAAAACTAATGATTATGCTGCCCCTCAATGACTCTAACCGTCTTTTCGCCGTTGATCTGCTTTTAAAGAAGAAACCAACCAATGAATTACTACTTACCTGGCTGGCACTATTTGCCGGCTCCCTGCTGGAACCGACTGTTGATGTCGGCGTGTTGCCTGAAGAGCAGATTCATCAGTTTCAGCAGTCGATGAGGGAATCGTTGGTGGCGCTGAAGTCTTTTACCTACCATCAGGTGTTTAAGGCCAGATCCGCCAAACAAAGCCGCAAGATTATATTGAAATACCATAAATATTATGTAACGCTGCTAAATCGAATGGCTGAGAATCAGTCATATTTTAAGAATAATAACCAAAGGGTGGCTGATTGCTTTCAACAGGTATACAGCTATTTATTAGAAATGATCGGCTGGCTGGAAGACCGGTATCCCCGTATTAGGAAATCAAATAGTATTCCGCCCCGCAGTTATTCGGATGAGGCGCTTGTCCTGATTGAGAAGCTTCTGAATTCCATTAAAAAGGCGCTCAATGATGTTGCGGGAACGGATCGGATTATTGTTTTGATTGAGCGGGTATGTCTTATAGAATCCAGACAACTGGTAGCGGAATCCTTATGCAGCTATAAGGAACTTGAATTTAAGCGGGAGTTTTTGGATGGTCTCGATAAGTTATCGGTTGTTTCAGGAAACGACGATTGTTTGAACGCAGTAGAACTACTGCTCATAGATTATAATTTCAATCATAGAATTTTTACGGATTACCTGATCGATAGGGTCGAAAGATGCCTGCAAGTGGCAGGACATACTCCGGGCAGAATAGCCAGGATGCATGCTTTGCGAAGCCTTGTGGTACAGGCCTTCGTACAGAAAAGATGCCCTTTCGATCCGCAGCTCGAATCACTGGAACCCATCATGACACGATTTCTTGAAGAAAGGATCCTGCAACTGGAATCGCTGATGGATACCACAACCAGTCTGTCGAATACCGGAAAAGACAGTACCGGAACCGAACCCCGGGTACGCTGCAACCTGTCCATTTATCAGCTCGCGCTTATTTTTCGAGCAGCTGACGAGGAAAAAGTTATAGAAGCAAAGTCGCTCTCAGCAATCTTCAGAACGATAGCGCCTTTGATTTCTACGGCGCATAAACAATGCATATCGGCAGATAGTATGCGTAGCAAATGTTATAACGCTGAGCCGAGAGATATTAAAAATACGATTGAGATTTTGGAACGTATTATGCTGAGAATAAGGAATTATTGAGTGCAATGTATAATCCGATCCATGGTGGGTCTAATTCAATTTGACGCTAAAATTTAGATTTCTGAGAAAAGGTAACATTGAAAAACTTACAATAACAAGGAGTAGCATATGCTCATTTTACTAATTAGTTATAGTGGCCATTTGTTATTTTCTTTTATTGAATTGGCTATAATTTTTCACTGTTGTCCGATTAAAATTATATAAAAAGGCATAGAAAAAGGGCAGTTCGTGAGAACCACCCAAAATGGTTAAGTTTGGTTTACTACAATCGACTAAACCATGGATAAAGTTACAGCCTTTACCGGACAGCCGGTACTATCACAGATATTAAATTTAATTGACAGTTCTTTGATCAAGCAGGTAAATCGCAGGGTGCAAAGCCAATCGGTTATCAGAAACTGATTGAAATTGTCCGAAGTTGAACTAAATTCGCTATTTAAATCTTACTCATTATCAATTTCTTAGATAAATGTTGTACAGAAACAATGATAATTTTTATAAAACCAATTAAAGAAACGGCAAAATCAGGATTTTAGGCGGGCATACCGTTCTGCTAAGAGCAGCCTGTACTTCTCCCGAAAATCTTCCGAAAGAAAAGAATTTCCAATCAGATGGAGCGCTTTTTCTTCATTCCTCTGCAAGCGCCTGAAAACCCCGGCTATCTGACGGGTGGAAAGCCCCAGGGCTTCTCCGAACTGTTCAAAACGTTGACGGTTAAACTTGCTTTTCCTTGCACCCAGGGTAAGTGCTAATTCTTCTTTGTCGCCCGGGTTGGCGATGGCTACATTCAACAGATCGTAAGCCGGGGCCAGCCCCCAGGCTCCATCTTTTTGAACGGTCAGAGAAAAGTTTTTCAGGTGCATATCATTATTACCGGTAAGAAAACAAAAAAGGGTGAGCTCAAAAAAAATGGACAGGTCCAGTAATGTATTTTCTGCATATTGTGCTATCGCTCTCCCTACTTTTTCCATAGAACCTTTGTATTTGTCAAAGGCCTCCAATACCTGGAACATATCCAGCATGTGGATCTTTTCGCCTTCGGCCGTACGATCGATACGCCGGGTGATATATGCCAGCTCGCCGGACGAAAGCCGTATCAGGCAGGAGGGCACAACCGGTATGTCAAACGCCTCAGCGATCTGCATCGTGAGGTGCTCGTTTTCGGGTAATTGCGGATAATCGGTATGCGGCGGTTTCAGGATATAATTTCCGCCAAGGGTTCCTACAATGGTCAGACGACCTTTGTCACCATCCTTCAGCACATTTTTAACCAATGTCAGCGATAACTTTGGCTGTACACCTGGCACAGTAACGCTGCGCTGAACAACAGTTGCTGCCAGCTCAGCCATTTGTTGCAGGCTATAACCCAGCTCTGGCGGCTCGTCAGTACCGAAGAACACCCTGCTGCAACGTGGATGAAAATCTTTTTGATTTTCGTCCAGCTCTTTGTAACAATATAAACAACGCTTACTCATGCTCTTTATCCATTGGTATGACACTTACAGCACCGATACAGTTTTGACAGCAGGCCAGCAACAAACCCATACGGTCGTTGGGATTCAGCTTCCAGTTTTTTGTAGCAATATCCAGTAACCAACCTTCGGGTATCAACCCCTCAAAAAAAGGAAACAGTCTTTTGTCTTTATAAGGCTGTGGACGTACCGGCATACTGAAACTGAGGAACTGATCAGGGTGACGCTCCACATAATCGACCGTGTACTGAAACAGGTATTCCCCGTCATCCGTTTCGGTAAGATGGCCCGCCAGGTCTTTTTTATAATAGATTTCCGCTGTTCTCATTTTTAGCTATTGAAAATTCTTTTAAACTTACCGGGGCAAGAATCCGACCGAACATTTTTAAAACCTGGTTTACTTTTTCCAATTGAAGGTCGCTTTTTCCCTGCTCTATTTTTCTGATCACTGTTAATGCCACGCCAGCTTTCTCAGCAAACTCCTGCTGGGTAAGCCCCGTCTCTTTCCGTTTGTTCTTTACAAAGCTTTGCAGTGACTTCATGATTATATGCATTTAGATATAATTTGATTCAAATTTACTGAATTATATCTAAAAAGATATAATTACACTTAAAAACTTAAATCTATATGTAAATACATATAATTACGCTATCGATGTGTAAGTTTATCGATCGCAAATTTTCGGCGGGATAAAGCATCTGATCTGCACAGATTTTAGATTGAAAATGCCAGCCGAAGGGTGTTTCCTCTTAAAAATTCTCTTAAGGATTCTTGGCGTAGTAAACTGAAAATCAATGATTTTTTAGGTTCGATTTCAATTGCAAATAAAATTGGACTTGAAACCGGCTTTCCGAAGTCGTTCATTTGTTCTGCAAACGGAACAACATTAAAACTAAAAACGCAAGGCCATGGGCATTTTAATAAGCTGGCAGCAATTATGGACTATGATGTTGCTTATTCTGGGAGGTTATTACCTGATCATCCTATTTCTTTTTTACAGAAAGGAATTAAACGGGGTACTTAACGGCAGATACAGGTTTTTCTCACGATTAGTAGATCCCGGGGAGGATTTACAATCCGGGGATAGCGAGCCGGTATCGACATCCAACAAATCTAAAGTTAAGGTGGATGAAGCCA
>NZ_BAAGRD010000034.1:0-24448 GCF_054783135.1 Niabella terrae
AAGTCTATATGTAGTACTTCATTCTGCTCACGGGTGCCCGTAATGTCAAAATAGTCTACTAAGAATTCAGGTAGCAGTTGCTTCAGTATCTCTTCGGGGTTCATATAACCGCAAATCTAAAAAAATCAACCCGCCTCCCCAACTTTTGAGATTGATCCTCAATTCCCCAGTAGAGAAACTGATCGGTTTTGGACGGGAAGATTCTACTTAAGAGCTGATTTCAAGCTTATATCCTTTTCCACGTATAACCACAATTTTGATATTCGGATCAGGTTCCAATTTTTTCCTAAGCTTTGATATGAACATATCCAGACTACGTCCCACAATAACACCTTCATCTTCCCATATTTCTTTTTGCAGCCTGCTTCTCTCAATTATCTCATTTTGAGACTTTGCGAAAATGCTGAGTACACGGGTTTCAGTTCCGGTCAGGTCTGTTGTTGTGCCGTCTATTACCAGCTTCCGGTTCTTCGTATCGAACAACACTGCTCCCAAAGTGATCATGTCCGTATGCTGATCATCCACAGGTATAACTTTTCGCGGTTTAACAGACCTGAAAAAAATAAAACCGACAACTGCCAAACATAACAAGCCTCCTCCCAGCAAATATTTATTCTTTGCGGTAGTGATACCGGGCGGTTTAAATTTAATGTTGATGATGTAACATGCTACGGGTTGCCTTCTTCCTAAACAGGCTACAATATCATCCTTTTTATTTTTTGATATAGCATATCCATAAGCTACACTGGCATTGGCACAGTTAAGTACGTTAACAACATAATCACTTGCGAAAGGGTCTTTGGCCAACAAACGCTGAGTAGTACTCACCAGGGAGTCAGGTTGAAAAGTAAGTTCTTTCTCAAACCTTACCTGGTATTCATTGTCACCGAGTTTTTCTACAGGAAGTACCCGTGATGTACTGTCGCCCGACTGTAAAAGTAGTTCATGTCCTATCCTGCGGAGCAAAACTTCTCTCCTGGAGATATCAAAATCGTCACAATCTCTTATGCTGAAAGCCACACATATTACAGAGATAAATAAAAATAATAACAACCCGAATAGGTACTTGCGTTTCCCGGAGAGGAGGTTTCGGTTATCAGACATACTATTTTACAATTTATTTACAAAGGTTACATTTTTATTTACAATCCTGATTTCCAGGCTGAAAAATAGGAAGTTAATTTCGTTGAAATCAATTTTATAAGATATGAAAAATAAAAAAAATGCCTCAAACGGATCTGATTTATCAGGAGATAGATCTATGATTAAACCCACAAAAAATATGAAAAAAGTTATCTATGCGTTGATCTTACCGCTGATAGTGGTAAGCGGACTAGTATTTGCTAATCGCGAAATCAAAAATGAAACTTCTGAAAAATCAACCCCAAAGCCACTCTCTGCCGCTGAAATGAAAGCCGAAAGGGAAAGATGGGAGGCTACCCCTGATGGTTTAAAGTACAAAAAATGGGAAGCGTCTCCCGAAGGTAAAAAAGTGCTTGCCGGTGCAGCTAAAATAAGGAAACCTACAAGTGCTTTTACCAATATGGAGGCTGTTGTAACCTCTCTTTCTCTTCCGCCAGGCTCACGATTAGGTTTCGGAGTGATGGTCAGGATTAATGGTGACGATTATATTCTCAGTTTTGGGCTGGAAAACGCTGATGAATTTCAGCAATTGCATAGCCTGAAAGTTAACGACAAAATAATTATAAGAAGCCATAGTCTATCGTGGGCGCCCAAGTATTCATATCCAATAGTTTCGGGCGACTATGTAGAACGAGACAGTAAAATAATTTATAAACGTACTCCTCGCAAAGGCGGTTGCTGAGTAAATAAATTATGAAATACGCACACGTATATGCTTTGTTCCTGGTGTTTGTTTTTCATACCTCCTGTGGACAAAACCAAACAAACGTACCACAAGATAATTTCAGTAAAGGACGCAATGTCTACTCCGGGTCTCAACTTAAAGAGGCGGCTACCTCCAAGGTGCCTATGAGTATAGTTCGGAATGTAAAACAAGGAAAGAATGGCACCATTTTGATTGCTGCATCATGGGGTTGTAGAAGGCCGGGTTCGAGCCCCCGCTCCCAGAATTTTTGGATGGATTCGCAAACACCTGAATTCTCATTGAGGGGGTCTTTATTTTCTTTACGATAGAGCAGGTAGAATTCGAAGCGAAAGTATTTTGCTATACAAATTTTAGTTCAATCTGAATGCTAACCGCATAGGGAGAAGGTTACTGCCTAACAGGGCCAAACCGCAAGTATCAATAGGAGTCCCCCAATGAGTAAACACAAAATGGCGATTACTGTAATAATGCGATGGACTATTTTTACTTTCATTATATGAACTAATATGTTATTGTGCTGTAAATGTGCCATAGTGGTAAACATTGGTACGCGTGCGATAATTTACTTCCAGTTTGCCATTCAACAGCACCATAAATTCCGTATCGCGATTGTTCAGTTCTACCCGTGCCGCAAAATTTCCGATGGACCTGTAGTTCTGGGTGCGGACGGTAGTGCCCAGATTAAACCCTGCATCTACTGTAGTTCCACTAACAGCAAAACTGTAGAAGAAATGTGGATGTAGTACTGACTTATCCCCATTATAATAAGTTCCTGTAAAAGTATTTCCGCTCAGTTCGTTGCGCTCCAATTTTTTAATCAGAGTCACGCGCGTGTAATAAGGGTCGGAACTCCACACGGAGTCGCCCTTAAACATAAAGCGAATGGTACCTATTCCTCCTTCTACATCGATATTGTTGTCCACTACAGTATAGGAAAGGGTGCTGCCCTCCCCTACACTATGCTTCTTGACTTTTTTTCCCGGCATGAATTCATAGATACCATTGAGTAAACCACCGCCTTTGTAGTACAAAAAATAACCTTCAGGATTATTAATGTCAAAGGTTGTATCGGCTTCTTCTGCGATGCTATCAACGTCTTTGCTACAGGATGTAAGGACTGTCGTACCCAGTAAAAGCAGGGCGAGCAGGCAGTAGCGTAAAAGTTTTGTATTCATTTTCTATTGTTTAAAGAAACCAAGATCAGATGAAGCGACTACGGAAAGGGTTACTGATTTTTTAAGCACTTCTTTATTGCCATTCATCGCCCTGAAATGTATCACGATGGAACTCATGATTAGCTCGGTGCCTACATCACCGCTTTTGGGTTCGTAAGGATCGATGGCCAATATCTGCCATTTACCGTCATCGCCGATGCTTTTTTCAAACCTGCCCAATTTCTTGTTTTTTATCGGTGTTACTTTCTTTTCGATTTGTGCCGGTACGCCCATAACTTTTACCAGTTTAGTGTATTCTATTTTTGTCCCCGAATAATATACATCAACGAAAACTTTTGATTTGGGCGTGCCCGTACCCCGTATTTTAAATGGTGCTGTACCTACTGCAGCTGATAGCATATCTATTGAACTTGCGGTAATCCCATTACCTACATTTGTGTACACTTTAAAATCATTCCTGACCTTATCATCGGTTAGTAAAGTGGCTGTAGAAACGGCTATGAGTTTATCGTCAGCCAGCTTTATTACGCAGCGTACCGGTTTTCTGCTTTTCAGGCCATCTTTCGCTTGACCAGCAACTATCTTTACATATCGCCCGGTAGCGCCATCCCTGAATTTCACCGTTACCGTTTCCGGCAACGACCAGGAGCCTTTGCTGCCAACAGTGGTCCTGTAGTTTTGCACACCATAAGGACTTTGTTTGCCCGCAGCTACAAACACCGGTTTGCCGCTACCACCTTTTGAAACAGGGGTTATATGTATTTCGATGCTGGCACCGGGAACACCGTAACCTGATATGCGAAATCGCTTCTTGAGGTCCTGCCTCTCTGTGGGTGCATTGAGTTTAAAATTATCGTCCAGATCCTTTTGCTTCCGGGCCAATAAAACCGTTGATTGAACGCTAGCGTTTTTTACTTTTATCGTTTCCCTTACTTGAGCAAACGACGACAATGTAAACAGTAGGATCAGGGCAAAAATGCTGATGGCTTTTTGTTGAAATTTCATAGCTGTTGGTTTATTTTTTTAATACGGGTCTTATTTTTCTTATACGGTGTTTTAGGCGGAATGGGTTGTGGGTTTAGCTTCACCCTTTCAAATTTTTTCTGAAACTGTATCATTTCCCCATGAGGTATGGGTTTTGCAAGAACCGTTTTCTTTTTTGCCAGTTTAAGTGAGCCCATTTTTTTAATGGAACTTGGAACAATATTGTAAACGGTTCCGGCAGATTCCTTGCCGTGATAAAAATGAAATATAAAAAGCAGGTATTCCACATCGTAAGCGCCGGCAGGGGGATTAAGGTCAAATCCGTCCATATGCCAATGCCCATTTAGCTCCACCCCGGCTTGTATTTCCATGATTTGCATGTATCCTCCGGAGTTCTCGTTAAGTCTGTAAGTGAGTTGGAGTATGCCTTTTACAACAGATTTGTTGGTTTCCCATTTTCCCGGTTGATCAAATCCTCCCTTCGCAGTAAACGGAAAAATTACACTATTGGGGTTATTCGCCTGGAGGTTGGTAGCCCTTGGCACGGCCGGTTCCTTTGCGTTGGGTTGGGCGAAAGACGCTGCTGAGAAAACAATCTGCAATAAGATGGTTATTAAATATTTCATTTTCATCTATTTAGCATTTAGAGTTATTAAAATATTTTTGTTCTATTCTTTACTCTACGGGTATAAATTGCCAGCGGTAAGCGGCTTCGTCATCGTCGGCACCAAACCAGGGCTCGTCATCGCTAAACCCGGTGTTTTTGGTATACATAGCATCGCCACCCATTTTATTGTTTTTGATAACAAAATTCTCTCCGTCTGCGTCAATGCTAAAGCTGCTGTATGCATCTTTGGTCGATACAATAGCATTGCCATTGTCCGGCACATGGTGTGGACGCAAGTAAAAACCTGAAGCGGCGTTTTGAAACGTGTAACTGATGATTTCAGTACCGTTTTTTGCCTTGGCTACATATTTTCTAATATTCCATTTTTGCATACCTCCTTTCTTAAAATTCTTTAGTCGGGTATTGCTGTTGATACCTCCATCAACGGGGCTAAGGGCGCGGCCGATAGCCAGGTTTACAATAAAGTAGGTACCGTCTTCGGGGCCCTGCTGCGCCTTTGCCGATGCTGATAGTGCCAGGCAGGCAAGCCATAGCGTCATAAATCTTAATGTTTTCATCATTATAAATTTTAGTGGTTTTTTATTGTTCCTCAAAAGTGCCATAATGAGCTCCAATAGCATTTTGTGCTACATAGTTTACTTCCAGTTTACCGTTTACAAGCACCATAAAATCCCTATCACCATTGACCATCCTTGTCCTTGAGGCAAAATTGCCAATGGGTGTATAGCTTTCGGAGCGCAGGGTCGTACCAGTATTAAACCCTGCTCCAAAGGTGTTGCCGGTAGCGGAAAAACTGTAAAAGAAATTTGGGTGAAGCACGGCCTTAACGTAGGTATAGTAGGTACCCGCGAAGGTTTTACCGGCCAGTTGGTTACGCTCGGGGGCTTTGATCAAAACAATTTCTTTGATATCTCCCCGATTACTCGTCACGAGATTATCATTAAACGTGAAACGGGTTTCGCCTGCTATATCAATGGTATTGTTGTCAATTATTGTATAGGCATTCGTGTAATCACGACTGGGAGTATGCTGTTTAACCACATTTCCAGGCATAAATTCAAACAGGATTATACGACGAAAAGAGCCGTTGTCAAGTGAGGTTTTTACATACAGAAAGTATCCCTCAGGGTTGTTGATGTCAAACGTTTCCTCGGGTTGGGGGGTGTCGCTTTTACTACAAGCCACAAGGGTTGCCAAACCGGTCATAAGGAGTACGAGCAAGCGGTATGTTAAAAATTGAGTTTTCATAACAAGTGGATTTTGTGATAAATGAAATCTATTACAAAGGTTTTCAGAACTGTCAATCTGCACAACCCTAAATCGACGAACGACCATATAAATAGACGGAGGGATGATATTTGAGAATTACACCTTATTATAGGTGAATCTCCTCCTTTCATAGTTTCCAAATTCACAATGGGAACAATGTTATTGGCAAAAATTAACCTGATCGACCGGCTATAGCAATCATCCGGATCATGGCATATTTTTACCAAACCAATTTAATCTGTGGGCGTAATTTGGTATGGAAGAATATTTAAAATTATTAAAAATCTTACTCGTTAATACTAAGGAACAGGCGTTTAGAGTGGTAGAAAAAATAAAGTACAACGATACCAGGATGCTACGCACCACCGATGCGTTAACCCAGAACCGAAGGGGCATTAAATAGCAGAATCTGTTTGCAAGGCGCTCGCAGATAACCGAAAATTGAAGAAATCGGATTTAACGCCTTTAGTAAATGAAGGTCGGATAGAGTGCCGTTTCATTTTTGCGTACATTTGATCTACTTAAAATGCTGTTTTCTATGATATACCGCTGCATTATTATAGATGACGATGAGATAGACAGGCTTACTGTACAAGCCTTTGCGCGGAACTATGGCTTTCTGGATATCGTTGGCGTGTACGATAACCCAACCGCTGCCCTGGGGGAAATAGAAACCACCAAACCGCAGGTATTACTATTGGATATCGATATGGGCGAGATTAGCGGCATGCAGCTTCGCAAAGAACTCATCGATACGGAAGCCTGTATTTTTATCACTTCCTATCCCGACTATGCCGTGGAGAGCTTTGAACTGGCGGCTTTGGACTTTCTGGTAAAACCTCTCACAGGGGAACGCTTTGCCCTTTCCATGCATCGATTAGAGGAATACCTGCACATGCGTAAAAAATCTGAAATGCTGGACCACAGCCTCCATGGCGACACCATCTTTATCAAGGATGGGCATGAGCAGGTAAAAGTAAGGAGCAGTGACATTTTATACTTAGAAGCCCTGAAGGACTATACCACAGTGGTAACAAAAGCAAAACGATACCACGTGCTGGCTTCGCTGGGCAATCTGTTAAAGACCCCTTCCTTTGAAGGCTTTCTACGCGTTCATCGCAGCTACGCCGTACAACCGCATTTTATAGACAAAATGTCCCGGTCGGAGTTGCTTATTGACGGCATATCGGTTCCGGTCGGTCGTAGTTACAAAGAAGCCGTAATGAATTTAATCAGGTAAATGATAGGGATAAAAAACTCCATACCACTGTTCCCCCTCCTGTTACTTTCAGTGATGTGTGTTTGCGCCCAAGACAATCGGGAATATGTCGATTCGCTTAAAAACATCCTTCTCACCACCAACAATGACTCCACAAAAGCAAGGATGTATATACAGATGGCCATGGCTACTAGATCGGATCCGGAACAGGCTTTCAAATACCTTAACTCCGGTTTGTCCATTGTCAAAAAAATGGACTGGACTAAGGGTTACGCTATTTATTACAACGATATCGGGTCTAATTATAATGATCGAAGTATTTTTGACAAGGCCGTTGAATATTACCAGAAATCGCTGGATTATTCTGAAGATTTGCCCTCCGTACGCATATTGACTTTCTCTAATTTAGCCCAACTGTATACGCATCAGGGCAACGATTCATTAGCGCGGGTATACAACGAAAAAGTATGGCCTATTTCACAAAAACAAAACTTGAAGCGTGAAGAAGGTCTATATTATACGAATGCCTCTTTTATTGAAAAAGACAGTTTAAAAAAACAGGCGTTACTCAAAAAAGCTATTGCTGTTTATTCCGAAGTACAGGATTCTCTACACCTGGCAGTGAGCTATCATAATCTGGGGGAAATTTCAGGCGATTATCGAAACCAGTTGAATTATTATCAAAAGGCCGAGGCTATTTTTGATCGAGTTTCACCCTTTTACAGTATCGCTGTTTCAAATAAAATTGCCTTAGCAGAGGAACATCTGTTTCTTGCCGGAAACGATAGCCTAAAAAACAGCTTGAATATTGAGGGTAGTAAAGCTATACTTTTAGAGAAAGCCGAATACTATATTAGGAAAGCCATGGAAACGGCTGAAGCAACTGGCAGTCTCCAGAATCTTTTTTATGCCTACGGTGTGCTTGCTCAGATAAAGAGAGAAAAAGGTGAGTTTGAAGAGGCCCTGAAATACGCTGAATTGAGCTATTCCAAAACCGATTCGCTTTTTTCGCAGGAAAATAAGAACCGGCTGGCAACACTGGAAAGCCAGCGTGAACTCGACCGACGCGATAAGGAACTGGCGATAAACAAACTGCAGCTGAGCAATGCCCGGCGTTCCCGGTTTGCGTTGATCGGCGGGGCCGGATTGCTGTTTATCATAGGAGGCTTATTGCTTTACCAAAATGTGCAACGCCGTAAAACTAACAACAGATTGCTTTCCCTTAATAATGAACTGGACGAAGCCAACAAGATAAAAACAAGGTTTTTTGGTATTTTAAGTCATGATCTTCGCGGCCCGGTAGCTAACCTTATCCATTTTCTCCGCCTGCAAAAAAATGCTCCTGATTTACTTGATGATAGAAGTACAGAACTGCATCAGCAAAAATTAACTGCTTCTGCAGAAAATCTGTTGGAAACAATGGAGACCGTTCTGCTATGGAGCAAGGGCCAAATGGAGCATTTTACGCCTCAAAATAAGCCGGTGCAGGTAAAATCACTTTTTGAATACCTCCGCAATAATATTCCCAATGATCCCTCAATTGCCATATCTTACAACAATCCTGAAGCCATTTCTATTAATACCGATGAGGATTACCTTAAAACGATTCTATACAACCTGATGATAAACGCACTGAAAGCCCTTAAAAACACACCTCATCCAAAATTGGAATGGAAGGCTGTAAACAGGGGAGGCAATGTACTGATTAGTATTACGGACAATGGCCCGGGGATTTCACACGAGCAGGCAGATGCACTTTACAACAAAGAAGCGGCAGTCAGAACGAAATCAGGATTGGGGCTTCATATTATCCGGGACCTTGCTGAAGCCATCCAGTGCCGTATCATTTTGGACACCGGGCAAAATAGGGAAACGGCGTTTACCCTGATTTTTGGTAGTGTTTAATAGTTTGTGAAAATAGTTTTCTCTTGGATCTGGCCAGCTTAAAAAATGAAGCTAATGAGCCTGAAAAAGACAGGCATGATTTCGTCTTACCGGGTAGCGGACATTTAGGAAGGACATAACTATACTACTAAATTTTAACCGTGCTCCCCTTCTATCCGACATCCCGGGTTCTTATTATAGCCTACATATTAATAATTTGTAACTGAAGTTTTCCTCAATTCGCCTGTGAACTACCCATTGGCTAAAGACCAATGGGCTTCGGACTTCAACGCCCTGAGCTTCTTTTCAGAAGTCTACTCTATATCTACGATTAATTGATATGTATTTCCATGAACATTGAAAACGACCCGCTTATCCGTAAGAATAGAAGCATTCCGATATTGGCTTTTCAGTTCGTTAGGATTACTCCAACTCGCTGTCTCTACTTCTTCATACCAGGATAACAAAGCCTGTTCGGCCTGTGGAAATTCCTCCCAATATACCTTTAATGTTCTTACAGCATTAATCCTCATAGGCCAATATACAAAATGTTACCATTTTGGTAACATTTATTTTACTGATGGATAAGGGGGACTAAAACCGTTTGCAAATGAAAAGTTTAGTTTCGAGATTAGAAGCTTTAGCTAAGAGCGTATTGAAATATTATGGATAACATTTTCTTACCCCAAGCCTTCAAGTAATAAACAACTATTTACTGGCATAGGAATCTGGAAAAACTGGCATAATTTCATTGTACCGGGTAGCGGACCTTTATGATGAAAGCTTTCTGGTCAAATTGTTACTTTGTTTGCTCTAATGGAGAAGCAAGTCCTGAAACTGTCCGTCAATATATTCTTTCACAAGGCTAAATTTTTCTTGTGCCTTACATCGCAAAAGCTAAAGAATTTTTGGTTTTACGGCACGGTTTATAAAAGCCCCTTTAATGCGACTGCATTTTTCATGGTTGGAGTTGTGTCTCGGATCCGTAAGGTCAGATATGCGTTGCCCCATTTTCCCGGTATCCTGACAAGCAGACAATCGACTATTGATTGTCAACAATTCTTATCGGTAGTCGCGCAAATGCTTGAAAATAATATTCGTTCCTATTCGTACCGGACAGAATTTCCCTGAAAGCCTTTGGAACAATCCGGTAATAGATGAACGATAAACCAAAATTTTTGATACCGCGATAGGTACAAATACCCTGCAGGCACCGCATGCATGGTACGATGCTTCCCGGCCCGATCCGGAGCACTAAACTTAGCAGCGGGATTACAGGGAGGCAGTGGTTTCGATTAAAATCTTACATTTACAACTTGTCACTTCGGCAATGCTGAAGAAATACAACAAAGCAGTCGACCTGGATTGCGTTGTCGGAAATTATACACTGACAGACTGCTCCTAGCTTTTAAAACTTTGGCTATCGATTGGCTTACAAGCTGTAAATGATTATTTATCAATCATATAACGACGAAGAACTGGCAGCCTTATTACAGCGCGGCGATGCTGGTGCGCTGGGAGAAATATATAAACGCTACCAGGGCATACTGCTCAGTCATGCCTGCCGGCGCCTTCCCAACCAGGAAGAAGCCACAGATCTGGTACAGGAGTTGTTTGTCTCCCTGTGGATAAACAGAGCGCAGCTCCAAATAACATCGACACTGGCAGCCTATCTGTACCGTGCCGTCCGCAACCGTATTCTTAATGTCTATCGGCACCAGAAATTACAGGATACCCACCTCAAATCCCTGCAGCTGTATTTGGACGCCCATCCCCGGGTACCGGAAGAACAGATGCGCCAAAAAGAACTGATACGTCTGGTCGAACAGGAAATTGCCGCCTTACCACCCAAAATGAAACTGATCTTCGAGATGAGTCGCAAGCTGGATATGAGCCACCGGCAAATTGCTGAAGAGCTGGATATCAGCCCGCATACGGTGCGCACCCAGGTCAAAAGTGCACTGCGGGCCCTTCGCGCCAAACTGGGAGAAAATATTTTTTTCCTGTTTTTTTAATTTTCTTATACCCCCTCCCCCTTTTTCAGGTGTCTTTACTATAACAAAGCTTGTCATACCCATATGAAGCATTACGCTAAAGAATTATTGGACAAATACCTGTCAGGTAGGGCCAGCGACGAAGAAAAAGCACTGGTCGAAAGCTGGTATTTGCAAGCCTCCAATGAGGGGGCAGGTCTGACAGCGCAGGAATTGGAAGAAATCCATGAAAAGGGACTTCGGTCCTTACAGGCCCAAATCCGACATAAAAAGCGAAGGGGTTCTGTCTGGCTGCGGGCCGCCGCCTGTGTAGCCGTTCTGGTCGGTCTTACCTGGATTTATATCAGTTATGAAAGGGGCACCGATACGACGGCGCTGGCAAGTCAGGAAAAACAGCCATCGGCTGAAATCCTGCCAGGAAGTAACAAGGCCGTCCTGACACTTGGAAATGGCGAAAAGATCAACCTCACTGATGCCAGCAACGGTGCCCTGGGCCAGCAGGCCGGCATTACGATCTTGAAACAATCTGACGGGCAACTGGTGTATCAATATGATAAAAACCTGTCGGCACAGACGGCTTCCGCAGCACTTAATACCCTGGAAGTACCTCGTGGCGGACTGTACCAGTTACAGCTTCCCGACGGAACAAAAGTCTGGCTGAATGCCGCTTCCAGTTTACAGTATCCATGCAGGTTCAGCAGCACTGAAAGGCGGGTAAGGCTCTCCGGCGAAGCCTATTTTGAAGTTGCCAAAAAAATCAATGGTTCCCGGGTACCCTTTATCGTTGTTACTGAAAATCAGGAGGTCGAAGTATTGGGTACGCATTTTAATGTCCAGGCCTATCCGCAGGACGAGCAGACCAATACCACCCTGCTGGAAGGTAGTGTCAAAATAAGTGTAAAGAACACTTCTTATTCCAGTTTACTTAAGCCGGGACAACAGGCTGAAGTAAACCCGGCTGCACCAGCCCGGATCCGGCGGGTCTCCAACGATGACGCCATTGCCTGGAAGAAAGGATATTTTGCTTTTGAAAATGCCGACCTCCGGGTCATTATGGATAATCTGTCACGCTGGTACGATGTCAATGTCGTGTACAGGGGCCGTATTCCCAGGCAGCAATTCGGGGGCGCATTTCCACGCTCAGCCATGCTTGCCGATCTGTTAAAACATCTCGAAACTTACGGCAATATTCATTTTAAAATAAAAGGAAGAACCATTATTGTATCATCAACAAAAATATAAACCGAGTCGTACCCAATAATAAAAACCGGAAGTGCAGCAACACTTCCGGCCACCATCCCTAAAGATGGCATCGGGTAAATCTCAATTGTAGGTAATAACAGATTGTAAATTAAACCCAACACACAAATGTATAGAATATACACTGCATTTGTCGAGTTTAAGTTTCTTAAATCCCGACATGGCTCTTTAAAACCTTTACTGAAAGTGAAGCTGATTACGATTATTCTGTTGAATGCTTTTATTTATGTCCACGCTTCCGGAAATGCGCAGACCGTATCACTTTCCGTCAGAAACTCGAATCTCAAGGAAGTATTCAGGTTACTGAGGGAACAAACGGGATATGGCTTTCTTTACAGGGAGGCGGATTTGAAGCGGACCCGCCCTGTCACCCTGCATGTAAGGAATGCTCCATTAACCAAAGTGCTGGATCAATGCCTGGCCGATCAGCTATTGACATACCATATTGACAAGAACCTGGTAATCATTAAAAGAAAGTCGGTCAACCGTGCCCCGCCACCCAAACCGGAAATGAAACATAGGGTAAGCGGCCGCGTGACGGATCAGAACCGGCAGCCGCTGGTCGGAGTAAGTGTCACCATTAAAAATGGTTCCGGTGCTACGATGACGGATAATACGGGCCGGTATCAGATTGATGCCGATATAGGCGATTCGCTTATTTTTACCTATGTCGGATACCGTACCCAGACAATTGTTGTCTCAAACAAAACCCAGCTAAATGTCGTTCTCCAACTGCAGGAAACTGCATTAGATGAAGTGGTTGTGACGGCATTAGGTATCCGCCGGGAAGAAAAATCCCTGGGATATTCAGCCCAGACGGTAAAAGAGAATGCCGTCAAGGATGCCAAAACCAATAACTGGGTCAACAGTCTGAACGGAAAAATCCCCGGACTGAATATACAATCCGCCGGTACAGGCCCGCTGGGTTCCTCGCGCATTACCCTAAGAGGAGAATCCTCCCTGAATCTGGATGACAACCAGGCCTTAATTGTGATTGATGGCGTTCCGGTAAGTAATAAGATTACCGGCACCGGTTTTAGTTCTTATCTGGGCAGCGATAATGCCATTGATTTCGGGTCGGATGTCTCCGATTTAAATCCGGATGATATAGAAACTGTCACTGTCCTGAAAGGCCCGGGCGCCACAGCCCTGTACGGCAGTCGGGCTGCCGGCGGTGCCTTGATCATTACCACCAAATCAGGTGCCAATGCCAAGGGGCTTGGGATCACTTACAATGTCAATGCCAGCATCGACCAGGTCAACCGCTGGCCTGATTATCAGTTCGAATACGGCGAAGGCCGAAAAGCGGATTACTTCTCCTATCTGGACAGTGAGGACGGACCGAATACAGCCACTGATGTCGCCGCCGGCCGGGCCTGGGGGCCCCGGTTTGAAGGCCAGTTATACTACCAGTTCAATCCGGATGCGCCCGACGGAAAACCGGTCGAAAGAACACCCTGGGTCGCCAATAAAAATTATATATCGGACTTCTTCCGGACAGGCTTTACCCTCTCTAACAGCATTGCCATTGAAGGCGGTGGGGAAAAAGGCAGTGGCCGTTTGTCACTAACGCATTTAAAAAATGAATGGATCCTGCCCAATACCGGTTTTGAGCGCAGTAATGTCTCCCTGTCCTTTAATCAAAAAGTCACCAGGAAGCTAAAAATAAGCGGGAAAGTAAATTACACGAATAAAAGAAGCGACAACCTTCCTGCCGCAGGTTATAACAACCAGTCGATCATGTATTTCCTGATTCTGGGCGCCCTGCCTAATATCCGTTCAGAATGGTATAAACCCTACTGGAAACCCGGCCTGGAAAATGTGGAACAGCGCAACCCCTTCAATCCCGGTCCTGACAACCCCTATCTCGACCTGTATGAGATGCTCAACAAAATGAATAAACATGGCATCGTAGGAAGCGCGAACGCCACTTACGCCTTCAACGATCATTTGGAGCTGATGCTGCGAAGCGGACTGGATATGTCCTTTGAGTACCGTTCCCAGCAAAGGCCTTTCAGTATGACCAAATATCCCCGGGGGATGTTCCGGGAACAAAACGTGTTTAACTATGAGCTGAATACAGATCTGTTGCTCACCTATAAAAATCGGTTGAGTGATGATTTCCGATACAGGATCTCCGGGGGCGCCAATGCCATGAAGCAGCGCTATGACTTTGCAGGCATTTATGCCGACCAGCTCGCCCAACCTGGCGTGTACCAGATATCCAACAGCCTGGATCAGGCTGTCGCCGATCCCCAGCATATGCAAAAAGCGATCAATAGCGTATATGCCTATGGTCAGATCAGTTATAGGGATAAAATATTTCTCGATCTGACGGGCCGTAATGACTGGTCGAGCACCCTGCCTTTTGAAAATAACTCTTTCTTCTACCCTTCTGTCAGCAGCAGCTTTATCCTGAGTGATCTGTTTCAACTGCCGGCCCAGGTCTCATTTGCCAAACTTAGGCTTTCCTGGGCCCAGGTAGGCAATGATACCCGTCCCTATCAGACCAGTAAATACTATGACCGTATTTACAGTAATAGTTTTACCAACCCCTCGGTGCTCTTCAATCCGGACCTGAAGCCGGAAATTACTTCCAGCTTTGAAGCAGGTATCGATGCCCGATTTTTTCGCAGCCGGTTGGGCATAGACGTTGCAGTCTATACCAATAACAGCCGCAACCAGATACTGGCGACCCCGATCGATCCGGTCTCGGGCTATTCCCGGGCCCTGGTAAATGCGGGATTGATAAACAGCCGGGGTGCCGAAGTTGCACTGACGGTGAAGCCCATCGTAAGAAAGGACTTCTCCTGGACTACCGTGCTGAACTGGAGCACCAACAGAAGCTATGTCAAAAAGCTGGCCGAAGGCATTACCAGCCAGGTCATTTACAAACATGCCGAAGGCGTCACCATAGAAGCCCGGGAAGGTGGTCGTATGGGTGATTTATATGGCAACGGTTTTCAGCGTTCTCCCGAAGGTAAGATCATCTATTCATCGGTGGGATTGCCGGCATCCCTGGATCCGGTCGTTAAAAAACTGGGCAATGCTTTTGCGGACTGGAAGGCCGGTATCTTGAATGAAGTAACGGTCAAAAGGTTCCGGGCCAGCATCCTCATTGATGGCCAGAAAGGCGGCAGTATGTTCTCCCAAACCAATGTAAAGAATAATACTTTGGGTAAAACCAAAGTCACCCTGCCGGGCCGGGAAGAAGGTATTATCGGCGACGGTGTTGTATTCAACCCCACGACACAACAGTATGAACCCAATACCGTAAAAGTTCCTGCCAGTTCCTATTATACCAATTACTATAAGATCAACAACGCCGAGACCAATATTTTCGACGCATCGTTTATAAAAATAAGGGAGGTCCGTTTTGAATACAGTTTACCGCAGGATTTTCTGGGCCGTATCGGTATCAGACAAACCAAGGTTGCGGTATACGGACGGGAGCTATTCAATTTTACCAAATTCCCCGCATTTGATCCCGAAGGAGGTAATTTAAACAATGGGACCATCACGCCCGGCGTGGAGCTGACACAGTTTCCTTCAACCAGAAATATGGGCATCAACCTAACTTTTAAATTTTAACAGCTATGAACAAATACATACTTCTGTTAAGTCTTTTTATAGCAGGCTGCACCAAAAACTTTGAAAAAATAAATACGGATCCGAACCGACCCAAGGAAATTACACCCGGGGTAATGCTGGATCAGCTGCAATACCGAATAGTCAATACAACGATCAAGGCTTCCAAATCCTTCACCAATGCCCTGATGCAGGTAGATGCGCCCCGGTCCAGTGCCGGAGGTGGCGGACTCCACCGCTACCAGATCGGCACCAACGCTGGTATCTGGACCGACCTTTATGACCGGCTGACGGATATCCAGGACATCTATTCGATGTCGCTGGCCCTCGAAGAGGATAATTACCGGGCGATCGCCCTGATCTACAAAAGCTGGGCCTATTCCATACTGACAGATTTATACGGTGATGTGCCTTATACAGAAGCCACCCGGGCTTCAGAAGCTTTGTTTCAACCGAAATTTGACCGGCAAAAGGATATTTACGAACAGTTACTGCATAATCTCGACACCGCTGCCAGTCTGCTGGACGAAAGCCGGGCCCTTACTTATGGTGGCGATTTGGTGTATGACGCCAATAGTCTGTCAGGATCCATTTGTCCTGGTATTGTCAAGTGGAAAAAATTTGCCAATTCGCTAAAGCTGCGTTTACTGCTAAGAATTTACCGCCGACAGGATGAAATCAATATCGCCGAACAGATCCAGACCATTCTGGCCGACCCTACGACTTACCCGGTATTTAACAGCAATGCTGACGAGGCGATTTTCAGGTATACCGGTTCCTACCCTTATTTCAACCCCTATTATAAATCGCGGCAGGTAGACTGGAGGGACAACGACTATTATACCAAGTTTTTCCTGAAGACACTCAACGAAGCAGAAGATCCCCGCAGGGCGGTATGGGCCAACCAGGTGAAGGTAGACGGGCAACTGCAGTATAGCGGAATCGAAAGTGGCTATCCGGCCGATCTGGAATACCAGGTAGGCAAGAATTCCAGTTACAGTGATGACCTGAAAACCCTGGAATCATTGGGTATAATGATGACCTATGCTGAAGTCGAGTTTATCAAGGCCGAACTGGCGCTCAAAGGTTTTAACACCGGTCAATCGCCCAAAGCGCATTATGAACAGGGTATCGCGGCTTCGATGAATCAATGGGACGTAACCATGCCGGCCGATTTCTTAACCCGGCCCGCGATAGCTTATCCGTCATCCGGAACTGAAACAACGCAGCTGGAACAGATCATGCTCCAGAAATACTATGCCTACTTCTTTGTCGACTATCAATCCTGGTTCGAAAAAAGAAGAACGGGCTATCCGGTCCTGCCCCGGGGTGCAGGTATCCCTGCCGAAAATATTTTTCCCAACCGCATCGCCTATCCTACCTATCTTCAGTCACTGAATGCCGAAAACCTGGCAGCCGCAGTAGCCGCCATGGGTGGCGACAACAGTGATATCAAAGTATGGTGGGCCCAATAACAGTAATCATTTACAAAATCCAATAATGAATCTTCGTTTGACAAAATACCTGCCACTGATCGTCCTGTGCCTGACAGGTAAGCTGCAAGCTGGTGCGCAGCCAAAGGCATCCAATGAAAACAAAACCCTGGTGATATTCTTTGACGGCCTGCGACCCGATTATATTACGAAAACCGCCATGCCCAATTTATATGCATTCAAACAGCAGGGTAGTTATGGCAACCATCACCATAGTGTCTTTCCGACCGTAACCAGGCTGAATGCTGCCTCTTTGGCCACCGGCTCATATCCAGACACCCATGGCATTATGGGTAATACTATTTTTTTTCCGCAGATCAGCACGAATAAGACCCTGAATACAGGCGATGCAAAAGACCTGCGGAAAGTCGCGGCTGCCACCGATGGTCAATTGCTCACCGCCCCTTCTCTTGGTGAAATTCTCGCGGCCAATGGAAGGGATCTGATGGTTTTCAGTTCCGGATCTACCGGGCAGGCTTTGCTGCAAAACCATAAGGTAAAAGGCAAAGGCATTATAAATTCCGAAATGATCCTGCCGGCTTCTCTGGCGCAGCAAGTACGCAACGAATTAGGCGCACCACCCGCCAAAGAGGCACCCAATGAAGACAGGCACCGGTGGGTAACCGATGCTTTTCTGAAATACGGACTGGCCAAGGACGGCCCTCAGGTATGTACCGTCTGGTTTTCGGATCCGGATCATGCCGGTCACAGTCACGGGATGGGATCTCCCGAAGCCCGGAAAGCCATACGTGCGGTTGACCATGAATTTGGCAGAATCCTGACCGCATTGACACAGCGCGGACTAAGGGACAGCTATAATATTATTATATCGGCAGACCATGGATTTGTCACCTATATCGGTCAGCAGACCCTTAGCTCCTTTCTGATTGCAAAGGGATTTAAAAAAGATAAATCATCGGATGATGTCGTAGTAGCGGGTGGGGCCATCTATGTCAAAAGCAAGGATCAGCAACTGATCCGTCAGATCGTGGAAGCATTGCAGCAGGAGTCCTGGGTGGGTGCCATTTTCACCAGGGCCGTCAGTAAGGGGAATAATAAGGGATGGGTCCCGGGTACCCTTTCCTTTGACGCCGTCCACTGGAATCATCCCACCAGAGCGGCCGATATTCTTGTCGACAGGAATTGGAACATGGACCGTAATGAGCAGGGTTATGAAGGTGCCGGCTTTTCCAAAGGCGTCGCCGGTCATGGCGGATTAAGTCCCTATGAAACCTCCATTCCGCTGATCGTTTCCGGGCCGGCATTCACCAGCGCCCGAGTATCGGAGCTGCCCACATCGAATGTCGATATTGCCCCCACCCTGTTGGCCCTGTATCAGATCCCGGCACCGGCTTCCATGGAAGGCCGGGTGATGCGGGAACTGATGAAAAATCAGAAAACCCCAAAGATTAAGCCCATTGCGGAAACCATCAAAACCCAGGCAACAGGTAAGTGGGGTACTTATGAACTCGAACTGAAACAAACCCGCTATGGCAGCTACCGCTATGTCGACAATGCCCGGGTACACAGAAAATTCTGATTAAAAAACAGCCCAGACCTTATTAAATGATTAAAATGAGTGGTACAAAATCCCCGCTTCGTATATTGTTGTCCCTACCCGTCATTGTAGCCGCATTGGGTTATTTTGTGGACATCTATGATCTGTTATTATTCGGCATCGTAAGACTCCCGAGTCTGGCCTCCCTCGGCTACATGCCATCCGAAGTATCCACCCTGGGTGCCAGCATCATCAGCTGGCAGATGACCGGTCTTTTACTGGGCGGCATCCTATGGGGCGTCCTGGGCGATAAAAAAGGCCGGCTATCGGTATTGTTCTGTTCGATCATTACCTATTCCATTGCCAATATTTGTTGTGGCTTCGTGCAGGATGCCGGTACTTATAAGGTCTTACGCTTTATCGCAGGTGTCGGTCTGGCCGGCGAGCTGGGTGCCGGGGTAACACTGGTGGCAGAAATCCTGCCCAAGGAACTCCGGGCCATCGGTACTTCGGTCGTAGCCTGTGTCGGACTCCTGGGCGCGGTCGTCGCCTACTTTACCGTCACGATGTTTGACTGGCGGATCGCCTATTTTGTGGGCGGCGGCATGGGCCTGTTGTTACTATTACTACGAATCGGCGTCTTTGAATCGGGCGTCTTTGAGAAAATGAAACAGAAAAAGGAAGTAAAACGGGGCAATTTCCTGATGCTTTTTTCGACCCGGGCCCGTTTGTTTACTTATCTGCGCTGTATTGGGATCGGTGTCGTTACCTGGTATATTATCGGTATCATAGCCACATTCAGCAATGAGCTGGGTGAAAAACTGGGCATAAAAGAACCCATTGTACCCGGCCTGTCGATCATGTGGTGTTATGTGGGCCTGTCACTCGGTGATTTCTTAAGCGGCTTTTTTAGTCATTACCTGGCATCCAGGAAGAAAGCCGTATTCTATATGATGCTGTTTACCCTGGTCATGACGATCGTATTCCTGTATGTGCCTCTGCACAGTACATTTGCCTTTTATACAGTTATCCTGCTTTTGGGACTGGGTATCGGTTACTGGGCGATGTTTGTCACCATCGGCGCCGAACAGTTCGGAACCAACCTGCGGGCCACTGCGGCCACCACCATACCCAATATGGTTCGGGGCACGGTGGTCCTGATGACAACAGGCTATGTCTTCCTGAAAGAATTTGTCGATGTGATTCAGGCATCGATGTGGATCGGTCTGATCTGTTTTGCCATTAGTATTTACTCGATCCTGACGATCCCTGAAACCCATAACCGGGATATGGACTTTATTGAACAGTAGTGCTAAAAACATTTTTCGATAACGAAAGGATGAAAAAAAAATCTACCAACTAAAAATATATAATATGAAACTTGGATGGCTATTGCTATGGATATGTATGGTTACCTGCAGCGTGCAGGCGCAGACAAATGAAACCAGGGAAGTGGAAAAAGCAGTCGAAACACTTCGCCAGGTTTTGCTGCAGCCGGATAAGCAGCGCATTGAAGAACTGGCCGCCCCCTGGCTGAGTTATGGCCATTCCAGTGGTGAAATTGAAAACAGGGCGACTTTTACCCAATCACTTTTTTCCGGAAAATTTACATTTAGCCGCATTCAGTTAAAGGATCAGACCATCAGCATCCGCAATGATATTGCCATTGTAAGACATCAGTTCCTGGCAGCTACCCGGAACAAAGGCAGTAAGCCTGGTCAACTGCGTCTGGGGGTGCTGCTGGTATTTCAAAAAATCGAAGGCCGCTGGCTGCTGATTGCGCGCCAGGCTTTTAAACTATAGCGCTTCCCATCCTGCTCCGATAAAATAAGGGTAATGCCGTGGTGGTCAACTTCGGTTTCTAATAGGCAGCATTTACCACTGCCACTACCTACCGGACAATGTACAATCGCTACCGCCATTTTCATACTTTAATGCCATATACGTCGTTGAGCGCTGTTCTGGCGGCATGGTAGCCGTTCATGCCATGTACGCCGCCTCCAGGAGGTGTGGAGGAGGAACAGATATAAATGCCTTTGGCAGAAGTCCGGTAAGGCGATATCCGGAGTGCCGGACGGGTATACAATTGTCTTATATCCAAAATGCCGCCATTGATGTCCCCGCCAATATAATTGGGGTTATATAATTGCATCTGCATGGCATTCATCGTCTTTTTTGACAGGATCGTTTCCCTGAATCCCGGGGCAAACCGTTCAATCTGATTTTCAATTTCAGTAGTCATGTCTCTTTGCGCCCCATGAGGTACATGGCAATAGGCCCATGCCGTATGTTTTCCCTCAGGTGCCCGGGTCGCATCAAATTGGCTTTGCTGGGCCAGCATCACAAAAGGCCGCTCGACATAGTTGCCCTTACCCGCCTCAGATTCTGAATACGCAATTTCTTCATAACTGCCCCCGATATGCACCGTGGCCGCCTTGCGGCAGCCCAAACTGGTAAAAGGGATCGGCTCACTCAGGGCCCAATCCACTTTGAACACGCCCATACCGTAGCGGTAACGCTGCAACTGCCATTTATACAAAGCTGAAAAACGGTGACCGGCTATCTTCAGTAATTGCCGGGGTGTCACATCAAAGAGCGTGATCCTGGCTGCCGGCAGTTCATCAATATGGGTAATCATCCGGTTGGTCTCAATCACCCCGCCGATTGATGTAAAATAGGCTGCCATCGCATTGGTTATGGATTGAGAACCCTGCCTGGCAATGGGCCATCCCTTATTATGTGCTGCTGCCGCAAGCACCAGCCCGATGGCTGATGTGGTCGCATTCGAGAGGGGCTGTATAGAGTGTCCGGCCATACCGGCCCAGAGCGCTTTGGCTTCCCGGGTTTGAAACCTTCTGGCGATAGATGAAGCGGGCTGTAAAGCCTTTAAGCCAAAGGCCGCCAGCGGTACGGGATGCCGGGGAAATTTTAAAGGGCCTAAAATATCCCCGACAATTTTATCCCAGTGCTGCACCACCGGCTCAATCAGGTCATAATAGACCATTTTATCTGCACCCAGCGAGGCAGCCGTCGCTTCCAGCGATCGGCTAACCAGGGCGGCGCGTCCGCCGTCAAAGGGATGGGCCGTAACAATCGGAGAATGTAGGAATTCCAGTCCAAATTCTTCCAGGGGCAATGAAGCCAAAAAGGGAGAATGAACTGCCATGGGATGCACGGCCGAACAGATATCATGTAAAAATCCGGGCAGGGTTACAGCGGCAGTCCGGGTCCCCCCGCCTATCTGTTCTTTACCTTCCAGCAGCAATACCGAAAGCCCCGCCTGCTGCAGGGTGATGGCGGAAGCCAGGCCATTCGGTCCGGCGCCCACTACAAAAGCGTCATAGGAATTTTCTGTCATTGATGGTACAAATTTAGCAGTGCCGGTTTTAACCGGGGATAAGTAAAACGATAGCCGGTATCGTTCAATTTATCAGATATGGCATAACGGCCCTGCAGGACCAGCTCCGGTTCCGTTCCGATAAGCCGGGCCCCGATACGCACCAGGGCCGCGGGGTTCGGCAGCCCGAACCTTTGACCCAGCGCCCGCCGCAGCTCCTGCATAAAAACTTCATTGGTGACGGGATGCGGGCTGGTGCAGTTGAAAACGCCAGTATAATGGTCATCGATCATGGCGGCTTCGATTATACCGAGAAAATCTGCTTCATGTATCCAGGAAAGATATTGTTTGCCGTTACCGATACGCCCGCCCAACCCCCATTTTACCAATCGCTCGAAAGGAAGCAACAGACCGGTTCCGGACTGGAGTACCACACCGGTCCGTAGCACTACCCGACGCACTGCGTCGAGGGGTGCCTCAAAAAATGCCTGCTCCCATTGCCGGCAGACTTCGGCGGAAAAGTCTTTGCCCAACGGGGAAGATTCTGTCAGTTTCTCGGTAGCACTATACCTATAAATCGCCAGTGAACCTGCGTTTATCCATACCTTCGGTGGTGTTTTTACCAGCTGCAGGGCCTGGCCCAACACACGGGTGGCGTCCACCCTGGAACGAATAATCTCCTGCTTGTTTTTTTCGGTATAGCGGCAATTGACAGATTTACCAACCAGATTAATTACCGCTGCAGCACCCTCCAGTTCCGCTGTCCAGTCACCCAGGCGGCGGGCATCCCAATGTACATAGCGGATTTGACCGGTGGTGGCAGGTGCAACCGTCCGGGTCAGCACGACGATTTGAAAGTCCCGCTGTGGTAACCTGTTACTGATCGCCTTGCCCAAAAACCCCGTGCCGCCAGCTATGATAATTTTTCTGCTCATATTCATCGTTTCTGCATTCACCCTTGTTTAAAACGTACGAACGGAACTGCGCCTTCCTTCCACCAAAGGATATTTCTTATCAAGGCGTTTCAATAAGACTGAAATGGAATCGCCATACGCGTTAATACCCTCCAGGCTGATCGATTTATCCGAGGCATCCAAATGATATTTCAGGCGCTGCTTTTCATATTTATACTCCCGGTTCTTGTTTTGCAGTACCAGTACTTTTGAAGCCGTATCTGCCTCATAGAAATAATATTTTCGCTTGCCGCTCATCCCGCCTACTTCCCAACGTGTTACACCCAGATCCCTGTTTTTGTTCAGTTTAAACAATCGATCAGAAATTTGGGTGTTTTGCTGATTGAGGCGGTTCTGACCACGATCGCCCTTTACCCGGAGTGGTGAATAGCCAATCATCCTGTCAATATAGGCAGGCTTATTGGTTTTAAAGCTCAAAGAAGACCATTTTTCAAAACTGGCGTCCTGCCAGCGCACCGTATCAAAGGGATTATAAGGCAGTACCTTATGGTTCCATTCGAACCTTTCCACATTATAATAGCCTTCGGTATTCGCCAAGCCCGGCGTACTGGGAATATTGTAATTATTGCCATTAAAAAAACCGTAGCCCCAGAGATAGGTGGCGCCGACAACAAAGATCAAATTAAATACCAACTTGGCCGCCGTTCTCAGGCCTTTGTCAAATCCTGCCAGGAAACAAAGATGCCCAGCAACGCAAAATATGCCGCAGGGACAGCGACGCCCGCGTCATAAGCATGATTGGCAATACAGATATTAATACATACAATCGCTGCCAGTAATCCGCCCAATCCGGCCGTTTTTCTATGGAGCAACAACAGGCCCGGTAAGAATTCCGCCAAACCGAGGAAAACGGTGTAATTGAATGAGGTACCCACATGCGACCAGTATAATTTCTTTTCCGCCGTATCGGCAAATGAGGTGTTCAGCATGCCAATGGGCGGAAAAACCATTTGCATCGGGAAGACCTTCTTTAAACCCCATCCCATCGCTGTCCCAGCCGCCTCCTTTTGGTAGTGATAATTACCACCCCATTGGCGCCTCTGTAACCATAAATGGAAATTGCGGTCGCATCTTTGAGGATTTCAATATTCTCGATATCATTGGGATTGATATCAGCCATCGGCGAAGTGGTCCTGTCGGCATTAATACTTTGCAGCGATACATTATTAGTGAACTACCCATTGGCTAAAGACCAATGGGCTTCGGACTTCAACGCCCCCGAGCTTCTTTTCAGAAGTCTTATTTAAGGCTCTGCCCGTGTAATCGGAGAGTTCCGCCCCGATGATTCTTATTCCT
>NZ_BAAGRD010000035.1:0-26721 GCF_054783135.1 Niabella terrae
ATTTAAAGAAACCTATCAACCTACACAGATACAGGTCATCCACCGGGATAATTACTGGGAGTGGCTAAGCGAAAATCAGTAACCGTTCCAACTGCTATAAGCTGCCACAATAAATAGGGGTTCATCCTCGGCACTACATGCCGCCGCGAACCCCTATTTATTGTAGTAAATCGAACTTAACCATTTTTGGTGGTTCTCAAAAACTGACCTTTTTTTATGCCTTTTTATATAATATTAGTCGGACAACAGTGATTTCTGATAATTACCCCTTTAAGGCCGAATCGCAGGTCCAGCCACCGCATCAGTGCGATAACATCACTTTGCCGAACACTTCGCTGGAAAATCCAGCAAAGAATCCGACGACTGGACACGTCCATAATCGCTAACTGATAGTACCAGCGTCCTTCTCCCTGAATCCAAATGTATTTGATATCCAAACACAAATATTCCATCGGATGCGGGGCGTCTATTCTGCGATGTTTCACCCATTTTCGCTTACCCTGAACCTTTATCCGTTTACCGCTTAACAGATGATTTTCCTTCATTAAACGGTACACTTTCTTTGGATTGATCAGGTATTCCAAATCCCGCAACGCCTCAGTCATCTTGCGATATCCGTATACGCAGTAATCCATCGAAAGAATTGCACGCATCTGATCTACTACCAGGCTGTTTTCCACCAGGCCACAATGGCCGATCAACGTATGCGTACTCGGCCCGATACCCCTTGGGCCAGGATGCGCCTGGTAATAAAGACTACTTCTGGTCACCCCAGACCATTTACAGAGATCTTCTATACCCGTCTTGCCTTTGTACTCACTGATCATTTCCTTTGCTTCAGATAATGGGCATCGCTTTTTTTTAAAAGCTCGGTCTTAAATTCCAGTTCAAGAGCCTGGTTGGCAACAATCTTCTTAAGTCGGGCATTTTCCTCCTCCAGAGCGCGAATCCGTGGGTCTAATTTCTTGTAACTGGCTTTTAATCCATCTTTTCCTCTGGCCAGGTACTTTTTTTTCCAATAGCTTATTACTGAATGAGCCAGATTATACTTTCGGGCTGTCTCGGTCGTGCCCTCCCGTTCGGCTTCCTGTAGAATGCTGTACTTCTCCTCAGGTGTGAATTGTCGTCTTGTTTTTGCCATAATCCTTAAATTTACTGTAACCAAATTGATTTTCAATTTTTGTCCAGGCTTTTAAGGGGCTAAGACAGGAAAGCACTATTGCAATTTGGCAAATTTACAAAAACAAATTGTCAAACCACTTTTGGAAAGAACATACTTTCTGGTCAGATGGTTACTTTGTTTGCTCTATTGGAGAAGCAAGTCCTGAAACTGTCCGTCAATATATTCTTTCACAAGGCTAAATTTTTCTTGTGCCTTACATCCCAAAAGCTAAAGACTTTTGGGTTTACGGCACGTTTTATAAATTCTATACACTTTAAAGGTGATGATATTGCCGCTCTTTTTTTGGAATGGTTAATTTTATGTATTCAGATAGTGTGCTGATAATCGATTCTCTTCTAACATTCAAGTCCATTTTTTTATGAATCGAATTCTTGTTTTTGACTTTATCGATAAATGTGCCATAACTAAATGTAGCCTCGTTTTGGCTATTCTTTAATAATGGTCGTATCGCTAAATATACTGGTTTTCCGTTATTTTCCGAAGTAGAACATCTTTGTACTTTTACAGCCTCATAAATAGTAATAATGATGAAATTTAGACATTCAATAGCGATACTTGGACTTGGGATTATTTGCTCTTATCAGAATAGCCATGCACAGATTCTGGAAAACATCGGCAAAAAAATAGAGAAGAAAGCAGAAAAGAAAATTGCTGAAGTTTTGGAAGATGATACAGAAAAAGTAGCGGATGAATCACCTAAATCAAATCATTCCTCTACAACTGGCCCATTCAAGAATATCCCCTTAACGACCTATGATTTTAAAACAGAATCAGAAATCGTCTTCTTTGATGATTTTAGTAAAGAAACCCCGGGCGCTATGGCCTCCCGGTGGACCAGCAACGGTACAGGAGCCATTGCGCGTGTAAATGGCTTTGAAGGTCAATGGTTAAAACTTTATACTGAGAATACGTATAAGATCAAGGAACTGGTCAGGATTCCGGAAAACTGCACATTGGAATTTGACCTGTTGACGCTGGCGGATAGTAAAGATGGCATTACCATCGATTTTGGATTTGACCACCAAAAAGGCGTGAGTAAGCATTATTACCTGGCATATCGGAACCCGGTCAATATTGAAGCCTCCTACCGCTTTGATCAGTTTAAATTTACCAGCAAAGAGGTAAATCCCAACAAGTCAAGTGAGATAGAGGCTGATATGTCCTATTTTGTGAACGATATTATGAAAGTAAAGATCCGCCTGCAGGGTGATCGCATGACAGTTTACATCGATAAATACAAGGTACTGGATACCGAAATGGCCGATCCTGTCACCAAAAAATACTTCTATCTGGCTGTAGAAAACAAAAAGAATCAGGCCGATATATACCTGGGCAATGTTAAAATTGCCCAACTTTAATCTACCTGGTTAGCAGCCATCCTTGCTGTTAATACTATTTAATCATAAGGCAACGATCATCTCAAAGCAGCCAATAAATACTGTCTGAAAAGTTCCGGGTTATCCACCCAGGATACATGTCCAGCATCAGGAATGATATCTAACTGAATATTGGGAAACCCTTTCAGTAGTGATTTAAAACAGTCCCCGTTAAAATCAAAAAAGTCATATGCTCCATTAATAATCGTCGTTTTAGTGTTGTTCATCGGGTTCCGATAATCATATTTCCAATTCACTGTTTCAACCATTATAGAAGCGTCCTGATTATAATATGCCCTCCCTCCTTTCAACAGATTATAGTTCTTTATGTCATAAATATTAACGGCGGCATACTGTATGCGCCAGTATTCAGTCAATTCTTTATGGGAAAACATCGAATTCTCGATTTCAGAAACAGCACCTAATCTTTCAATCCCCTTGTCCTTATATGGCTTAATCAGATCGAAAACTTCCTGTCGGTTCAGAAGAAAATGTATCCTTTCTTCATATTGCTTGGAAAACACAGTGTGTAAACTATCAGACTTGGGAATAAGGACTCCTGCAAGAACCAGGTTTGCCACTAATTCAGGGTGTTGTTTTGTAAACTCCATTCCAAGCAGGGTTCCCATAGAATGACAAAAAAGTTTCGCCCTCTTCATCTTAAGTTCTTTCACTAAAGCAAATAAATCATCGACATTCTTCTGAAAACTGAGATTCTCTTTTTTTTGTGGGTGACAGTAATGATCCCCGTTGGTCATATAAGACAAAATGGAATCTGTTCCCTAAACCCTTTATCGCGTCGAGCATATAATCGTGATTTGCGCCAAAACCACCATGCACAACGATTACAGTGTCTTTTCCTGTTCCCAGTTCCTTCACAAATATGTCGACATCTTCCCTTTGCAGGTACCATTCACTATAATATTTATCTTGGGCAGATAACAAGAAGCAATGAAAGATCAATAGTAGAAGGAATGGGGTACTTTTTTTCATTTGATTTTGCTTATGCTTCAGTTTTGTTCAGTTTCGCGTCTTCGCCTGCTCCTATAACGATCAGGGCTCCATCAAAAATAGGCGGTCGCCCATTGCATCCCTTCGCAACAACAGCTGTGATTGTATCGGATTATGCTTATTAACAGCTGATTGCATGTCCTCATTAAATGAATTCGGAAAAGTTTATTGTTTTGATAGATTTGAAGTCCAAGCCATTTTGCTTTTAGGAATCATTGGGACACCCCTGGGAAAAAACGTCCCGTCAAAATCAAAGAAGAAGATGCTGCCGCTTTCAAGATGGCGTATCTGCAGTAATGCTTTCGGATTTCCTCTGGTACTGAAATACCTATAATCGAAATCACCCGGCCCCAACACGGATTCATTATTTTTCTTTGACCGCACCAGTACCAGCCGATCCTTATCAGCGGTATCTGGTACCAAACTAAACTCATCATTCAGTATAACTGTTTTACCGGTCGCATAGATAACCCGATTTGCCAATTGAGGCGGCGGCAGGATACTACCCCTGAGCTGAACTTCTTCCTTAAACAAAGCCGAGATATCGTTTTTACGATAGGCAGATGTTCCAAGTTTTTTAAACTCCGTATCGAAAACGGTTACGGAACCATCCGATGGCGGAATCTCGTACATCTGTCCAAAATCGCGTTTAATCGTCTGCCGACTTCCCAGTACAAAGCCCCGTAGTTTCATAGCACCTGCCTTAGACGAACTGAACACAATATCATAACTCGTAAAATCCGGCAGGTTTCTCACCACTTTGAATCCCTGCTCGGGCAGCAATAAATCATAGGAATCATCTTCATTTAAGGCCCATACAAAATGTTTTTCCGACAGATTTTCGTTATCCCAGGCCTGTATGTTCGGTTCAATTTTCAGATAACGCTTTGGCAAAAAAATCGACTCTTTTCCATAGGAAGCCATTACAGAGGTCCCATCCATCCAAAAATGATAATAAGTAAGGTCGCCCACAGCCAGCGCCCCACATGCACGATCCAACGTTCCATCAATATCTCCCATGCCTGTACCACTCAGGGCATTAAAAAAGAAGTCTTTATTGGTTAGCACCTGATCCCGGACAATATATGCCTGGAAATCGCCTACCACCATATAATCGCCAAACACGCCGGTACCCACGAATTCATTTCCCTCCACGTCCATGATGCCGATTTCATTTTGATACTGGAAAGGAACAAAACGGGGTTTTTGGGCCAAAACAGAATAGGCTACAAATAATACTAAAATGGACAGAATAATTTTCATAACTTTTTCAGGAGGATGAATACAATATATTGATATTCAAAAATAACAGGATTAATATTCGCAGGAAATCCCTGAAAACATGGATTTAAGCGCCCAGATATTCTCCCAAAAATCCCAGGAATTTATCCTTCGGGTAAAACCGCCTAAACGCTACCGGTATCTATGAAGTAGGTTTTCCATTTAGCAACAAATCCTGCGTTGTAATTCCATTAATATTTTCTGCGGTATTCGCGTCTTTAGTTTCAGAAGTGACGGGTGGCACTCATATTAATAACACAAGTTTAAAAAATGAAGTAATTTACAACAGCGCTCACTGTTTGTCCTGGTGTACAGCTTTCAGTATTCCGGGGCATTTATGTCTGCTAATGAATATTCTCGCTTCGACATATAACGCAGTTTACTCTTCCAGAAATACCGGGCCTGATAACCCGTCTTTGCGTTTCCCAGTCAGGGGTTCGTAAACTTTCCGGCAATGTCGCGTATAGATCGGATCAGTCCCTGAAAATCATCTAAAGATGTTCGGGGGTTCATAATGCTTGTTCGTATATAGAAACCGCCGTTAATTTGTACAGAAACGACATAAAAATAGCCTTGCCGGACCAGCTCCCGGACAATGAACTGATTGAGTGAATCAGGCGGGCTACCTGGTTGTATGAACCGGAAGCAGACAATATTCGATTGTGGCGGGCAGCGTAATTCAAAATCCGCTGCTGCTGTCAGCAAATCAGAAAAGGCAGCTGCCGTATCATAGAGCCGATCAATATGCTGTCGGAAAAACTCAGCTCCATACAGGCGTAGCAGGGCATAGACATGAAAGACTGACATGGACTTCGTACATTCAAAAGTCTGTTTACCTGATTGATACCAAAGCTCATGATCCTGGTCCTGCCACAGATAACTGGCATGCTGCTGAAATGTCCCGCGGTGATGGGCTGGTGTCTGGAATAGTACCAAAGTCGAGAGAGAGGGCACCTGCATCATTTTATGAAAATCCATAATTACAGAATCCGCCTGGCCTATCCCCTGTAGCAGGTGGCCATATTTCTCTGAAAATACCGTTGCCCCGCCATGAGCCGCATCTACATGAAACCAGATATCATGTGCCCTGGCGAAATCCGCCAAAGCCTGCAGATCATCAAAAGATCCGGTAGAAGTGCTACAGGCACAACCGATCAACGCAAACACCAGAAGGTTATTGTCTCTCGCCTGCTGCAGTTTGCCTGGCAGGTCAGACAGTTGCAGCCGGTAGGCCGCATCTGTTTCTACCCTGATGATTTGCTCCAGCGGCAGTCCCATCACCATAAAAGCCCGTTCAATACTATAATGGGCCTCAGCAGAGACCATAACAGCCAGTTGCTGATAGGCTGCTTCCGGGTGCCGGGCCAGATAGCGGGTGCGCGCAGCCAGCAAACAGGTCAGGTTTCCCAGGGAACCGCCGGAGGTGATGATGCCGGTTGTTGTTGGTGGCATTCCCCAGCATTCCGCAAAATAGCGTATGACAACCTGTTCCATCGCGTTACCCGCCATGCCCATTTCATAAACAGCCATCCCGTTATTCAGATAGGCCACGAGGGCACTCGTGAGAATAGTAAGCGCTGCGGTTGGCGGCACCTGATGGCCCATATAGCCCGGGTTATTTAAATGAATGGAATGGTCGAGTAATTGTTGAAATAAGTCCTCGGCAGCAATCGCTTCACCAGCGTTAAAATCTCGTGTCCAAAACTCCAGTTCTTCAGCCGGTGGCGACCAGTTCAGGGTTTTGGATTCAGGCACTGCGGACTGTTGTAGATCACGTTGGATCAGGTCGATTATTTTGTATCCCAGTTCAGAAAATTTTTTATTTCCGGTGTTCATAACTGATAGCTTTAAAGGTGCGCACTGCTGATTAGAAGACGCTGTTTAAAGGTAAAAAATTCCGAAAGATATCCGGGAAATTGTCCATTGGGGTAACAATGCCCTGGAATTATAAATAATTGAGGCATGTCTAAACAATTCTATCGGGCAGTCGCTCCTACAGATATATCTGGAATACGCTTAAAATGCTGCTTATCTGGAGGCGGCTATATAGTAACTGGAGGCTAGGCCACCCAGTACCAGGAGACAAAGATGCCAGTCTCTCCTATATTACCCCCTTTTGAATATAATGAACTGCCTTCGCAGTTAATCGCCCACATTAGATGATCCCAATGCTTCGGCGGTCAATTCAGGGAAAGTTGGTGTTGCCGATTTCCATATACTAAATTGTTGAATATCATACAATTTTGGAAGTAAGTCTGCCAGATACCGGAAGCTATATATGGATCTCGATATTGTAAAACACTAACTTCTGAATTTGTACGGGAATCATTTCTTAAATTCATCTGTCAAAGTATGTATCCTTATCACAACAAGATTAAGCAAAGAATAGTAAATGGTGAGCTGCTAAGTTATGAGTACCTCGATTCTTATAAAGATATCAGTCCCTGCCTGCTTTTGCATTTTAGCACCGCCCCGTTTACCAGGCCTATTCGTCAGCACCGTTTTGAGGAGTACGAAGCATTATTTAAATGGGGAGACATTAAAAACAAAAAACGGCTCTAATTTGGTATCTAATTCCTTAATCAAAAGATAATATCCATTTTAGTAACAACGACAAACCATCGATGTACTCTCCTATTCGTCTATCTTTTTACAAGACTTAAATCCGGATAAACAGGGTTCTTAAACAGTTATTAAATTAGTTTCTAACCCAGTATTATGCCAGAAATCTTTCCCGGAAGTGTGTACCCAAAGTCTTCATTTGACTGATCTCGTCTAAATTTGTATTCAGAAAGTTCCGAGAAATGAAAATCCTGATTATTGAAGATGAACAAGAGCTTGCCAACAGCATGGTAACCTATCTTTCCGAAGAAAACTACCTCTGTGAAACTGCTGCAACTTTTAAGCAGGCCATGAATAAACTAGATGTTTATAATTATGACTGTATTTTACTGGATATAAGTTTGCCAGACGGGAACGGCCTTAGGATCCTGGAAGAACTGAGAAAAGATAACAAAGAAGAAGGTATTATTATAATTTCAGCGAAAGACTCCGTAGAGGATAAAATAAATGGGTTACAAATTGGAGCCGATGATTACCTGACCAAACCGTTTCATTTATCCGAATTGACGGCGCGCATCTACTCCCTGATCAGAAGAAAGCAGTTTAACCATTCCAACACCATATGTCAGGGGGCTCTGGAAATTGATTTGCTGGCCAAAACCGTTTTGGTTAATAGTCGCCCGGTTGCACTTACAAAAAAAGAATTCAATCTTCTTGTTTACTTTGTCGGCAATCGGAACCGGGTACTTTCCAAAAGTACTTTGGCAGAACACCTTTCAGGAGACTTTGCCGATATGCTGGACAATTATGATTTTGTCTATGCACATGTTAAAAACCTGAAAAAGAAGTTAGCAGGCGCAGGCAGCGAACAATACATAAAAACCGTATACGGTACAGGCTATAAATGGGACGAATGAAATATTTGTTACAAAAATCGCTCAGACGGTTATCCGTATTTACATTTATCGTATTTGCGTTAAGCATTCCTTCTTATTATTTTTTAGTAGACTGGATATGGTTAAAAGAACTTGATGAAAACAACGATCTTATTGCACAGCGGGTAGAAATCGAGTTCAACAAGCAAATCCCAAACGATGAACAACTAACCGAAAGTATTAAGTTGTGGAACAGCCTACAACCCCAAAGTAAAATAGAAGCGGCTCTTTTACCCTTAGAGCCAGGTAGCAGATATACCATCAGCCGCACCAACCCTTATTTTAATACCCTGAGACACGGTCCGACCGACGGTCCAAAAACCATCGCACCGGAAGCAATCACTGGTCAGGATTTCGAAAAAACTGAACGTTACCGCGGCTTAAAAACCCCTATAAAAATAAATGGGAAACATTATACTCTAATAGTGGAGACTAACGTGGAAGAAACCAAAGAAACGGTAGCTTATATCGCAATGATCACTTTATTATTTTTCCTGATTTTAGTAATCGGATTTTGGATATTGAATCGGCATGTTTCAAAAAAATTGTGGCTGCCCTTTCAGGACAGTTTACAGAAATTAAAAGCATTCCGCTTAAACGGTCAACAGCGGATTGAATTTTTGAAGACCGACACCATTGAATTTGCTGAATTGAATGAAACGCTCGACCGATTACTCCAACACAGTAAGTCTACTTACAATAGCCAAAGAGAATTTACGGAAAATGCATCGCACGAATTGCAGACACCACTGGCAGTCCTCAAAAACAAACTGGATATATTATTGCAGAGTGAAGATCTTACTGAAAAGCAATATCATATTGTGGAGGAGATGAATAAAGCCCTGTTAAGGAGTTCAAGAATCAACAGAAACTTACTATTGCTTGCCAAAATAGAAAATAGCCAGTTTGATACAACAGAACCTATTGCTATCAACACCCTGGTCGGGGAAACTATGGAAGAAGTACAGGAACATTTTAATGAGAAAAATATAAATGTCAGTTCGGAAATAGAACCGAATGTAGAAGTATTAGGCAACAGAGGGTTAACCGAAGTCCTAATCAATAACCTTATTTTCAATGCAATCCGGCATACTTTGCCGGGAGGCGCTATTCGGGTTATATCCACGAAAACAGGTTTTGAGGTCAGGAATTCCGGGGAACAGACGCTCGATACCGATTTATTGTTCAAAAGATTCTCTAAAATCTCCTCCGATGGCAGTGATAGCGGTAGCGGCCTCGGCCTGGCCATCGTTCGCCAAATAGCTAAATATCAGCACTGGCAAGTTAGCTACCTATTTGAATATCAGCAACATGTATTTTCAGTAAAGTTCTAAATTTCTTCTAAATTGGGTGTCAATTTTGCTCATTTACCAATAATTGGGCAACAAATGACCAAATCCAATGAAGTAATATGTATAGGCGCCCGAAGAAGCTTTCAACCCATCTTTGGGGCCCAGAACCCAATTCCTGCAGCCTTTATAAGTCATACGGGATGGTTAATTCATGGTTTTCCTCTTAAATGGGCGGCCAAATTGGAAGGGACTAACATGGTGATAGAAAATTGTCATGAATTCCTCCATTCCGGCTAATCTGAACAATTAATGGTCTTTAGTTCATTACCAGCCGTCAGTGAACTGCCTGGCTCCTCCCGCCCGCGGGCATAATCGTCGTTGTACATTTCCCTTAAATTATATGAAAAAATTTAGTCGTAATCGTTTTTCACTGTTGTTTTTAGTAGGACTACTTTATATTATATGCTCATTTTTTACAAGAATCATCTTACTCTTCTGGTCGGCAAAAGATGTCGATTTTCATTTGATTCATTTATTAAGGGCGTTTTTTACAGGATTTATATTTGACACTACGGTGGCATTGGCAATCTTGTTCCTATATGCTATTTATCTGTTGCTATTGCCTAAAAGGTGGATTGGCACATGGATCGATAAAGTTATTACCTATGGCTATCTTTCACTCGCCCTGATCATTATCTATTTCAGCCTGATGGCAGAGTTTCCGTTTTGGGATGAATTTGGGGTAAGGTTCAATTTTATAGCTGTTGACTACCTGATATACACTTATGAAGTTGTTTCCAATATCAACCAATCCTATCCGCTACCATTAATTATAGCCGTTTTACTGGCACTGGTCATCATAAGCTTTATCGTATTTACGAAAACAGGGATTTTTAAGAACACATTCTCCGACAAGTGCGGAATCCGTATCAGGTCTCTGTACATCCTTCCTGTATTGATTGCTTGCTTTTTGTTATTTAATGTAATGGAAAACAAAGGGGCAGACTTTAGCAATAACCTTGTTATAAATGAATTAGGTAAGAATGGTGTTTTTTCCTTTTTCGCAGCTTATAGATCCAACGAACTCGATTACGACACATTTTATCCCACAATCAATAAGCAAAAAGTCTATACGATACTAAAGAGGCTGCTTCTACAACAAAACCAGCGGTATACTTCCCGGGAATGGGACAGTATAAACCGACTAACAGCAGGCAGGGATGAAATTCGTCCGAATATTATCCTGGTTGCGATTGAGAGTTTTAGTGGCGCCTTTTTAAAGGCATTTGGCAACAGGGAGAACCTCACCCCTGTTTACGACAGTCTTGCCCAACAAAGCATTTTTTTTACTAATTTATATGCAACAGGGACCAGAACTGTACGGGGAATGGAGGCGCTTACACTTTGTGTACCACCTACACCCGGTAACAGTATTGTAAGAAGACCAGGAAATAAAGATATTTTTTCTATTGCAACGATACTGAAGCAGAAAAAGTATCATCCATATTTTATTTACGGTGGAGACGGTTATTTTGACAACATGAATAATTTCTTCGGAGCCCAGGGTTTTGATATTGTAGACAGGAACAGGGGTAATCCGTTGTCTGAACAGATTCAAACGCATCGATACAATATTCCGACAGCCGAAGTGAGCTTTGAAAATGCCTGGGGTGTATGTGATGAAGACCTCTACAGGCAGGCTATCAAATATGCGGATAAGAGCAGTAATGCGCGGACACCATTCTTCCAGTTTGTAATGACGACTTCGAACCACAAACCCTATAGTTTCCCGGACAAAAAGATTAATCTACCTAAGGGAAACAGGAATGCAGCCGTGCGTTACACAGATTATGCATTGGGAAAATTCATCCAGGAATCTAAACAGAAGCCTTGGTTCCGAAATACGGTCTTTATTATCGTAGCCGACCATTGCGCCAGCAGCGCCGGTAAGTGGGAAATCAATATTGACAAGCATCATATCCCCGCCATAATTTATAATCTCACTCAGGAGCCGGAGAAAATAGACAGACTGGCCTCACAGATAGATATCATGCCCACCTTATTCGGCTATTTAAACTGGACTTACAAAACTGCGCTATATGGGCAGGATATAAACCATATCAATCCGGGAAGTGAAAGGGCTTTCATTGGGAATTACAGAACTTTGGGCTTACTCAAAGACCACCTGTTTACCCAGATCGATGACCGCAAAGGGATCAGGCAGTTCAAAGTATCGGGACAGGATCAGTCGCTTTCTGAAATAAGTCACCCAAACAGAGAATTAGTGTCAGAAACCATCTCCTATTATCAGTCGGCCAGCGAACGTTTTACAAATGGCCAAATGAAAGTCCATTGAGCTAAAAATCGGGTAAAACAGTAGGCTGACCATCCGATGGCCTGAAAGGCGATGCATACCTAAATGCCGCATTAATGCGGATAATTGCAGCTATGCTTATATGACTAAATTTTGCACCGCTCCTCCATTTCTCAGCATACATTCATTTCACTGTCCCATTGAAGGCAGCTTTCAGTTTTTGCGCACCAAACTAAAATCAGTAATTTGAGCTTCCTGTAAATCAGATTCCCATATGAGACAATATCCGGTAGTCGCACTCCTGTTCGCTTTTCTTATATTCCACGGTGGTATAGCCACTGTCCAGGCACAACCTATAGAAGCTAAAGATCTTGCCCGTAAGCCGAGCTTACCCGATATTCCGGGCTATAAGACCCTGAAATGTGATTTCCACATGCATACCGTATTTTCTGATGGAACAGTATGGCCGGTATTCCGGGTGGAAGAAGCAATCAGGGATGGGCTGGATGTTATATCCCTGACTGAACATACCGACTACGAACGATTTCCAAAAGATCTCAAAAGAGATATCAACCGTTCCTATGAGCTGGCTACTGAATACGCCAAAGGCAAAGACATTCTGATCATCAAGGGAGCAGAAATATCACCACGGGTCCCGCCCTACCATAATAATGTACTATTCTTAAAGGACATGAACCTTCCTTATAATTACATGAAAATCAGCAAAGAGGAATTTGTCATGAAAGATCATCCCAGTCAGGCGGAATTAATGGAACCCTTTATTGAAGCCAAAAAACAGGGTGGATTTATTTTTTTCAATCATCCCGGTAATATGCCAGCCTGGAAAGTCCGGGATACTACTGTATTTACTGAATTCCACAAGCAACTTTACGACAACAAGATGCTTTCCGGTATAGAAGTCGTGAATTCGGGTATATACAATGTTACTGCCCATCGCCTGGCTTTCAAGTATAACTTGACTATGTTTTGCAATACGGACGGGCATGATGATATGTACCCGCGATACGCCGGCACCCATAGACCCATGACCTTGGTTTTTGCCACAGACAAAACAGAAGCAGCCATCAAAGAAGCCTTAATTGCAAAACGAACCGCATTATACTTCGATGATTATATCGTCGCCAGACAACCTGAAGCGGAAGCGTTTTTTAAATCTTCGGTAACCATATCCAACAGCCGTAGTTTCAGAAGAGGAAAAGACGAACCTTCCCTAACCCTCAAATTGACAAATCACAGTGATATCCCCTACCGGATTAAAATTAGCAGTCACTATATCCTGGATAGGTATCCTATGGGACAACTCACACTTCCTCCCCATCAGGAAACCGATGTACAGCTACGAGCCATGTGGCAATATCCAAAACGCATTAAACTGGAGATTACGGTATATAATATACTAACAACCCCAGACGAGAATCTTGTCTCCACATACGAAATGGATATTAGCCCCTGAGAATTATGATAAAAATTATTATCCCAACGCCTCTATTTTAGCCTTTCTAGATGATATAAAATTTGCAATAAATGAGACCCACTACATATTATAATATAAATATTTCCAAAAGGAATTGATTAAATTGGGCTTGAAGGGCTAAAGCTGTTTCTGTAAAGATGGATGCAACCAAGACCTAAGGAAAATTGATTATAAGGAAAAAGACGGATAACATTACAACTCAGATTTATTGATCCAGATGGGATGGAACCTGTTGACGATTATATTTTTAATGAAAAAGGTAAGTTTATAAGAATTGACAAAAACGATAAACCCGATCAAATTGTAGTTAAAAACTCAAAATCGGGAAAAGTGGAAGGAACATATGATTTTAACGATCCAAAAGAAGATACTAAAGCCATTAAGTCTGGTGAGATTACAAAATTGGAGTTTATTTCTCCCCAACAAATTGATCAGGAAATGGTAGACAATGGCTCTGCCACTACAAAGTAGAATAAGTTGATTTATATAGAACGTGAGAGTAGGCCTACAGGTGATAAATCTTTACTTTCAGGAAAAAGTGAAGGTAAATTAGATCATTTCGTATCCAGCCCACTTATCAAAAGCGATGGGTTACATGTAGTTAAGGGTAACGGATCTTCCAAGAGTGGTGTAGCCTATAATGCCTTCGATTTTGGAAATTTTTTATGGGGGCAAGCGGGCAAACATTTAGGTTTTAGTGTTTACACCTTAATGGATGCTGCACATTTAAATAATGCTATAAGCGGAAGAAAGAATAATCCCGGGAAGAAAGTGGGTATTCTAGATTCTCAAGGAGATCAAAGAGCTATAAAGCAGGGATTTTATTATCCTAAAGGGGTCCCAGCCGTTCGGAGACAGTCTCATTTCAACCCATATCTCTAGGTAAACATCTTTAACATGAAATTGTATAGTTTTCTATTTTTTGCTCTATTTGCCTGTAACAATGAGAACAAGCATCTTGTACCTGATAGACTTAAAAAAGTGGATATGAAAAAATTAAGCGGAGTTATTATAGAAGCACGTAAAAAAGAGGATAAAAATTATGTTGCTTTTTCTTTTACTAAAGAGATAAATGGAGTAAAATATAAGCTGCCCAATTATTTATATTACGACTCCTTAAAGATAATGAACTCCAAACTTTTTGATATTGAAAAATTTGCTGAAGTTAATGGTTGTAAGGACTCTACTAAAGTATTTGAATTTGCAAAAAAATATAGCAATGACATGTTTCATATTTATCAGCAAATTAATCTTTATAAGATATTCAGCAGCCCTACTTTAGGTGACTTTGTTGTCTTTTTTATAGACGCTAATAGATTTTGGGCTTACATTCCGAACAAACAAAAGGTTTTTAATGAATTTTGGAGAAATAAATTTGACGAAGCTAAGGAAGTTGAAAAGGATTGGCTATATAGTATGTATTGAATTATAACTTAGACGGCCAATTTAGGGAGTATCCCGAAAAGTGTGTAAGTTAAAATCGAGGTGAAAATCCCGCCAAAATTGTCGCCCGAACCCCTTTAGTTTCGCTCCATTCGGCTCCGCTTCAATTAACTTCACCTGATGGATGGGTTAAAACTGTAAATACAGATAATAGAGATATATTTTCACTGACTATTAATCACTACCAAACGCTACCTCTCAATACTTAAATTTAGTTCAACCAAACTTCGCAGTCCCTGACTATCTGACCTAAAATATTTGATATACCCGAAGGTCTCCAGTTCAGACAAACATTTATAGTAAGTCGTTCGGCCTATTTTCGCCATTCTCGACAATCGTTCTTTTGATACCTGAACGGCGGAAGGTTCATTTTTCAAAATAGATAAATAAATCAGTGAAACATAAAGCGCTATATGCTGGGGGCCCAGTCTTGGATCGCTAGCTGCAGCCTGAAAAAATCCTTTGAAATAATTTAATGTAACCGGATCCATACTTCAATAAAATTTATATGACTAATGAATCTGGAATATTTCAGACATATAATCACTTGCCGCTACCGCGCTTTCCAGACTTAAATCTGCGATGGCGCCACCCATATCGCAGACCGTCACCGCAAACCATTTACCTACTTTTTCGAACAGACGTCTGGGGACTGTTGCATCCACGAACAGCTTAAGGTTTGGATTTGCAATACCCTGACCCTGATGCAGGGTCTGTAATTGCTGAGGGAAAAATGATTCCAGCGCCCGGGGGTGTAAAAGCCACTTATAAGTAGAATGGCGTCCAATTGTTGCTGCCTTAAAAAGCACTTCTTTATCCTGATCGGGCAAACCACTCTCTATCACAGATTTTTCAAATTCCATTATTTCAGCTTTAATTTTCGGAAACTGGGGATCCGGGACGGCGGCCTGCCGAAGAATCCGAAACAGATTATGTAACCGACACTTTACCGAATCACTCCAATTTAATTGTTCTACGAACTGATGCAGTCTTACAGCGGATTCGGTAACCAGGCCGGGAATGGCGGTCGGGAAAAAAACGGCAGATCGGCTCCTTCGTTTATCCTGACATAGCTTCCCGATCAGAGAATAGGACTCCGGACTTGTAGATGAGCGATTAGTGCGGCGCCAACTATTTACTGAGTCCAAAATCAAATTATGCCAGTACCCGAAACTATCATAGGGATTAAGGGCATTTCCCGGCAGACTGTCTGCGCTGGAGTATTTCCGGGCAGCAGGCGCTTCCGTCGGCTTGGTGCAGCCACAAAAACTCAGCATAAATACGCAAGCGACTATATAGACGGCTGTGTTGTAATGATTAGCCATAATAATTCGTTTATAGTAAAACAACTAATGTGAACATCTATTTTTAGGACGAGTGAAATGGCGGTTAAAACACCCGCCAGGCTTTCGTAATCAACCGATTGGTAATTTCCAGATCCAGGTTCCTGCCGCCGCGCTCTTCCTGTAATTGTATCAGGCATTTTTTCTTATCCGGAATCGTAAAACCGCGTAGTGCCACTACCAGACCCTGAGCCGATCTGTTGTATATAATATTGCGATCACCCAATATATAGACCGGTTTCAATTCGATTTCCTGGATGGCGGTCCTTTTGGCTGTATTATTATCCTTAATAAAAAGGCGTAATTGTCTGATGGGGTAATCTAACCAGGTGCTGTTTTTTAGTTCCAGGTGAAAATACAGCATCCCCTCCGCCGCATATATTCCCTTTAGCGCGATTCCGATGCCGTTTTTCATCTGCCGGCAGGACTTTATAAACCCGCGTTTATGGATAAGACGTCTGGCAGCAGCGCGCACTATATCGTTCGTTCCCGAAGGCTCGAAAACGGCCAGGGGCTCATCAGACATATTCCGCTGGTCCATCCGGAAGTTTACATCTGAAGGCGCAGATTTATAGTTGAGCATGAATGAGTAAAAGGCACCGTCAGCAGTTACCACCGTCAGGTTTGTTGGGGTAAATCCCGGAGTCGCTGCTTTTAACTGTAGGACGTTTTCAACGCTTCCAGCCTTCTGTACCAGCAAATCTGCAGATCCTCTGTCTATGCTTTTGATCGGATAGGGAAAGATCAGATTGGTCGTCAAATGTTCACTTATAGCAAACTCATACGGGGTAATGGTCCTTGTAAGTGTTTGCAACCATGCCCGCTGTGGCAGCAACATCGCAAGTACCACCATGAAAATCAAATACTTCCTTTTCATATTGATATATTTTATATAAAAAATTGATTTTATGTCGACTACAGTAAATTATTTACGGCCAGATTGTCGTTTCAAGTCGGGAAACAGCGATTGGCTCAATTAGCCTTTACGTTTTTCATCTTTCAGCAATACCCTATAGCCTGCTTTAAGCGTCACCCGTACCAGTTTCAGCTTTTTACCCAGAAAGCTTCTGGCCGCCTCAATACCCAAACCCGCTGCCTGAATGCCTACCGAGGGGCTGACCGTAGTGAGCCCCATGCCCTGCAGCCCTCTTTCCGCACTCTGGCCGGCCACCCGTTTGGATATCGAGCCAGGTACCCGTATACCTTCAATACCATCCATATCATAGACAGAAAGGTCAACCGGGAACAGCGAGGCTCCCATTCGAATACTTTTAATCGCGATGCGCAACCGTTCACCACTTAGCGTCGCCAAACCGTATACAAAGCTTTCTTTGGGGATCAACCGGTTATTAATGAAAATGTCATCCGTCAGCCTCAATTTTACGGTGGCCCCATTTACGATGGTCTGCGTTTCATGAATCGCCGCCCGAATCTCACGTCGCTCAAAATCCCTTTCCGGGTGTTGGTTTAAAGAAAAAAAGCCATTTCCTGTTGTACGAAGTGTATCCGCTACAGGCTGGAGCATCGTCAAACTTACCTTTTCCGCGTTTGTTTGCACCGGAAAGGCGGCTCCTGAAGCTGCTTCAGATTTTATCTGAAGTGCCTGACTTATCTTTTCTGGATGTTGGATCGTGATAATCTTATCCAGCATCTGGTCTAATTTCCCGATTTCCGAATCCACGGCACTCGCATTTACCGGTTCCGGCAGGTATTCTGAAGACTCCATATCTATTGGATTCGGCTCTTCTAAAGGGTAATAATTCTTAGGTTCCTGAGATTGATCATCCAGCTGTTGTTGCAGTAGACGCAGTTTCTGAAATATTGCTGCTTCATTCTTATCGACACTACGGTTTCCAGCGGCACCTGATATCGGGCGGGCACTAAAATTCTGCCCGGCATAGTCCGCCTCCGACATATGAACTCCAGCCAGATTATCTTCCACATCAGGGTGGGCATTATAAGAACTGTCGTTTCTTAATTGCATTTCTAACCGATGCGCCTCTTTCTCAGCCTGCTCATAATAACTCAACTTATTCCAGCTACTGTCTGCGGAAGCAACTGCTGCGGGCAGGTCCAGGTTTATCCCGGAAGCCAAAGAAGGATCTGCTGAAACTTCGGAGCCACTCCCCACCAATCCCAAGGCCCATAACAATAAAATCAGGAAAGGCAGAACCAACAGGGGCAGCAAAAGCCATAACTTTCTCATCCGATGATTTGCATCGGAGACTTCAATTCTCGTTTCCATATTGATTGTTTAATTTGTTCTATATATACTATCTATAAACGCTATGCTATCTAATAATCCCGGTCGGTATAATTGTATCCGATTGAACAGGGAATCCGCATTGGGGGTATTTCGCAAACTATCCAGTCTTACCATGATCTGATTTATATCTTTTTGATTATCCGGGTAAGTTTCCTGCTTCCGATACGGCGATGATGTTATTTTCTCCGGCAGTTTCATTGCTGTTGAACGGGTCAGGGCAACCCAGATAATATAGCTAAATATCAACGCCGTAAACAGACTAAAGCAAATAAAGCCCGCGAGTAGTTGATTGGCAGATAAATCCGCACATTTTCTATTCAACACCTGTGCGAGTTTTCGCTGCTGCGACTCCAGCCATACACCAGCTCTTTCGAGGGCTCTGCCCCATTGCTGCCCAAATGCTGTATTACCAGGTTTCCGCTTCATCGAATGGATTTTTTGATGTCATGATTGTCTTTTATTTCCAAGCGCTCGATCAGAAACCCATGGGCATTGTTGTCGCTTTGAACCATACCTGTCCGGACATAGCCGGTAGTCGTAATAGATCGGGTTAACAATGAACTGGGCCTCGTTATAAACTGTGTTCCCTGACAAGTGAACCGATAAGGCGCCTTACGCATATCCACGTCAATCTTTTCAATTTCAATGGATTGAGAAATATTACCTGAAATAAGATTATTGTAATATCCAGCCTCTGTCATATTCTGATAAATTCTTTTTGCAGAACCGTCGGCCAGGTACAATGCCTTTACCAACTGCTCCCGTATCGCCCGGTCATCGGGTGAGAGGGTGAAAAACAGGGTGTGAAATCTTCTGATATGATCTCTTATCTCTACCGGCATATTTCGTTTTTCGGCCACGGCGGCCACTAATTGGCCATTGACCAGTACATAGACTTTCCCGTTATTGGCTGTCAATACGCTGGTGGTACGATAAACGATCCAACCACTCAGCAATATGGCTGCTGCTACAATAGACAGTGCCATGGCCCGGGTTTGCCGAAAGGCGGTATCTATATTTTTCATTCTTCTAAACATCTCTAGTATTTTTCGCTATCCATCGGTTCATAAAAGAATTGATTCCCTCACTTACCCTTTAGCTTATCTTCCATATAATCCGGTCCTTTTTTATCACCACCCGAAGCATAGCCCTGATACACATGATAGGGCGACTTAGCCAGGTTTTCAGCGCCTTTCACCGCCTGGCCGGCCGCAGCACCTGTTACCGCACCTGCCACGCCTCCCACCGCGGCTCCGGCAGCCATCATCGCTCCTGTGGTTTTGCTCGTCAGCGCATTTCCGCCGCCCACCCAGACGATCTGGTTGGCAATAGATGGGACGGAGAAATAGCCCAGGATACCAATAATCAGGAATATCATATAGCCCATATCTGTCCGGCTAAAAAAGCTGTCGCCGTTTTCTGAAATCTGTGAGATATCAATCTTGAGCATTTGCTCCTGGATTTTTCCGATGACGGCCCCGAATATATTGGCAATAGGAAGCCAGAGAAATACATTGATATACCGGGCTATCCAATGCTTAAGGGTATGACCGAAGCCGTCAAATACCGCTAGCCCGAAGGCCAGCGGCCCCAGAATGGCCAGAATCAGCAAATTGAAAGTGCGCATCGTATTGATGGCCAGAGAAGCCGCCGCAAATAATAACTGCAACACTTCAGCAATCACCTCCTTAATTCCATTACGAAAATTATAGCCTGCCTTGGCCAGGGCAAATCGGATATCATTGCCGATGGACTCCATCCAACTTTCTTTTGATTCATCATCATTCGTATGCGTATATGCATACCATTTATCGCGGTCTCCTTCCCCCGTAGGTCCTACATATACCTGATACAGATCCGAGCTTTTAACGGCTTCCTCCTTTTGCTTGAGTAAAGCTTCGATGGCCAGATCTGATTGAGCTACCATATTCTTTGTACCGTTGACCGTAGGTTGCATCACTCCATTAATTAAAGAAATGACGGAGGGAAAAACCGCAATGGCAAAACCAATCACGAAAGGCCGAAACAGGGGGTAGAAATCGATTGATTCACTGCGGGCAATATGCCCCCAGACCCTGGAGGCAATATACCAGAGCGCAGCAAAGCCTGCAATGCCCCTGCCCACTCCAATAAGTTTACTGCACAGTGGAAGCATTTCCTGGTATAACTGGTCCAGCACCTCGTGAAAACCATTTAAATCTGCTGCCCATCCACCTGTCTGCGCATAAGTGCTAACTGGCAAGAAGATACAGAGTGCCGCAACAGCCCCTATTTTCATTATCATTCTTTCCATCATCTATCGATTATATTCCTGTCTTAATTGTCTGCCATCGCCTGCTTCTCTCCTTCTCTGTTCCGCCAGTACCATCGCATCGGCAGTAAATGCCTCACAAAACCTTAGCTTTTCAGAAATGTCATTATATATATGATCAATGGCAGCAAGACGTTCATCGTCCGACATTCTTAAATTACCGGCGCTTACTATGATCAGCAGGTCTTCCAGATTGGAAACTGAAGATGCCAGCATTCTTTCATATACCTCTGAAAAGTAAATGAGCTCCGCCACTGTAAAAGCATCACTGGATTCAAAATAGCTTTTTGCCGCCCTGCAGGCACTTAGTATCCGAATCTGGCCCTGAATAATATCCTTGATCCGATAATATTTTCTTACGGTAGGCGATACTTTCAGCAAGCCGTCCAAAAAAGCCTGGTGTAATCTGAACTGGCCCCTGGCAATATTCCTCACTGTATTATAACCGCCGAAAAGTAGATTATATCCCTTCTTCATATTTGAGAGAATCTGTCGGAACTGGCTCAGTTTTTCAATATTTAAGGCCAACTGGGCCAGTTCATCCGCCTGAGCAGCTGCCCTGAACGAGAAGCCCCAAATAAACACTACTAACCATCCTATATAGCATCGCCCCTTCATCAGTACATATCATTTAAGTTTATCAGCTCTTCTCTTTCCCGGTCTATCTGAATGGCCAGTTTCGACCATTGAAATCGCAGCGTTCTAATCCGTTTATGCCTTTTTTGAACATCATGGGTAATTTTATGTATCCGCTTTAACCGCGCTTCATCATCCATCTCATAGGCGGCCCTGCTGAGCAGGGTGATGAGTTCTTTTGTCTGCTCCTTTTCTTCCTGTTCCATATTCTTTTGCGCATTTCGGAAATAAAGAGCTATAAATAATGGACAGTTTTTAAATCCATTTATTTGTTGCTCCAACCCGCGTAGCAGGCGAATATTTTCCTGTTGCAGCTGTAAAACCTGACTGATTGATTCGGAACCACTGACCTGGGGATTAATATCCACCAGGCGCTGAAAGAAATGAATGTCCAAAGTCGTATGCTTTCCCCTTAGATCGCCAATGGTTGCCAGACCATTACTGACAATTGCATATCCTTTGCTCAGATAACCGGTATATATGCGCAATCCTGCGATTTGCTGAAGCATATAGTCCTTTTGGGTCGCCTTCTGACTAAACCATTCCCTGAGTCCCTGCCCCTTAACATGCAATAGACTGAAGACCATGGTCAGTAGAATCAGTCCATATTTAATCTTGCGGTAATCCATACAAGCGTTTTACAAGGTTTACCTGATCCAGGCTTCTGGATCGCTGCAGGCTGATTTTAATATTCTGCCGGTTGAACAACCGCAGGTCAGCCAGCAACTGGTCCATTTTATCTGCAAAGACTTCGATTTGTGCCAGGCGTTTCCCGTCGGTCATGACCAAACCTTCCCCCTGTACCGTCAAAAGCAGTTGATCCAGGTTACGCACACTTTCATTCAATATGCCTGCATAAACCCTACCCATATAAATAATTTCCTTGGGGCTGAAGTGTCGATCTTGTTTTATTAACCTGAAAGCTCTTTTATATTCCTCCACCAGGCTTACCTGTTTAACAATCATCGACTTTACCCGCCGATAATGGTTAATGGATGCTTTTACCCGAACCAGTTCCTTATAGTATTTTTCATACTGCTCTTTATGCTTTTTTGCCCATTCCGATATCTCTTCCAGTTTCAATTTCGACAGCGAATTTTCTATCGCCTTCTGCGCATTTTGCAGCCAAATCGTCTTATTCTGCAGTCGTTGAACCGCCAGATCCATAGCCTTAATCACTTTTACCAATGCAGCCTGCACAACTTCCCAAATCAGGGCATGGCTTTTCTGGGTGGGCGCAATGCTAAGTAAGAGGCAAAACAGGGACATCATACCATATCGTTTCAGACTTTTCATGCAATAGCATTATTAAGATTGTTTCAAATTCAGAAAACAGAAGTTTCCCGGGGGACTATTTACTGATACAGGAGTCTTTATTTTTACAGATGAAGAATTTTCTAATTTAATTTACTGTCGATACTTTTCGGTAAGTTGTGGCGCCCATGACCAGTGTGTTACAGTCATCCATAAATAAAAATCTAATAGGTGTACCGTCCGGAAGTTGCGCTATATCGTTTTGAGCGTCATATGTGACCGGGTAGTTTTTATGACTTTTTTCAAAAGGCATAAATCTACTATTGCGTAAACGTTGAAACCGTTGATTTTCAATGATCGTATATCGATTCCCTTTCAAAGCCCGTATTCTAAGCGTATCCGTCCCCCGGGCAAACTCATGATTTATAGGTCGGACATAAACCCCTGAAATATCCTTTCCCTTACAGGCCGCGAATAGCAAAACCAGCAGTATACCATACCTATGATTCATATCTGTTTTTTTAGTTACTGAATTTCTTTCACCATTTGCCGGATCCCCTGCTCCATTCCGCCATGGCGTGAAGCGTAAGCTTCCACTTTGACTTTTTCAGTTTCTTCAGTAGTATAGGCCAGGTATTCTTCGGGACTGACCTCTGTACGATACACTTTGGAATAGACACCTCCAAGGGAAATAAACACTTCCTTATACTTTATATGAGGATCGTTCGCTTTATTGACCGACAATACCAGGGTCTTTTCCTTATCCGTTAACCCCAGCAGATCCTGAATTAAATCAAACTTGTTCTGGTACTTGGACTGATCCAGCAGTATCTTACAATCGCTGTTGTTGATGATGGCCTGCTTTACAATGGGGGAAGAAATTATATCTTCAATATCCTGGGTGACCACGATAGCTTCACCAAAGAACTTTCGAACGGTCTTAAACAGGTACTTGATATACTCGGCAAAACCCTCCCGCATCAAAGCCTTCCAGGCTTCCTCGATCAGAATTATCTTCCGAATCCCTTTCAGTTTCCGCATCTTGGAAATAAACACTTCCATAATAATCAGGGTCACCACCGGGAACAGAATGGTGTGATCCTTGATATTGTCTAATTCAAAAACAATAAATCGTTGCTCCAGCAGATCCAGGTTCTCTGTAGCATTTAACAGATAGTCAAATTCGCCTCCGGAATAAAAGGGCCTGAGCACAAACAGGAAATTATCGATATCAAAATGCTTTTCACTAACATGTTCCGCTTTCAGAGAAGCTATAAATTCCGTTTGCAGGTATTCATAAAAAGTATTGAAACAGGGGAAAATGGCGGATTGGCCGCCCGGTTCTGTTCCGGAACGCATCAGCTTATCGAAATACCCCTGCAGGGCATTGGACAGGGCAACATATTCTGAGCGCCGATAATTTTCGCCATCCTTTTTCCACAGGGCCAGTAACAGGGTTTTGATGCTTTCCTTTTTTTCGGTGTCCAACGGCTCCCCCTCTTTCAGGTAAAAAGGGTTAAACCGGATGGGATCCGCTTCCGAATAAGTGAAATAATAGCCTCCTACGAGACTACAAAGCCCTTTATAGCTATGTCCCACATCTACCAGTACGATATGGGAACCCTGTTCATAATACGAACGCAGCATATGATTGGTAAAAAAGCTCTTGCCACTACCCGAAGGGCCCAGAATAAATTTGTTTCTATTGGTGCATATTCCCTGTTTCATGGGTTCATCAGATATATCTACCTGCACCGGCCGCCCCGTAATCCGGTCCCCCAGCCTGATACCGTAATTACTAATCGAATCCCAGTAATTGGTTTCCAGGCAAAGAAAACAGCAGGCCTGCTCGGCAAAGCTGACAAAGGTTTCATTTTCAGGAAGACTTGCCGCATTCCCGGGGATTCCTGCCCACCAGATCTGCGGCGCTGCTAAGGTTTCTACCTTGGTCGCTGCGTCCATCTGCGCCATGGCTGCTGAAACCTTTTTATTCAGTTCTTTCAACTCCTCAGGGTCTTCACTCCATACCAACACATTAAAATGGGCCTGAACCGGGATGCGCTGCTCTGCGGCACATTCACTTAAAAATTCCGCAATCGCATCCCGCCCAAAAGCATTCTGCGGTGCATAGGCGGCCAGGGATTGCATGCGCAGGCGCCTGGATTCCAGCTTTTTAATTAATGCGGTCTTGTCGCAAATCCGGATATACTGGTTATAAATATGGTTACAGGGTAGCAACAGCCCCAAACTACTGGCAAACCCGACAGAGAACTTCGTACGGTCTGTGCTGTATTTATCATAATTAACACGGGATCCGCAATAGGCAGGCAGATCCGGCAGATCCGAAAGCGTATACAGCTGACAATACTTTCTGCCTATTTTCAACGCATTTTTTAGCTCCAGGTCATTTACGGTTATTTCCTGGTCCTCTTTTACGAGGTTATAATAGCGTTCGATCAGCCCTGACCGCGTCCTGCTGCTATAAAGGTCCGCCGCAGGGAGTCGTTGCAGCCGAATCCCCGCATCTGACAGAATACCGGCAAACTGGCCCACAGCATCCTCAAAAGCCAGCCTTTGAGATAATTCCAGGGTTTGCCGGGGCACTATAGAGCGCTGAAAAAAAGCGTTTTGCCGAAATCCGCCATTCCGAAACTTATCGGAAATCCAGGTTAGAATAAAATAAGACTCATGCGCCAGGAAAGGCCGTTCATTGAAGTACAAGTCACTGCTCCGGGATAAAAAGCCCCTTTCGCCCTGCTCCCAATCAGGCGTATAACGATCTGCACAAAAATGATCCTGCTTGTGAAAGACAGTGTGTTCCGGCAGCATTTTTATCGCTCTCAGCATGGTTTGGTGAAAATTCTCATAATCGACCTCAGACAGCGTAAATATTTCCGGTAACTCCGCTTTAAACACAATAGAGATATCTCCCCGATTGCTCAGCATCATATCATGCTCGATATCTAAAATGGGAAAAATATCTTTTAACTGTTTGTTCATTATAAATGGATTTACGTAGGTGGACTTCAATCAAATTCGCCTAATTGTTCAGTGGCTTCACTAAGGCTTTTTATAAACAGCAACCGGCTTCGGTTAATAATAAAGCGGGGCATTTTAAAATAATCCAAACGCTTTTTCAGGCCATATTCCCCGTAGTTTTTACTGAACCGGTATACCACTTTAAAAAGCACCATACCCAGTATAGCGATAATCAAGAGACATAAGTACATATGGATGCCCAAAATATAGAGGACAGCAAACAGCATTAGTAAAACTACCAGCCCCCCTCCCAACCACCAGATATATTGGGCTTTCAGTCCCTTGAAATAGACCGGCTGGTTGACCCCTTTGTTTATCTGGTATACGCTAACCATCTTATAACCCAAAAAAGCTTCTCAGCACGGTGGCTACAATCACTAAAAAAATACAGCTTCCAAACCAGCTTGCCGCGTACTGATTGGTGTTCTGATCACCCGACCCCCACCTTTGATATACCCTGACGGCGCCGATAAGCCCTAAAACCGCGCCTACCGCATACATCAGATTGATCCCTACATCGAAGTACTGACGGACCATGGTATTGGCTTCCTGGATGCCGGCAGAGCCATCCTGCGCCCTTAGCGTTTGTAGTGCTGTAAACAGCAATACAAAAAGGCAAAAGAGTAATTTTTTATTTTTCATAAAACGGGATTTTTCATTATTACTGCTGCCGTCATCCGTCCCCTTAGGAGAATAAAAGAGAACAGATGAGCAGCAGGCAGCAGCCTCCCTCCTGAAAATGACCTATCTAAACCTATATTGACATGCTTTAATGGAAAGAGGCTATTTTAATAAAGGGGTCGCCAAATTTCAGCCAGGTCTTCATCATTAAGATCCAAATGTAGTTTCAGCAGTACCTCGCTTTTTAGAAACTGATTGACGGGTTCTTTCAGAACGGCCTCCTTATCTACGGCTGAATGGGTTATTGCCTGGCTGAGTGACTGAATCAAACGCTGTTTACTGAGCGGCGCATATAAGTA
>NZ_BAAGRD010000036.1:0-41770 GCF_054783135.1 Niabella terrae
TTGGATTACTTCAAGGAGTTGCAATCACGCCATCAGGTTAGCTAAGGAACCGCCGTATACGGAACCGTACGTACGGTGGTGTGGGAGGTCAGGTAGCGAAATAATCGCTACCTTCCTACCCGATTTTCCAGTCCTACCAAATTTGCACAAAATAACTCTATTTTAAAGCGAGTAAATCGTAGAGTATTTCAAAACTCAAAAATTTACGCTACGGTTTCGGCGCAAACCCGCTCCCAGTAACCAGCTTGCCGAACGGCAAAAGGTGGTTTACCTCTTAGCCCGCGAACTGGGCCGGAGCCGGGAGGCCATCGCGATAAAACTTAACATTGCTCCCAATACCGTGAAAGCCACCATTCAAAAGGCGTCGAGCGATATTAGAGGAAGCATAGGATGACCCAAGAAGGGGGTAATAGCGGTCGGCAATACCTGTACTATTCCAGCAGAAACACATGCGCAGGTACCACTTTTATTTTTATTTGACCCAGCTCAAAATGATCCTCGCGGGAAAGCGTTACCAACACACCTTCCTTAAGCTTAAAAAATTGAAGAGCTTCCTTCAGACCGTTCAGTTCCCTGTCCAGGTTATCGGTATGCAGGTCATAGCAAACCTGTACCGCCTTCACCACGGCTCCTTTTTCTACTGCCAGAAAATCACATTCCCCCTTGCCAGAAAAATAGTAAAGCTGTTTGTACCGCCTGCGCAGGTGGAGAAATACCATGTTTTCGAACAGGCGCCCTTCATCGCCGCTGAAGGAAGTAGAGTTGGCCTTTGCCAGTCCGGTATCAATGGCATATACTTTCCGCGGATTTACCAGTTGCTTGCGGGGCGAATAATCGAAACGTGGCACTAAGTACAGCAGGTAGCTGTCTTCCATATACGCAAGGTATTCGGTAACGGTGCTGGTAGAGCCAATGTCCATCAGGCTCTTTAGACGGTTGGCCGTTACCAGCTTACCGGTGTTGGACAAGAGATACAGGGCCAGGCGTTGCAGGCTTTTCACGTCACGGATGCCATGACGTACAGCGATGTCGCGCAGCAGAATGTCTTCGAAGATATGATGGAGGATATCATCAGCATGCTGTTTTACATATTCCGGGAAACCGCCCGTGTACAGGTAGTCCGTCACGGATTGCGGGGAAGCCTTTAACTTGTTAATGCTGCTGAACTCGGCATAAGAAAACGGGAAAAGTTCTTTGCTGATCTGTCTGCCGGTAAGCTTGGTACCCAGCTCCCTGCTTAACAGGCTGGCATTGGAACCGGTGATCACTATTTTATAATCCTCATCCAGTTTTTGGCGTATATAGCGCTCCCATCCGGGTATAATTTGTATTTCATCAAACAAAAGTACCCCGGTGCCATTATCCAGGATAATCTCGTCCAGCTTCATAAAATCCTTTAGCTCAAAACCGTACAACCGGGTATCTTCAAAGTTCAGGTATAGCGCATCCTTGTACCGCTTTTCCAGGAGTTGAAACAGCAACGTACTTTTACCGCAACGGCGTACTCCTGAAACGATCAGCGCATACGCCGAAAGGTCAGGTATATCACCCAACGCCGACCGTTTAAGTCCTTTTTCTTTCCGCTTCAGGTTATTCTTCTGCGCCGCAATGGCCCCTTCTATCAGTTGTTTTGCAATCATACAATTGTATTTTACGATACAAAAGTACAAAAGTTTATTTTACTAATGGATAGTTTTGTATTTTGGTAACAATAAATATTGATGCCTGCAGCTATTCTCAGCGGGTTCCCGGTATATTTTTTAAAATCGTGCAATAGGGCACTTCCGGCAACAACGCAGCTGTAAAGACCAGCGTTTACGGGAAGCGAAAGTCATATATCAAGCGACAGATGGCCATATCACCTGCATGTTCTTCAAACGGTAAAAGTTGTTTAATTATTGACCAGCAAACCAGGCCGGAGCCGCGAAGTGATCGCGATGAAACTAGATATTGCCCCTATAATACCGTGAAAGCCACCGTGCAAAAAGCATTGGTAATACTAAATCAGAAAAGACATAGTTGTATGACCACCTGGATGAATAAAAAGAAGCTTTAACTACCGGCTATGAGTTACGTCATTTAACTTTTTGCAACCCGCCGGTGACTTATTTTTGCTTTCCAGGGCCTTCATTTTTACTTTCCTTGATGCCACTGATTGGTCTTTCAATTTCCCTGAGTGTAAAAAATGAATGCGCCACGCACCGGACATATTTTTCAATCCTTTATCTGATAAGCTCAAAAAATACTTAATCTCGGGAGGGATGCCCGAAGCTGTTGTAAGTATGCTGGAAGAACAGAATATTCAAAGAACTGAACAGGTTTTACAAAATATCTTAAACGCATATGCGCTTGATTTCTCGAAGTATGGAGATGCTAAAGATGTTCCCAAAATCAACCATATCTGGACTTCCATTCCCTCTCAACTGGCAAGGGAAAATAAAAGACTCCTTTACCAGACGGCAAAACCCGGCGCCAGAGCACGAGAATATGAAGACGCGTTACTTTGGCTCAATGATGCGGAGCTGATCTATCGCATCTACCGGTAAACAAACCGGTCCTGCCTGTCTCAACATACGATGACCTATCGGCATTCAAACTCTTTTTGATGCATCAGCCTGTTCAATCCCGGAAAACCATTATTGCCCAATATTGTTTCAGGATTTGTCGAAGCCCTGTTCAAGGGTTCAACTTTACCTTCAATTATCCTACATTTGTAGTGACCTATAATAATCCGCTAACAGGTATGAATGATCCGGATTTTAACAAATGAACTTAACCGGGATTTTAAAACGGGGTCAATCTGAGTTACCCGGGTGCAGGTCTCCTGCGGTATATTGCGATAATTAAAAAAACATGTGTGAGCGGAAGGGGTTGTTTCGGAAACTTATGCTGAACCCTGAAAAGTAGTATAATAGCAAATCATCAAAAATCATCAACGAGGAGTTAATACCTGCTGGCAGCTGCTCCTGTTTTTCTAAAAAAAATTTAAAGGTCTCTTATGTTTTTTTCCATCAGTCAGGTTGAACAAGCGGTACATAATGTCCAGGACTTACGGAATCCCCTTGATCCGGCTCATCCGATGGTCTTGGGTATTTACCGCACCCATAGTCGAACCGCCCTTTTCAATGTCTATTCTAAAAAAGCTTTTGCGCAGTTTTATGATACCGTCGACCGAAAGAAATTGGCCAATCGACATTGGACCCCTGAAATGAAGCATTTTGCCCGACAAAAAATCGAAGAAACATCAAAGCCCCCCTATATATTCAGGATGACGATTGTCGGTTGGATCTTTATAACCCTTATGGTTGCCACACTCGGGCTGATCATATATGAGAGTACGAAGCCACCTATTCCCAAATCAGCAGCATATGTGGCTATGGAGCAGGCTCCCAAGGCCGGCGATATTTACTTTGGCCGTTTTGAGGGTTTTAAGGAATCAGGGCAGCGTATTGCATCAGAACTTGGCTTTGGCTGGTTTCAAGTGGTAAAAGTGGAAGGAGATCAGTACTATATGGCCAAGTCAACCGAAATGAGTAAAACCCATAAGCCTGCAGCACAATTAAACAGTACCAGTTTCGAATCCGAGACCACTCCTGTAAAGATAACGGAACAAGCTGGCTATATGATTAATATGAAGGCCATGGACGGAAAGCTGGAAATCTATCTTACAGACAAAAAATGAACATTCTATCAAAAAAGAAACGCTTCATACTGAAGTGCAGGGGTTTCTGAAGGGTGTATAAAGAATCCTGACTACCTTATATAAAATTTACGACGGGAAAATCGGTAGCGCTCCTGGCGTACCCCAGCGGTAATACTCTTGGTAACCAGCTTTGTAGGAGCTGTCCCGAAAAGCGGGACTGGTACGGAATTTGTGCCAATTGCAATATATTAATGAAGTCTTTTCTAAACTAAAAAAATACATTATGAAAACCCTTTTAATACTATGTGGGATTTTATGTCTGTTCAGTTGTGGTAATGCGGACAATAGTAACAATATGGAAGATCCGGGTATGAATGCTATGGATACCACAGATTCAGGCTACCAGGCTCCGGCTTCACCAACAGACACCACAGTTACGATTGGAGGAAATGACACCGTTTCCTATGGCATGGCAGATTCTGCCAGAAGGTAGTTTTGTATAGGTAAAAGTCCGATTCGATACTTCTGGTACAGTTATTGTTTTAATAAAGGCGTTGATGAATAGATATTGAATAAAGTACTCAATTTTCTCATAAGCAGTTAGTTTTGGTTTCGACCCTTGTTTCTACAAGGGTCTATTTTTTTTAGCCAGGGTTGTTTTTTACCCAAAGCCAGATGGTTAAGAACTACTTTCAACCAAATTGTATATACACCGTTTTTTCTGCTGAAGTACAGTAAGTTACAATTGCTTCGAAAATAGCCTAATAGCATCTGCCAAAGCAGCGGCTGTGTAATCAGCGAAATGTCCGGCTTTCGCTATTTTCATAAATCTTTGCAGGGTAAAAGCGCTGGACGAACGCCCGGGACAGGGACGCAATATCTTTAAGAAAAACAGTAAGGGCTGCAGGTATGGGGAACAAATAATGGCATATTTGACTTTCTCTTTATTTTTTTTTATCATATTATTATCAAAGTTTTCTAAGCTGGGGAGCGGTTTGGCATCATTCTTTCACTAAGATATTCAAATTTTCTTTCGGGGTGGCAATTAGACCGAAAGGTCCGCACTGAGAAATACCCGTAGCACCTGATCTGGATAATGCCAGCGCAGGAAAAAGAAAATTTTGGGCTTCCGGTATTGCCGGAAGCTCTTTCTATATACGAGAGTCCCTTGCCTTGAGAGGTAGACATGGACGCCCTTTGAAATCTTTTTTCGATTAAAATTTACAGGAAATGAAACTAAAATCAGCCGGTTATTGCTTCCCTACTTACATGCGCATTAAAACAATGTTAAAGCCCTTTACCTTCCGCAGGTTGGCTTGACGATTGCGCTACCTATCAGAAGGGCATTAGCCCGGCATTTACATTTGCAGGACTCCATAAAACAAATGATTATGAAAGACGCAAGCAAAGAGAAACTGCGGCCATCACAGTCACAGCAGCGGCCTGGTACTGAAGATCTGATGGTTCCAAAACCACAAAGTACACCCAGAACTTATCCAAAGGGTAAACTCGCAGATAAAACGGTCTTGATTACCGGAGCTGATAGTGGGATCGGTAAAGCAGTTGCCCTGCTGTTTGCCAGGGAAGGAGCCCGCCTGGTGATATGCTACCTGAACGAAAAACAAGATGCCGCCCGCACCAAGCGTCAGATCGAAGAGGAGGCAGGCCAGTGTGTATTAATTGAGGCGGACATCAGTAAGGAGCAGGAATGCCAGCGTGTCATTGACGAGACAATGCAGGCATTTGGCAGTTTGGATGTCCTGATCAACAATGCAGGTGTTCAATGGGTACAGGAAGAACTGGAGTCGATCAGTACCGATCAGTTTCTTAAAACTTTCCAAACCAATTTTTTCTCCTGTTTCTGGTTAACCCGGTTTGCGCTGGTTCATATGAAAAAGGGGGGAAGTATCGTAAATACTACTTCAGTTACCGCTTACAGGGGCAGCGACCATTTGATAGATTATGCGGCCACCAAAGCTGCCATTGTCGGGTTTACCCGTAGTCTTGCCCAAAACCTCGCGGCTAAAGGGATACGGGTAAATGCCGTTGCGCCCGGACCGGTGTGGACACCGCTGATCGTATCCTCATTCAAAGGAGAGGAGGTTCAGACTTTCGGAAGCGATACACCTATTGGACGGGCAGGTCAGCCCAACGAAATTGCACCCTGTTACCTATTCCTTGCTTCTGAGGATGCCAGCTATATGACAGGCCAGGTCTTGCACCCCAATGGAGGAGAAATTATTAACGGCTAGGCAGTTTTTCCCGAATTTGATAATTTTCGATTCCCTGTCGGCGGGTCAAAAAAGGCGATATATACAGGTAACTAGAAAAGCCATCGGAATTCATTTCCGACGGCTTTTCTTATAGATCCCTAACTATTGCCATGTTTATTGCGACCCTATTCTGTAACTGCTTCTTCATTTATAAATGATTCCGCAATACCTGTCAACGCCGCATCGGTACGTTTCTCGTTCTCCAGTATTTGTTCCAGTAATCTTGCCACTTCGGTATGATTCATATGATTGGCAAATACCCTGAGCGTACCATAGGTTGCTATTTCGTAATGTTCTGCCTTCTGAGCAGCCAGGATCAATGCAGCATCTCTGGTGAAACTGTCCCGCTCCGTATCGGCGATGATGGTGTCCGCTTCATCAAGCAAACCGGCCATCGCTTCGCATTTTTTCCCGGAAGCCGTTTCATCTATTAATTCGAAAATACTTTCCAGGGTTTGTGCATGCATCTCGGTTTCCCGGGTATGTCTTTCGAAAGCAGATGCCAATTCCGCACTGGTACTGGCCTGTTGCAATCTGGGAAGTGCCTTGGTGAGCGCCAGTTCCGCCCAGTATATATCCTTTAATTCTTCTACAAATAAACGGTGAAAATCGCTGCTTTTCATTTCATCGGTTATTCTTGGATTGGTGGACTGCGGCTGCCTGTTCATGGATTCGTCATAATTTGTCGGTTCCATAGTAATTAATATTTTTTGGGTGATCAATAAATTGGCTCCGGTGTGGAAATTTACCTGGTCGTGCCCTAAGAAGTACCTGAATCGTTGTTATCTGTCAGGAGGCTTTTTTCTTTTAACCAGCAGACGACTTCTTGGGTACCTTAGCCCCTTGCTCCCGGGCTTCAGACAGACCAATGGCTATCGCCTGTTTACGACTGGTCACTTTTTTCCCCGAGCCGGTTTTTAAAGTTCCTTCTTTCATTTCATGTACTGCCTTTTCGACTTTGTCACTTGCTTTTTTTGAATACTTCGCCATGAGCATGTGTTTATAACAAATGCGTCAAAATACCTGCCATAAAGCCGGTGCAGCGGGAAAAAATTATTGAAGGAATGTTAATAGTTTCAGATATAACTGCCAGGATCGGGAAATCTGACCGCCCGGAACGGGGGCAACCACAACGGAGCTAATTATTCTACAAAACGGACAGGAATGGATATTTTGCCGGGTAAGTCGAAATTCGCTTTTTCTTGGGCTTAGATCTGGCCGGAAACCGAGTTGTCGGGATTGAGTTTGCTGCCGGCCCGGGTGTAGTTCAGTTTTCCGGGATTTCTGACTTTCTGAAAAGCAGTATACGTTTGATGAGGTCCACGGGCAATGGCTTATCGTGGCGGAACTGTATGGCCGCCCTGGAGACCTTTAGGACCGCCAATTCCTTCTCAAATGCTTTTACAAAAGCCTGGCTCCAAGGACTGGACAGCGTGAGATGTCGTTGGAAAGCGCAATAATAGATGAAAAACGACCCGCCGGTTGTTTTAAAAGCCGGAATCTGATAACTGATCACTTCTGACAGCTCCGGAACCGTTTCGTGTATCAAACGGCGAATGGTATTCAGTCGCTCCAAAATTTCTCCGGAAAATGTCTCATGATACGCATCAATGTTTTTAAAATTGGTCTTAGGCATGGCGCTGCTGCGGTTACATAAAGAAAACATTAAATTTATGACCATCCGGATCAGCGAACAGAAAGCCGTAATAGTCCTTTCCGAAGACTTCGGGGGGAGTAATCAGAGTGCCGCCGGCTTTTTCCACCTGGGTAGACCATTCGTCGACCTGCTCTTTGGTTTCCGCAGAAATGGTGAAAACAATTTCACTGGCCTGAGCCGCATCTGCTAAAGGCAGTTTGAGGTTCTTTTCCATGACTGATTTTAAAAAAAAATGGATGACAAAGCCATTGTCGCCAAAGAGGAAGCTTGTCAATTCATCAGACCTGCCGTTGGATGTAAAGCCCAATGCTTTATAGAAATTTGTAGTTCTTTCAAGATCCTCTACGGTGAAATTGGCCCATATTCGTTTCGGGTTCATAACTTATTTTTTTACAAAAAAACGCATATTTATTGCTGGTCGGCTTGTCTTAAGGCAAGTATTACTCGAGTGGGCCATCCGCCGGGCAGCTTCGGTCCTGTATCCGCAAAAAATACCTGTTCCCGGTTGTACAAGGTAAACGGGTATCGGAGCAGGACACCCTGCAAGCGCCAAGAGTAATCATAAGGGATACTGTCTGCTATTTAGGCAATTTGCCTGGGGCACCGTACTTAACAAATCACCTTTATATTTATTTCACTTTTGGCACGGCCGGGAAGTCCGGTGTCACAATTTTCTTCTTTCGCTAATATATTGAGCAATCATCACGGGTCCCTTGGTGCAATAATACCAGGAATATATGCGGTTCGGTAACAGGTACCTGAAACCCGATGGTACGGAATTTGTCGGTGAACAGATGGGCTCCCTGTTAATTATTAAAATTTAAAAAATGAAATTATTACTTATTCTTTTGACAATTTTTCTGGGCAGTTGCGGAAACGCCGATACGAATAACACCAAACAAGAGGAAGTTATTCCGCAGGACACAGGTTATGAAACATCACCGGATAGTGTCAGTAATGGCGAACTGGGTGGGGAAGACACCGTTTCTTTTGGAATTGCGGATTCCACAACGCGTTAAAGTTCGCTACACTTTCTGTTCCTGAAATTTCTGTTTTCTTTCGCTGAATGAAGTCCTGATGTATCCGAGGCCTTTATTCCGTTGGCAATTTTTTTATTGGTCAAAAAGCGCATAACCCAGGGATAAAAACCAACTGGTTGCAAACCGATCCCGGGTTATGGCGGTTGGCGCGGAATAGTACGGTTCATCCAGCTGATAGGCCTTTGAAAGTCTGGCTACCGATCCGGCCATTACACCGAAAGAGAGGGCCAGTTTATTGTTCCTTCCGAGCATGAGCCCGGTGCCCAATGAGATTCTGAGCTGTGGATTTTTTTCAAGTGTCAGACCCGGGCCAAAAGCAATAAAATAGCCCAGTTCATTCTGCGTTCTGAAATACCCTCCATAATGCAATAAGGCATTGATCCCCGCACTCACCCGGTTGCTGTTTTCCGATATAATGGAATAATTGAGGGTGTCCATTTTACCGGGGGTCGTGGTGCTGGCGGCGAGATTCGCTTTAATGGCAAAAGCATCATGGGTCAGCCCGCTGATAAAAACACCACTGGTAAAGCTTAATAGCTGGTCAGGCCGTTTCTCCAGTTCGATGGTCGTATTATAGGCCTGGAAGTTCTTTTCGGGGTTGACCGGATTGATCCCCACCTCAAAACTGGTGAGATCGCCATGTAACTTATAAGGCAGCGAAACAAATTCCTGGGTAGGTTTTGCTTTTAGCTTATTATAAAGTTTTGCGATCAAAGTCCGGTTAAAACTGGTATCGAATCGGTTCAGAAATAAATTAAACTGTTTTTTATATACCGTCAGCATGCTGTCACCCACCTGAAATGCAGGGCAGCTTTTTGCCGTTGAATACATGGCAGGTTGGAGCAGGCTGTCATAGTAGTTGACATATATTTGTTCCAACTCTTGATCCATTTGCAGTCTTTTTTCCAGGATCTTCTCGGCTGCGGACTGAAACGACTTACTATCCTTTTCGGTACCGGTTTCCACCCGGTAGATCAATTGATCTGCAGGGGTAATTACCTGATCCCGGAAACGATAATGGAAATGGAATACCTCAGACCGCATGGCCAGGATGAGGTTTTTTACCAGATCTGCATTTGCTCCTTTACACTGATCTGCCGGTCGGTTTGGCAGAAATTTATCTATTAAATCCCTGTCACCGCCTGTTAGTAATGAGGATGGGATCGATGGCGTGAGACTGTTCACAGAATAGGCGGTAAGCCCAGCCAAAATGCTGTTAAACCCCTCGCCGAAACTCAGCACACTAAAGAGGGAAGGGCTATTGCCCGCACGAAAAAAAGAATCCGTTTTATTGATCGTGATCTTGTATTGATCGGTTGGCAGGTCCGTAACTTTTAACCAGATATTCCTGGTTTTTTTATTAATCCTGGGAACTGTTACCGATTTTGTTTTGAAGTTAATTACAATAGAATCCTGGGCCTGGGCCTGAACAGCCATCAGGCACAGCCCGATCCAAAGCAGTCTTTTCATGTTGTTTTGGTTTAGATGAATGCAAAATATTTAGTTGTGGCTCTTAATTGGTTGAGAACGAGCGTATTTAATCGTAAATATACAGGATTCTAATTAATCTGAATACCGTATTTTTCCCGGTGTTGGCAGGACCGTCCATTTGAGCAGTAACCCTGGCAACGAGACAACAGATCGCGGCCCGCAGGGTGCTTAGCGGCTAGTTCAATCCTTACCGCCCAACTAGAACAATTTTAATTGTTCAAATCTGGCGGGTTGGAATCCGCGCATCACTTTCGATCCTGAAACTTCGAAAACCGGAGACTCGTGGTACCGGGAAGCCACTTCAATATGGGTGTCGATGGCATGAGGCCGAAACAGTTCATATACCAGATCGGGATGGTTATTATCAGCCGAAAGATGGGAAAGCAGTAGATGGCTCATATGCTGCGGGCGGTATTGCAGGAACAGATCCAGGGCCTGTTTATTGGATAAATGTCCCCGGCCTCCCCGAATCCTATTTTTCAGGTGGTAGGGGTACCGGCCTTTTTCCAGCATGATCTCGTCGTAGTTGGACTCCAGAAAGGCGGCGTGACAGCGACTGAATTGCGCACTAAGCCGGTCGCAAACGGTGCCGATATCTGTAAAAATACCGATACAAGCCTGCGAATTCTCCACGGTAAAACTATGCGGATCGGCTGCGTCATGGTGTTTTTGAAAACAATGCACCTGAAGGCGGCCGACAGAAACGGTAGTATCGGCTGAAAGAGCTTGCGTTAAAGCCGGATCCAATTGAAGGCGGGAGTGTCGGAGCGTTATCGGTGAAATATAAACCGGCAATTGGTGTTTGCGTGATAAAACTTCAAGACCCCGGATATGGTCGCTGTGCTCATGGGAGACAAAAATAGCTTTTACCCGTGTCATGTTCAGTCCCAGCCTTTGCATTCTTTTCTCGGTCTCGCGGCAGGAGATGCCGGCATCGATCAGCACAGCCTCCTCGTCATTGCCAATATAATAGCAATTACCGTTGCTGCCGGAATTCAATGAGGCCAGGTACAGACTTGACATGTCCGCAAATTACTGTATTTACCCGAATTTGTCCGGTAGCAGCGCCAGGGCTCAGCAGGAAGATCATGCCATTGCATTGATACTGCACGCGGGGTACCGACAACCAAAGAAAATTAGGTTGGCTTTAAATTTTATTAGTATTATTGTAGTACAATTGATATTAATGGCGATAAATCTCACTCCGATACATAAAAAATCGATGGCGGAACATGTAGAGTTCAGTCTTCAAAAGTATTTAAGGGAAAACGATTTCAAGGTAGGGGATGCCCTGCCTACAGAAAATGAACTGGCCAGTAAACTGGGGGTGAGCCGCAACGTGGTTCGGGAAGCCCTGAGCAAGTTCAAAATGATGGGCATCATTGAGAGCAAGAAAAAGGTAGGAATGGTCGTTTCAAATCCCGATTTTGTAGGCACCATCGAAAAACTGCTTCATCCGGCTATCCTGGATGATAATACCTTGCAGGATTTGTTTGAGCTGAGGCTTGTATTGGAAATGGGCATTGCCGAACTGTTGTTTGCCCGCATTACCCGTGAGGACATCAAAGAACTGGAGCAGATTGTAGAAAAAGAGTCGAAAACAAAAAGCGCAGGTGCTTTCAGAATAAAGAATGAAATCGCTTTTCACGGGAAATTATACGATATAACAGGCAATACGACCCTGCAGCAATTCCAGTTGCTACTCCTGCCGGTTTTTGAATATGTGATCAAACTGGAGGGGGGTAAAATTATCTCCGGAGCAGTAAATCATAAAGGCCTGGTAGAGATCCTGAAAAAAGGCACGATTGAAGAGTTTAAAAAAGGAATGGTCAGTCACCTGCAACCTCATTTTGACCGGATTAAAAAATTAACCGGCAGGTCTTTGTCACCTCTAAAGCCCTGACAGTTCCGATAAAGGACTATATTTTTTTTAATTGCTTGAAATTTGAAATTTTTGGCTATTTTTGATTTGTAGTACATATGGACTATACGACAATTGCCGGATTTTTCACAAAAGATATTAGAATTACCAACGATGCGATTTTTTCTGACAGTAATACTTTCTGTTTTTGTACTGTTAACCAGCCAGGGCCAGTCCATACTTGATCAGCGGATCTACAGCATCCCTGTCGTAAAAGGCAAACCTTTTACAAGTCTGATCAGGATTACCTTGCCTGAATACTCAGATGGTCAAAAGCACTTTCTGAAAGAGGTCGGTTTGGCTTTCGGCCAGGCCACCAATTTGGAGGATATTCAGGATCTAATGATTTTTCTCAACGCTGACAGCAATTATCTGTCCGACGAGAAGGTTGCAAAGGCGGCTTTATTCGGTACATGGCATTTTATCAGTGAAACAAACCGTATAGGGCAGATAAGCGGCAATATCAGGTTGAACCCTGGTACCAACTTTCTGTGGATCGGGTTGTCAGTAAAACCCGGTGCCCCGGTCGGCCGGCAACTTCATCTACTTGTAAACAACCTAAAGATAGATAACAGGAAGTTCCTACTTCCGGAAACAGCGTTCGCTTCCTACAGAATTGCGGTTGCATTACGAAAGGCAAATCAGGACAATGTTCATACTTCCAGAATACCGGGACTGGCAACTGCTAAAAACGGCGATTTGCTGGCCATTTTTGATGCCCGTTACCAGTCTGCAAGAGACCTGCAGGGCGATATCGATATCGGTTTGGTCAGAAGTCAGGATAAAGGGAACACCTGGTTGCCCCTACAAATTGTCCTGGATCAGGGCCGATGGGGAGGGCTACCTGAGAAATTTAACGGTGTTTCAGATGCCTGTATACTGGTAGACCAAAATTCGGGCAACATTTTTATTGCCGGCTTATGGATGCATGGCGTACTGGACAAAAACGGTCGTTGGGTGAAAAATCTTAGTGATAGCAGTACCAACTGGAACCACCAGTGGAAGGCCAAAGGTTCGCAACCAGGATATGATCCCAGGGAAACCGCCCAGTTTCTGATGACAAAAAGCGCTGATCATGGCGCCACCTGGTCAGCGCCTGTAAATCTGACCCGAATGTGTAAAAAGCAGGATTGGTGGCTCTGGGCTCCTGCACCCGGGCGGGGCATTACGCTGGCAGATGGCAGCCTGGTATTTCCAACACAGGGCAGGGGAAAGGACGGTAAAGCCTTTTCTAATATTACCTATAGCAGGGACGGTGGCAGGACCTGGCATACCAGCCGGCCGGCAACCAGCATTAATACCACCGAAGCTACCGTAATTCAAAGAGGCGACGGCAGCCTGATGTTAAATATGAGAACCAGTGCGAATAAAGGCCGGTCCGGCCCGGGTAATGGAAGGGCCATTTCAGTAACCTACAATATGGGCGCCAGCTGGATGGAACACCCGGGATCCCGCAGAGATCTGCCGGAACCGGTATGCATGGCCAGTCTGCATCGTCATGTGTATACTGCTGCAAAAGGACAAAAAAAGGATTTGTTACTGTTCGTGAATCCGAACTCCACCACCAAACGTAATCACATTACTTTAAAAGTCAGCCTGGATGATGGTGAAAGCTGGCCTGCAGAAAAATTCATTGAACTGGATGAACTCGGAGGCAGAGGCTATTCCTGTATCACTTCTATAGATAATGAAACGATTGGTATCGTTTACGAAGGCAGTCAGGCGCAACTAATTTTTGAGAAAATCAGTATAAGAGAAATATTAAACTAAAATGAATATAGAAAAAACAACAGGGTTACTGGCAGCGACTTTCAGTCCCTATGATGAAAATAAAGAGTTGCGTCTGGATTTGGTGCCCGCCATCGTTGACCGTTTGGTGGAGGATGGTTTGAAAGGCGTATTTGTAGGCGGTACCAATGGTGAAGGATTAAACATGACAAGGGAGGAAAGGATGGCCGTGACATCCGCCTATATCAAAGCTGCCTCCGGTCGCCTTAAGATTTTTGCACATGTGGGGCATAGTTCGATAAAGGAGGCCCGGTTGCTGGCCGCCCAGGCACAGAAAGAAGGCGCTGATGCCATTTCTGCAGTAGCGGCATTTTATTTTAAGCCTGGTTCGGTAAGTAATCTGGTGAATTGTATGGCGGCCATCGCTTCCGCAGCACCGGAGACGCCCTTCTATTATTACCATATGCCTGCGGCGACCGGCGTTTCCGTAAGCGTTGTTGATTTTATGAAATTGGCGGAGCAACAGATTCCGAATTTTGCGGGGGTAAAATACACCGCCAATACTTTACACGAGTACCAACAATGCCTGAAATTTAATAACGGCAAATTTGATATCCTTTTCGGCTATGATGAACTATTGTTACCTGCCCTGAGCATGGGGGCAGCGGGTGCCATCGGAAGCACTTACAGCTTCGCGGCACCGATGTATTATAAGGTGATTGAACTCTTTCGACAAAAGGAACTAGAAAAGGCCAAAGAAGCACAGTACGCCTGTTGTCAGATGATTCAGGTACTTGGACGTTTTGCGCCGATTCCTACCCAGAAAGCGATCCTGAAAATGCTGGGACTGGATCTTGGCGGTTGTCGACTGCCACTGACGGATCTTGACCTCCGGGAATATGATCAGGTGCAGGCCTATCTCCAGGAAATTGACTTTTTTGATCAGTTGGAAAAGCAGCGTGCTTCGGCACCTGCTGACCGTTAATTCCCTATCTGGAAAATGATTAAAATCTGTCTATATATAATTCTATTATTCCCGATGATTGGCATTTCACAATCGAAAACGCATTTTGTAAACTGGAAACAGCTGGCACCTATTCCCGACCCGGTTGGTTTTGCCGGATCATTTGCCGGCGTTTCCGGGGGAGTACTGCTGGTCGCCGGTGGCGCTAATTTCCCGGATAATATCATGCCTTGGAATGGCGGACAAAAAAAGTGGTATGATGATATTTACGCGCTGCGGTCACCTTCAGGCCATTGGCAGCGGATGGGCAAACTTCCGAGACCGCTTGGCTATGGCCTGTCCTTAACCGTAGATGATTACTGGGTGATTATCGGGGGCAGTAATGAAAACGGACATTTTAGTAATGTCTATGCCTTAAAAATAGACCAGGGCAAACTGCGCATAGATTCCTGGCCTTCTTTACCGGTCACGATGGCCAATAGCTGCGGCGCAGTTGTAGGAAATAAACTATATGTTCTGGGTGGTTTGCTGCATCCGGACGACAGGCAAACCTCCAAACTGGCATTCAGCCTGGATTTGCAACACCCGCAGAAGGGTTGGACCCCGCTGCCTGCTTTTCCTGGTCCCTCCAGGATGCTGGCGGTCGCCGCCGCAATAGACCAGACTTTTTATGTGTGCAGTGGTACGCAGCTCGTTGAAGGAGAACGCCGGTATTTAAAAGACGCCTACGCGTTTAACGAGGCTACCGGCTGGACCCGGCTGTCCGATATGCCCCGGTCAGCCGTGGCTGCGGCCGGACCGGCGTATAGTTTCGGAACCCGATTTTTTATTTTCGGAGGTGATGATGGTTCTTTGGCCGGGAAGCAACTGGGAGATGCCCATCCGGGCTTTTCTACGGAAATCCTGGGTTATAATACCCAAACAGACCGCTGGGAGGTCGCAGGAACCATACCCGTTTCGATCCATGCGAATGCTGCAAAGGCGCCCAATGAAAGTTGCTGGGCACCTGTTACGACGACACTAACGGTTTGGAATAACTGGTGGGTATTGCCGGGTGGAGAAGTCCGGCCGGGGACAAGAACGCCGCATGTAAGAGTCTTTTCGGTGCGTCACCAGTAAGCACAACCGGTATTGAGAAACACTGAATTTCCGGTGTTGATAGTATAAAGTAAAAATATCTGAAATGAAACATTTTATTGCCTTATTATTTTTGCAGATCCCATTTAGTATTTTATGTTATGGAACCGTCCGGCTACCTGCCGTTTTCTCCAATGGAATGGTATTGCAACAAAAAAGTTCGGTGGCGGTTTGGGGAACATCAGCCGCCCAACGACAAATAACGGTTCAGGGGTCTTGGGATAATATCGTATATAAAACGACTGCTGATCAAACGGGCAACTGGAAGCTGGAGCTGAAAACACCTGAAGCCGGCGGTCCATTCATTCTTCGCATATCAGACGGAGACATTTTGGAACTCTCCGATGTTCTGATCGGTGAAGTCTGGCTATGTTCCGGTCAATCCAATATGGAAATGCCGATGACAGGATATCATAATCAACCCGTATGGAATGGGAATGATGACCTCGCGGGTGCAGGTAACAGCCAGCTGCGCCTCTTTCACATACCACATGCCGTTTCCGTTGATCCTCAAACCGAAGGGAAAGGGAGCTGGGCACATGCCGGTCCGGGCTCAGCTGCAGGTTTTAGCGCTGTGGGCTTTCGTTTTGCGCAACGGTTACAGGCAATATTGAAAGTGCCGGTCGGTATGATCCAGGCTACCTGGGGCGGTACCCCTATTGAGGCCTGGATGGACGGGGAAAGCCTGCGTCAGTTTAAGCAAACTGAGATTCCAGTGCCGGTAGCGGGGGAGAAGGCCGACAGGCTGAAGCCTACCTGTTTGTACAACGGGATGATTCACCCGGTCGGGGGCTATGGTATCAAGGGGTTCTTATGGTATCAGGGTGAAGCCAATGTTGGCCGACCTGCCGCATACAGGGAATTGATGCAAGGGATGATTCAGGGCTGGCGGAAGCAATGGAAGAACGATGACCTGTTTTTTTATTTTGTCCAGATCGCGCCCTGGAATTATGGGAAACGCAAGGATTCTACACCTTATCTCAGAGAGGCTCAGGCAATGGTTGCCCGTGAAGTACCCGAGACCGGTATGGTCGTCAGCATTGACAAGGGTAGTGCCACTACAGTACATCCACCGGATAAAAAAGCGATCAGCGACCGGTTGTTATACTGGGCACTTGGCAATGCCTACGGGAGGGAAGGTATCAGCTACAGGAGCCCGGAATACGAAAAAATGGAAATCAGAAAGGATTCCGTCATACTGAACTTCAGAGAAGCACCTCAGGGGCTCTACGCCACCGGTGACCAGATTGCCGGATTTGAAATGGCCGGAGAAGATCAAAAGTTCTACCCCGCACGGGCCAGGGTCTTCAAACGTACGGTGATTGTACTTTCAGCACAGGTCAAAAAGCCAGTCGCCGTCCGTTATGCCTTTACTGATATGGTAACAGGGAATTTATATAGTGGCGCCGGAATTCCGGTGGCCCCTTTCCGGACAGATAACTGGTAACAATGAATACGAGGCGACCACTACGGGTAAAATAATTATGCGTACTTAAAAAATGATACAAAAAAAATGAACCGGACAGCCGTAAAAACATACAATAGCTATCCCTGGATCGTGGTGGGTCTGTTATGGGGGGTCGGTCTTTTAAATTACCTGGACAGGCAAATGCTGGCGACCATGCGTCCTACGATGGAACTGGATATACCTGCCTTGCAAAGTGCCGAGAATTTTGGTATCCTGATGTCGGTATTTTTATGGATTTATGGTTTTATGAGTCCGGTTTCGGGCGTGATCGCAGATCGTATCAATCGCAAATGGCTGATCGTAATCAGTCTTTTTATATGGTCGGCCGTTACTTTTGGAATGGGCTATGCACAAAATTTCGACCAATTAAAATGGCTGAGGGCCATCATGGGCCTTAGTGAAGCCATTTATATTCCTGCCGCATTGGCGCTTATCGCAGATTATCACAGTTCCAAAACCCGTTCGCTGGCTATTGGCATCCATATGACTGGTCTTTATGCAGGACAGGCACTGGGCGGATTTGGGGCAACCATAGCCGCTACTTACACCTGGCATTTTACCTTTCATCTATTTGGCATTATCGGTATTGCCTATGCGATTGTACTGACGATATTACTGAAAGAGAAAAGACCGCTGGCGGGTAATGATGGTGTATATAACGAAGGAAAATTGAAAATGACCAAAGGAATAGGGTGGTTGTTGGGACAGCTTTCTTTCTGGGTCATCCTTCTCTATTTTGCAATACCCAGTCTGCCAGGCTGGGCTACCAAGAACTGGCTGCCCACACTCTTCTCCGAAAGTTTGGATTTAGAAATGGCAGTAGCCGGCCCGATTGCTACGATTACCATTGCTGTCGCCTCATTCGTTGGCGTCATTCTGGGAGGAATTATCTCCGATCGCTGGGTCCAAAAGAATATCCGTGCCAGAATCTATACCAGCGCCCTCGGCGTATTAATGACTGTTCCAGCCATCATCTTACTGGGTTACGGAACAACCGCCACTACATTAATTCTGGCAGGCGTACTTTTCGGCATTGGATTCGGTTTTTTTGATGCCAATAACATGCCCATACTCTGTCAGTTCGTTCCGCCTCGCTACCGGGCAACGGGTTATGGTCTGATGAATATGACAGGTGTATTTTTTGGTGCGTTCATCACCAGTTTTCTGGGCAAATCCAGTGATGCGGGTCATTTGGGCAGGGACTTTGCATTAATGGCAGGCGTGGTGCTATTCGTTGTCATCCTGCAATTGCTGCTATTGAAACCCCGTGTTCAGGAAATGAATTCATGATAATTTAATACCGGATCATTATTTCATTCCTCTGTAATAAATTAATATTGAAAATTTGGTAAAATGTATAAAGGAAAATATATTTGTACTACATTTCTACATATAGAGTGGAAAACGCAAAGCAAAGCCCCGGAGCTTTTATCTCCGCGAACAGGGGAAGCCAAAGGATCAGCACTAGTTAAAAAGACAGCGTAGCTAAAAAGACGACTGCAGCTTGCACAGAAAAGTAAATACACCCCACGAACTGAGCGTTTGAAATGTAGAACATTAGAATTTAAAAACGGGGTTCGGCCATGCTTGGAGCTGTTGAAAAAAAGTAAGCAAAAACTAAACGCAAATGTTTGCATATGAAAATATTTAAGAAACGGCGATTGATCCGGAATCACTATTTATTGATTTCAATATTATGCTGCCTGTCATTCGCTTCCTGTACCAAGGAGCTGAATCAGTATTACAACCCGGAAAGTTCCCTGGATAAGAATATTATAGAAGTACTGGAGGCAGATGGACGATTTGGCTTATTTGTTGGCATCATTGATAAACTGCAATTGCGCAAAACGCTTGGCAGTGCTGCCATCTACACCTGCCTTGCGCCCGTAGATGAGCAGGTCGCCCGGTACTTTTCAGATATGGGTTACAGCTCTGTAGAAGAAGTACCCGCATCGGTACTCCGGACTTATATTAATTATCATTTCATAAACGGCATGTATTATGAATACGATATCAATAGAATTTATGACGCTGCCAGTTCCGCCTTGGGTAAAACCAGAGCCACAAATTTCACTACAAGAACAGAAGGCAAAATACCCGGGAAGCATATTCGGTTGTTTTCCAAATCTTTTTTCACTAATCAACTGGAAGATTATCTGGGCCTTTACCCTGGCGGATCCGAACAGGCTTCTTTTATGGCCGAAGGCGTCATCATATCAGAACCGGATATCGATGCCAGCAATGGCGTTATTCATGTTCTCGGGGCACCCCTGAAACTGACGCCCAGAGCAGATGAAGCCCTGGCTGCAGATACCAGTACCAGCATATTCAGTTCCTGGCTCGAAAAACATATACAATATGTACTAGGGGAGAAGGACGAGTTTGGCTGGGTCGATACGACACTGTATAAATCCTATTCCTTTGGCAGAAATCTTGCAGACGAGAGTGTTATTACTACTTTACTGGTACCTACTAATGATGCCATCCGCGCCTATTTCAAACCCTATATGGGGGCCATTTACAATACCCTCGATTCTGTTCCGCAACCGGTGATGTATTCCCTGATCCGGGCAACCATTATCGACAATATCTGGTTCGAGAGTGATCTGGAAAGACTCGATCCGGATTGGAGAACATTGGCGGGCTATAATCACATGATTGCAGATATCCCATCACTGATCACCGGTTCCATCCGCTCCAGCAACAGTACCATCTATAAAGTGAATCAGCTGTTGCTTTCCCCTGAAATGCATAGTGTCATGGGCGGAATACTCCTGAAATACAGAAAATTCAGTCAATGGTACTGGATGGTTTCCCATGCCGGCGTAAATGAAGGTCTCTATGACGTGCTGTATTACCAACACAGTCCGAAAACCATGCTGGTTCAATCCGATGAAATATGGGGGGTCCCGCTGGCAGAGGATTTGAATGAAACAGATCTGGATTATAAAAAGCAGCAGTGCAGGGCCGGTATATTCAATATCGATGTACGGACAGACCAGGGGTTCAGAAAAAGATTTTATCCCGCCGGATCAGGATATATCTATTTTGAAGGAGGAAGATTCTATGATTATACCGGACATTCCGTCAAACTGATATCGACGGAACCGGAATGGGAAGGCGCCAACGGTGCGGTTTACCAGGTGGATGGCTTCCTGACGCCCATGGATAAAATGAGCGATACCCTGACCGTCTATCAGGTCATGAAAAAAGATCCCGCTTTGTCGTCATTTATTACCGCATTGGATCGTTCTGGATTTGCCACCCAGCTGCAATTGACCGGATTCTTCAGTTACACGGTGCTGGCGCCTACCAACAATGCCCTGACCCAGGCAGGGATCGACGTGGGGGCCATGAGTGCCGAAACCGCCAGGAACTTTGTACAAACTTATGTGATACCCAATCGCTACATTTTTACGGATGGGGAGTTTAATGGATCGATTGCCAATAAGAATAATGAAAACCTTCTGATCAACGGTGCCTGGGAAACCTTCAGTGTCACTAACAAAGACGGCGTAACCATCGAACCGGTGTCGGAAAATATTCAGGGCAACAACGGTGTCATTCATAAAATGGACCGCATATTTTAAAATCTAATGACTGCTACAGATATGCCAGCTAAATTATTAAGACAGGGGACCCTACTACTTATGATTACTTGCCTGAGTACCCTAGTACTGGGGCAATCAACGGACACGGTAAGAGGCCGGGTTTTTGATCAAAAGACAAGAAAACCGCTTTTTGAAGTATCTGTCATGTTGGTCAATGCCAATAATCTGGCCCTGAGCGGAACCAAGACCGATACCACAGGATATTTTGAAATCCGGATACTGCCCGAAGCTTCCCGTATTGAATTTTCCAATTTGGGGTATTATCTGCAAGCCTTCGATGTGCTGGATAAAACCTCCTTGACAGTATTTCTGCAAGCCGATAGTGGTACAATGGACGAGGTACAGGTGGTCGCTACCGGCCGCAAGAAAGCAGATCTGGGTTTTTTGTCTATTGACCGGCGCGAGCTGTCCAGCAGTGTGGCTTCTGTAGACCTTACCAATACAGAGAAAATGCCGGTAACCAGTGTCGACCAGCTCTTACAGGGTATGGCACCGGGCATTCAGGTGGTATCGGCAAGTGGTGATCCGGGTGCGGCTGCCAGTATCCGTATCAGGGGGATTTCATCTATTTCAGGTATAAATGACCCCCTTTGGATTGTGGATGGTGCCGAAATCATTGGCAATGATTATAAAGTAGCCAGTATCACCGATTTTGGCTTCAGTCCCATCGGCGATCTGGATCCTTCTGATATTGCGTCAATCGACATCCTGAAAGATGCTTCCGCAACGGCCTTATATGGCTCCCGCGGCGCCAATGGTGTGATCGTGATTCAGACCAAGCGAGGGAAAAAAGGAAAACCTAAATTTCAGTTCAATACCAAATATACGCTCACCCAGGTGCCCCGCACCATCCCTATGCTCACAGGAGATGAACAGCGTATCTATTATCTGGAAAAAACAACGGGCGGTCTAGATAACGGAACTAGTTTACCGGAATTAAGAGGAGATCTGACCCGAAGTGATGCCTGGATTTTTAACAATAATACCGATTGGGTAGATGCCATCACCCGTAATGGCTTCTACCAGCAATATAACACCGCACTGAGTGGGGGTGGAGACCGGTTGAATTATTATTGGGGACTGGGTTATGCGAATCAGTATGGCACGACCAAGGGGACAGGCTACGACCGGTTCAATACCCGTTTTAACTTAAATTATAATGTATCAGACCGCTTAAAAGTTACGGCAGATTTAAACTATACCAATTCCTTTACGGATAAAAGAGGGCAGAACCATCCCCTGAGCGCTACAGAGATCAATCCCATGTTGTTCGCCAGGCAAACACCTGCCTATTTCCCCATTTATTCCAAAAACGGGCTCAACTATTTTGTAGACCGCACCATTGGCATCTCTTCCCACTCTCGGTATAATCCACTGGCCATTATAGATTATTCTACGTATAATACCAAGGCCAACCGGTTTATGGCCTCCACATCAATTGACTATAAAATCCTGAAGAACCTGGATTTCAGGTCACAGGTATCGGCAGATTTCCGGGAATCGGCGGATGAATATTTTCTGCCCGGTTACGCAACAGATGCCATCCCTAATGAAAATTTGTACAATGCCGGTCTGCAAACCGAGGGCTACGAGTTGATGATTAATAATAATAACCGGCTAACCTGGTCTGCCATCAGCAGGGAAGATCACCGCCTTACATTTACCGGAGTACTCACTTATAACCTGGATCGAAACAACTCGACTGAGCTGGAGTACTATAATGGTGCATCCCCTGAATTAAAATCGGCGGATGCTGCAGCTATCATTTCCAACGCCACGGGCTCCTATAGTACCCGTAAATACCTCGGCATGTTCATACAGGGGCATTATGCATTTAAAGACAGGTATTTTCTGACCGTGACCGGCAAATCAGAAGGAGATTCCAGATATGGCGCAGATAATCCCTATTCTATTTTTCCGGCGGTGGGTGCCGCCTGGGATATCGGCAGGGAGTCTTTTCTCAAAGACGCTGACTGGATTAATTATATCAAGCCCCGCTTCGCCTATGGTATCACAGGAAACCTCCCTAATATTGATAATCTGTATGATATTGCTTATGGCACGGGTACCGGCTATCTGGGTCAGACCTATACCTATCCTTCCAAGTTTGCCAGTGACAATATACGGGAAGAGCGGACCACAGAATATAACCTGGGCCTGGATTGGTCATTATTCCGGGACCGCTTTAGCGGCCAGCTGGATTTTTATTCCCGCACTACCAATAACCTTTTACTTCAGGAACGACTGTCTTCCACCCTGGGCTATAGTGCGGAATACATCAACTTCGGCACGGTCAGAAATTCCGGATGGGAACTGGGTATAACCGGCATCATCCTTAAAGGTGGTGATAACCGGATCCGCTGGAAATCTTTTTTCAATATAGCCCTCAATAAAAATAAGTTACTCAGCCTGCCTGCGATGTTTGATGAAAATGCATTTAGTGTCAGTCAGTGGGGCTTCACCTCAAAACTCCAGGAAAATGATGTCATAGGCGCCTTTTACGGTTACCGGGCCCTGGGGGTCTATTCCCGGGATGAGGACGCCGTTTTAAGGGATGATCAGGGCAATATTATCTATGAAGCAGACGGTATTACGCCGAAGTATATGCGCTACGGATCAGTGACCGGCCGGCAGTTGAAGGGGGGCGATATGATTTATGACGATATCAACGGGGATGGGGTCATCAATGAGCTGGATAAAGTACAAATCGGGAATGCCAACCCCATGTTTTTTGGCGGCTGGAACAATACCTTCAATTTTAAAAACTGGATTTTTACACTAAACCTCCAATATCAGACCGGCAATGATATCATCAATGCGACAAGATTGTCCATGGAACGAATGCTTTATTCGCATAACCAATCCCGCTCCATCATGGATCGCTGGCGGCGACAGGGAGATATCACCGAAATTCCCAGGGCACAGCCCGATAATGGCCATAACAGTGCCGCTTCCAGCCGATGGGTGGAAAATGGATCTTATCTGAGATTAAAAACTGTATCCCTGACTTATAATGCCGGAAAGGATTTTGTAGGTCGCCTGGGTATTGGTATTCAGCAACTGGGATTTTTCATCACAGCCTATAATTTATATACCTGGACGCATTATAAAGGACTGGATCCGGAAGTACCCATTACAGGTAGTGTGGCTTTGTTCGGTATCGATAACAGCTCGACGGCGCCCGCCAGACAGTTTACCCTGGGTTTAAACTTATCATTCTAAAAATTTTAAAGATCAGCTGGTCATGACAATAAAAATTATACAAAGAAAGATAGGATGGCTGTTGCTATTTTCAGCGGTATTATGCTCCTGCAATAAAATTCTGGAAGTAGACCAGCCGGACAATCTGGTCTATGATGAATTCTGGAACAACCGGGATCAGGTGTATGCCTCATTGATGGGATTGTACACTTCCATTCAGAGTAATATTGCAAGTTTTCATGCCTGGGGCGATATCCGTTCCGGTCTTTATAAACCGGGAACAGGAGATGCATTTACGAGCTCCGACCGCCAATTCCTGTCGCAGGATATTTATCCGGAGAACGCGCTGCTTTCCTGGTCCTCCGTTTATAAATCAATTGGCTGGATCAATGCTTTTATAAAAAATGCGCCCTTGGCACTGGAAAAGGATCCGACATTTGACGAATCAGAACTACAGCGGATGCTGGGTGAAGCCCATGCACTGCGCGCCCTGAATTATTTCTATCTGGTACGGGCATTTAAGGAAGCGCCATTAATTACCGAGCCTTATGAATCGGACAACCAACTCATCAATACAGCCGCCGTGGATGAATCTGCGCTCCTGGAATTCATCGAGGCGGACCTGGACCTGGCACTGAAGCAATGCGCCGAAACTTTCGAGAACGCAGACGAAAAGTACGGTAGGGTTACCAAAAATGCAGTCCGGGCATTATGGGCAGATGTAAAGCTCTGGAAAAATGAGTACCAGGAAGTGCTGGAGCTCTGCGCCCCCCTGGACGCGCAGTATGCTTCACAGCTGGTTGGTCCGTTTGACTGGTACAGTATTTTTAATCCGGGCAATAGTCCGGAAAGCATTTTTGAGCTCCAATACAAGCCCACCGGACCCTCTTCTCCACTCTACGGCTGGTTCGCCTATTATTCGGGGCGTTCTTCCAATGGAACCCGGTTTATGGCCAATCCGCTGAATGTGCAACTGGCCAGTGAGGAAATACTTTACCCCACAGCATTGCCGGAATATACCAGCTCCGATACCATCCGGTATAAAAACTATGCAGCCTACCGCAACAGCAGCGTTTCGGGAAGTTTTGGTTCCGGGTGGGAAGTTTATAAATTTCTGGGGCAGGAACCTTATCAACCATCCTATCGACCTGCCAACGATCGCAGGTTGGTGAACTATATCCTGTATCGGTACAGGGAAATCCTGCTGATGAAAGCCGAGGCTTATGCCATGCTGAACCGGTATCCGGAGGCGGAGGACATGATCAACATGATCCGGGCACATTGTAATATTCCCCTGTTGTCGACCGGCGAATCCGGAGAAGGGGCGGAGTTCTTTTCCCGGCTATTGATGGAAAGAGAAGCAGAACTGGGCTTTGAAGGTAAAGAATGGTTTGCCGCCGTCAGGATCGCCAGACGAGCCGGCCTGTCGGAAGTGTTGCTCACCAAGTCAGCCACCAATAATCCGATGAATTATTCCTATCAGGTGATCAGGGCCAGGTTGCTGGATCCCGAAAGCTGGTTCCTGCCATATAATAAAACGGAACTGGAAAACAATGCTGCCCTGGTCCAAAAAGACTTTTACAAAAACAGATAATATTAAAATTAAAAATCAGGAATATGTACAGGATTTTTATTTTATTCAGTTTCATTCTTTGTTTGTCCGGATCTTATTCCTGTCAAAGAGAACTTTCCGGCGCCCGATATGAGTCCGATGATGAAATCCAGATGATGGATTATATCGACAAAAGGGAGGACCTGTCAATTTTTCGCGATCTGATTGATTACGTCGGCCAACGCAATCTGTTAAAAACTGCAGGTTCCTATACCTTGTTTGCTCCGACAAATCCGGCTTTTGAAGCCCTTTTCAAAAGCCTCAGTGCAGAAGGCCCCCAGGTGCAATCCGTACGCGACAAGGACCCGGAGTTCTGGCTGAGCTATTTTCAATACCATTTGATGGATGAAAAAATAAATGTAAACGAATTTGAATTCGGCCCCTTGCCGGCGGCTACCGTTTATGAGAATAAATACCTGATCGCCGATATCAGTGCTTCGTACAATGCGATAAAACTCAATAACAGTGCAACCATTACCGAAAGTAATATTGAACTTACCAATGGATATATTAATATCCTGGACCAGGTGCTGAAGCCGCCATTTGAGAATGTATACGAAACCCTTACACAGAGCGGCAGATATAAGGTAATGTTAGACATCTTTGATGAGACCGGGTACAGTCATTATCTTAAGGACAGCCTGGTCACCTTGTTTGTTGAGTCCGATCAGGTCCTGGAGACCGCCGGATTCTCCAAAGCAGACCTTCCCGATTTAGAAGCATGGGTTCAATATCATATCGTACCCGATTCCGGTTATTTTCTGAATCTCATGGCCGGTAAGCGCTTTTATCCCCTGCTTAAAAGTCAGACTTTGAGTTTCAATGTCGATGACTTTGGCCGGTACTATATCAATGAAGTGTATCCATTCAGCCAAAGCGCCACCCTGGGAATCGACCAGGTATGCAGCAACGGCATCTTTCACACGCTGGACACCTTGCTGGAGATCGTGGATGCCGTACCCGCCACCATCAGATTCAATCTTTACCCTCCCGGAAGCCCTTATGGGGAACAGAACATTTTTACGGTGGCACCGGCAACCATCACACTCAATACAGGCACCCAAAGCTATCACCAGCACAAGGAGAAAAAGATTGTTGCTTTCAATGCAACGCAGATTGGTGATTATTTCTATATGACAATTCCGGATGTACCTGCAGGAAAATATCAGATACGAATGTTACATCGGGGTGGTGGAACCCGCGGAAAATATATTGTCATTTACAACAATGAAGTGGTTCAGGAATTGGTCAATATGGCCAAGGCAGATGGACCCTTTGAAGAATGGAATTATCTGTCCTATAATAATTGCGGGGAGATCAACGTAGGCGATCTGTCAGATGTGAAACTCTACTTTGCATTCGCGGGGTATGGCTCCAATTCCAACCCGTCCTATTGTTGCGATTTACTCTGTGATATGGTTGAACTGATTCCGATAAAATGATATTAAACAGCACTCATGAAATTAATTGTGAATAACAAGAAGCTTTTCAAATGGGCGGGCCTGGTTCTGCTTCTAGCCGGTAGTTATAAGGCCACAGGACAGCAGTCAGGCAGGGACAGTTCAGATTGGCGTGGCCTGGATAAACTGGGGATTAGCGATTCACTGCCGATCACTTCAGTACCGGTACAATCGGATGCGGTTTCCTTCGCTTCACTGCTAACCGGTACACCGGGTATTCATGTGACTGAAACAGGTACCATCGCAGCGGCGCCCCAGCTTATGATACGGGGTTTACAAACCATTAACTTAAACGCGTCGCCACAAATCTATGTAGATGGCATGCCGGTGAGGTATGCAAGAGACCTGCCTTCTTTTCTCTCCACCTATGAACCTACCCGATTTGGTTATCTGAATTTAAACGACATCGATAAGACCATCGTCATCCGTGAGGCGGCCGATCTGGCCGCATTGGGGGGCAGGGGCGCCAATGGTGCCATTTATCTGGAAACCGAGCGTGGGGAATTCGGCGGTACAAAAATTGATGTTACGGCCAATACCGGTTTTATGCGGGCCAAATATAATATCAACCATATGGACGCTTCCGGATTCCGGAATTATCTGGGCCAGTACCTGGCGGAAAATGGCGCCACGGAATCGGAACTGAATAACAATCCCCTGTTGCATTCCAGCAACCCTGCTTACAATCAACAAACTGACTGGATCGGTATGATCGACCGACCAGCCCGCTATAATGATTACCATGTTAAACTAAAAGGAGGATCCGCCGACGCCAATTACATGTTTAGCGTGGGCCACACCGGGACCCAGGAAACCCTGCAGGGATCTAAATATAACCGGACGACCATGAGATTCAACCTGGATTATCATCTTTCCAAACGATTCGAAATCCGTAATAATCTGAGTTATTCAAATACAGGCTCAAGGTATCTGGAGCAAGGATATGATTGGGGCATACATCCCTTATTTACCGCTGCTTCGAAAGCACCTTTTTTCGGTAAAATGGCTTACAATAATGACCAGCAACCAACCAATCTCCTGGCCGACATAGACCTGCTGGGCAAAAGCAATCCCTGGGCCCTGGTCAACAACATGAAAAATAGAAATGAAGAAAACAGGGTAGACGGCATGATTGCGGCCAAATGGCGGATCAGGGAAGACTGGGCCCTATATTCTTCACTGGCTATAGGATACTATAATATGAAAGAGAGTCAATACCGCCCTGCGCTGGGAATCGTTGCCGATAAGTATAGAATCCGTCAGAATGCCAATAGGGGATCCAGCGAATTTTCGCTGATCTGGAACAGCTACATGAAGCATTCCGGTGCCTGGGGCAGTCAATTGCGATACCATACCGAATGGGGCGCATGGATAGAGACATTTGAGGACAAATCAATTTATGGCCGAAAAGTCAATGCGGGTACCGATGATTATGAGACCTTGAAACAGGGAACCGTAGATAGCGCTTCTAATAACAGATTTCGTTCCAATCTCAGCCGTTTTTATGCTAGTGGCCAAATAGATTTCTGGAACCGTTTAAATCTCTGGGCCAATCTGGCGGTGGAAGGCTCGTCTAATTTCGGACCCAAAGGTCGCTGGGGACTATATGGCGGTGCCAAATTGGCTCTGGATCTATTACCACGGGACCAGTCTTATGGCGTCGCCCTGCAAGCCAGCTATGGCAGAACGGGTAACAATGACGTGCGGGGGTATTATCAGAACAACCTGTATTACACGATAAGTTATTTTGGGTATGGCGGCGTGTACCTGGGCAATGTGGCCAACGAGGCCATTCGACCTGAAATTACTGATGCCTATGATGCCGGAATTCGATTCAGTCTGCTGAACCAAAGACTGGTAATTGAAGCCAGCTATTACCAGCGGCAAACCAGTAACCTGATCACCTACCGTAATTATCCCGTGGAACTGGGGCTGGATCCCCAATTTGAAAATGGGGGCAAGCTCAAATCCAGTGGCTGGGAACTCGGTATTCAAGCCCGGGTATTGAATCGCAAATCATTCAGATGGGAATTGTTCGGTAACCTTTCCACTCTGGACAATAGCGTGGAACAGCTGAATAACGGAGATATCATTCGCAGCATTTCGAATATCAGCGGTATTGCCCGCCAATCGAGTCCGCTCGGATCATTTTACGGGTACAGAATTCAGGGAGTCTTCAAAACAGCGGCAGAAGTAAATTTAAAGAAATCAGACGGCACAGATTATAAACAAGGCGATTATATCATCGAAGACATTAATGGAGATGGTAAGATAAATACCAGCGACCAACAAATTATAGGCAGTCCGCTGCCCAAAATATTTGGCGGCTTTGGAACGGCCTGGACCTATAAACGTCTGAGTCTGGAAGCCCGCTTCAGCTTTTCCTACGGACAGGATATTTATAACAGTTTTAACCAGCAAATGCATTTGATGGCGGATTATTCCAACCAGTCAGCAGCAGTTGGTAATCGCTGGCGGTCACCGGCTGCGCCCGGTAACGGGCAATTTAGCCGGGCGGCATTTGGCGATCCGTCTTTTAACGGCGTGGCTTCTGATCTGTGGGTGGAAGATGGCAGTTATACCCGGTTAAAATCCTTGTCTCTGGGATACGATCTGCCGTTTGGCAAATCAATAACTTTTATTAAAGGTTTGCAGATCCATATTACCGGCGAAAATCTGTTTACCCTGACCCATTACAGCGGTTTGGATCCGGAGGTAGTGACACTGAACGATGTACTGCTGCGGGGTATTGATTTTGGAGCTTCGCCCTTGCCCCGGTCGGTTATCATTGGTCTTAAATTATCGCTTTAAGTATAAAATAGAATCATATGCATCAGATACCTGTATATACAGTCCAAACCGGAACACGCATCGCTAAAAGACTGCGATACAATCCGGTGGCCATTTGTTTATGGTTCCTGGTATTGTTGACCGGTTGTAAAAGCTTTTACGATGTGGACCCTTATTCTGTTATGAAGGAAGAAGACTTCAACAAAAACCGGGAGGACCTAAATGCCAGTGCCATGGGAATGTATGAGCCGCTGACTCAGGAAGTACATAAATTGCTGCTCTGGGGCGATGCCAGGGCAGACATGGTAACGACAGGGCAGAAAGAGCCCGATCCTTATATAAACGAATTTGTGTTAAACAATATCAGCCCCGAAAATCCCTATACCAGTTACGCAGGTATTTATAAGACCATTGCCCGTTGTAATCGACAAATGGAGAAAGTGTATGTAGTCGCTAATCTAGATGACAAAATTATGGAACGGGACGCCGGGGCTTTCTATGCAGAAGCATTATTGCTACGCGCCTACTGTTATTACCTCCTGGTCAGAAATTTTGATCGATTCCCAATCATTCTGTCGGATATGGCAGAGCAAATCAGTTATATTGACCAGAATGGGGATACCCTGAGAAGAAAAACCCGGGATATGACGGGTGGAGAGATCAGGGAGAATTATTACTATCCCGCCAGCCGCGATGAAGTCTGGCAAATGATTTATGGTGATGCACTGACAGTTCTGGGTATCTTACCCCTCAATTTTCAGTGGAACAGAAATTCATTGCCCGCCCAGGAACGATACGGAAGGGTGTCGCAGGTGATGGCAGCAACTTTTGCCGCTGAACTGGCGCTTTGGCTGGGGAACTATCAGGCAGCATCTGCCTTTGCAAATTCACCCGTTAGAAATTCCAATCACACACTGAGTACATCTGGTACCTGGATCAACCAGTTTACGGGGTCCTATGCCTCCCTGCATTCTATGTTTTTGTTGGGCTACCGTTATGATAATAGCTTCGAGACCAACCGACTTCAGGAATTCACGTCTCCGATTGCTTCAGACGGTGGTAAATATTATCTGAAACCTGCTACGGATGTCATTCAGCATATTTTCTCCTATGAGGGGGGAGACATTCGCACGGAGTTCAGCTATAAAATTATTAATGGAGATACAGTCATCTGGAAATATATCGGCCAGGACAATGTAGTCAGCATGCGGCCTGCATACCAAAGTGATGCCAGCTGGCCTTTTTATCGAAGTGCTGATGCCTTCCTGATCAAAGCAATCGCGGACCTGATGTTGGAAGATTATGCAACAGCTTTCAATTTTGTCAATATGCTACGGGAGGCGCGGGGTCTGGAGGAATTGGATCCGGCAGAAGTGGACTATAAGAATAAGGAATTTATGCTGGCATTGATTTTTAAGGAAAAAGCCAGGGAATTTGCTTTTGAAGGTAAACGCTGGTATGATCTGATGCTTTGGTCCAGGCTCTCGGGCAAGAATCAGCTGGCAGAAACGGTAGCGCAGAAATATGCTTCGCCAAAGCGGGAAGAGATATTGACCCGTTTACAGCAGGAAGATGCCTGGTTTATTAAAGCAAATCCATCTTCACAGCCGTAATTTTTAAACTTAAAATCGGAAAGTCTTTACATTCTAAGAATAAAGAACGAAATTTTATGAAAAAACGCATACAAAGTCTGCTTTTGTCAGTTGGGCTACTGAGCCTGCTGGCCAATATGGGTTGTTATAAAGAACAGCATTTTGACTTTCCCGGTCCCTTTGAAGACAGTTCCTTAGTCAATATTGTAGACTCACTTCCCTTTCCTTTTGACAAGACCCGTCAGGCAGGCGTCTGGTTGATGAAAGACAACCAGCCGGATTTCAGTAAAATTCTTTTCAAGGGATATACTGATTATAAGGCGATGCATGATACGGTATCCTGGGTACGGGAATCCGGCGGGATGCGGCTGATCCCTCACCGTAACTACTACCCACTCTCGGACGCTGATCATTTGGGGGGTGATCCCAATAGCTACAAATACAACTGGGCATATTCCAAATATTTTGTACCTGTAGGTTCAGGAAAAAGTTTCTATATGTACAGCAAAGTAACATTCGGAACATTCAGTGGTACGGCTGCCGGTCTGGTATTGGGCGCGAGCTGGAACACCGGCGGCGTATTCGTTTTCGGGATGGATGGCAATAGCAGTATAGCACCGATGTTCTTTGTTGATCTTTACGGAACTTTGGGGGCCACGGTCGACCCGGATCAGGGCTGGCCGACGGCTAATGAAGTGATCATTCCTGGCGTACCTGCCGAGCTGGAAGTCGTAATTCATGACAATCTTTTCTATATCAAAGTGAATGGTACCCTTTGCTTTTTGTTTAAGATATCCCGAGAAACCCCATATTATTTTACGCCTCAGATCCGTCCCTGGAGAAATTTTGTCACGGTGCATGACTTTTATCTGGAGAGTTCAGATATGTATACGGTGGACTACGCCATGTATGAACATCAGCAGGGCTATAACCGGCTGCAGGCACCTGCACTCACTAAAGCCTCCAATGGGGATTTGCTTCTGTTCGCAGAGGGTCGGTCTCAACCCGGTTCAGCTTTTGAAAGAGTGGCACAGCAGACAATGGCCGTAGGAAATACTGATATCGTGATGTCCCGTTCCGTAAATAACGGTGTCGGCTGGGATAGGGAATTAAAAGTGATTGCAGGTTCGGGAACTGATGATACGTATGGGTTCCCACAGGTGCTGAATACTGCGGATGGTAAAATCATTCTGCATTACAATAAAATCTCGCTGACCGAGGTCAATGGAAACTTTAGTTACACGCCAGAACAAACGATGTATCAGATCGTTTCAAATGATAATGGTCAAAGCTGGTCATCTCCGGTTGATTTAACCACACAGTTGGAAGACCCGGCCAATGGCTATTTGAAAAGCAGTACCGGACATGGTATAGAACTAAAGAATGGCCGGTTGGTCATGCCAGTGATCTATGGAGGTAAAGTTTTAAAACTCGCTATTTCCGATGATCAGGGTAATAGCTGGCATACCAGTCAGGGGCTGGAAGGTTTGAATATTTCGGCAGGATCGGTCATGGAACTGGCTGATTCCAGATTGTTGCTGATCCTGACCCACGGGAATGCTTCCCCCCAAAGTAAATTGATCACTTACAGTAGTGACGGAGGAGAGACCTGGTCAGTTCCCGAAGCTATGGAATCCGATGGCACCAGTCTGACGGGCGGTTATATGATCGGAGGTATCGCTTTGACGGATGAGAAGGGGGATATTTATTTAATCAATGCCTCAGGTCGCACCCGTGATCCCGAAACCTATCGCGGTCCCAATTTTGGCGTCAGTCCCCAGCTGTTCCGTAGTACGGATGGCGGCAGTACCTTCAGCACCCTGGGCAATTTGTTTACCAAGACGGCCTACCGGGGCTATGCGGATCCTATTGGAAACACGGATGCCGTCTTTGCAGCAGATGGCACCCTGGTGATAGCGGGGGAGGGGGGTGTGGAAAGTCCACAGGAAGGGATTGTGGTGTATCGAAGGTAATGCTGCGGAGAAAAGCCAAAGCAGTTTTCAGTAAAAAATAAGCCGTTACATGAAGATAAAGATTATCATTAGCTTCCTTTTGTTCACCGTATTTAATAAGGTTTGGGTTCATGCCAGGCCTAACCGAAAACCATTTAATGTGCTGTTGATCACCATCGATGACCTTCGGCCCAGCCTGGGGTGCTATGGGGATGCAAAAGCTATCACGCCATTTATGGATCAGCTTGCTTCCCGGGGCATTTTATTCAACCGTGCCTATTGTCAGCAGGCGGTATGCAATCCTTCGCGCAGCTCGGTCATGACGGGACGCCGGCCTGATGACATCGGGGTAACAGACCTGGTTACCCATTTTCGCAAAAAATATCCGGACCTGGTCACACTGCCGCAGGCTTTTCGCAAGGCTGGATATATTGCCCGGGGCATCGGAAAAATATATCACGGGTCCAGAAATACGCAGGATGAAGCTTCCTGGTCCCTACCTTCTATACAGAATCTGTCGCTACGCAGCGAGGAATACTTCCTACCTCAAAATCAAAAAAAAGGGAAGGCGGCTGCTTATGAGTTCACTCCGGGTGCCGATGATAAATATCCGGATGGTAAAATTGCCAATGAATTGATACAGGCACTTAGAAGTTTTAAAAATTCGGGTGGGCCTTTTTTTCTGGCAGCAGGATTCAAAAAACCGCATCTGCCATTCAATGCCCCGCAAAAATACCTGAAGCTATATGAAAATACCGCGTTTGCTCCGACTGCATTCAATGCCAGACCCCGCAATGCGCCTGAAATAGCCTTTCACCATTCTCAGGAACTACGTGGATATACGGATATTGCCGATTCCGGACCATTGTCAGCGCAGCAACAAGAAGCGCTGATAAAGGCTTATTATGCCTGTATCAGTTTTGTCGATGCGCAGATTGGTAAAATTCTCGATGAACTGGATCGATTGGGATTACGGCAGCAAACTATCGTCCTGCTTTGGGGCGATCATGGTTACCATCTGGGGGAACAGGATCTCTGGTGTAAATCTGCCAATTTTGAACTGGACACCAGAATTCCCCTGATCATCTCCGTCCCGGGAGGCGCGCATCAAGGCACCGTCACACCGGCCATCGTCGAAGCACTGGATATTTACCCTACCTTGTTGGACCTTTGTGATCTTCCCCCTATGACCGGTTTAGGAGGAAAAAGTCTGAAACCCCTGTTGAATCATCCCCGAATGAAATGGACCTATCCGGCCTACAGCCAGTTTGGGAGACCTTATAACGCGATCACCACCGGCCGACCAACACATATGGGTTATACCATTAGGACCTCAGACTGGCGCTATACCCTATGGTATCGTTTAAAGGACGGCCTGGTTGAATCCCGGGAACTTTATGATATGCGTGTCGATTCCATCGAGTCCCTTAACCTGGCCGGCATTAGGAAATACAGAAAGGCAGAACGCAGACTCGGGGCGCTTCTGAATGAATATCGTCAGTGTCATGCACCATAGATTTCATTCATATAACGCTGGTTTAGCGGACCCATCCGCACAATAAAAAAATTACAAATGAAACATGCAAAATTAATACTAGCATTTATAGTGATAGTGCCTGCGATCCTGTTAATGGTCGCCTACAGGCCGCCTCAGCATAAGGATCTTCGCCCGTCAATTCTCTGGCAAAAAGGAACCGGTAAATACAATAATTACAGAATCCCGTCTTTAATTACGACAAAACAGGGCACACTGCTGGCATTTTGTGAAGCAAGGGAAAAAGGAGATACCGGAGATATTGACCTGCTGGTAAAACGTTCGGAAGACAATGGCAGGACCTGGAGTGATGAACTGGTCGTTTGGGATGATGGCAGCAATACCTGTGGTAATCCCTGTCCGGTTGTAGATCAGCAAACGGGTCGTATTTGGCTAATGATGACATGGAATAACGGGAATGACGGAGAAAAAGCAATCATACGCAAGCAGTCTTCCGCCCCCAGAATACCCTATATATGTTATTCTGATGATGATGGCCTCAACTGGTCCCGTCCACAAAGTCTGAAGGATGTCGCCCGGGATACTTCCTGGGGCTGGTACGCGACAGGGCCTGGAATCGGCATCCAGATACAAAACGGCATTTATAAAGGACGTCTGGTCATTCCGGCCAATCACAGTTATGACGATCCGTCAGCAAGAATTGGGAAAGGTCCCTACGGATATGGAGCCCATGTACTTTATTCAGATGATCATGGAAAAACCTGGCTACGCAGTGCATCAATTACACCCGGATGTAACGAAAGTCAGGTCACAGAGCTTTCTGATGGCAGTCTGCTGATGAATATGCGCTCCTATAACCAGCATCATAGCCGGGCAATATCCTACAGTAAGGATGGAGGAATCACCTGGTCGCCTGTTGTTCATGATTTACAACTGGTGGAATCAGTTTGTCAAGCCAGTATCCTGAACCTTGGATCTAAAGGCAAGTCGACCCGGCATCTTTTCTTTAATCCCGCTGTCCCGGAGGGAAGAACGCATTTGACGCTTAAGCTCAGTCTGGATGATTGCAAAAGCTGGTCCAACAGTAAATTGGTTTATGCAGGCCCCGGCGGCTATTCCTCTTTAAGCAGACTGAAGGATGGTCAGATTGGACTTTTCTTTGAAGCCGGCAGGAAATCACCTTATGAAAAAATGGTATTTGTGACAATACCTGAATCGGCCTTATACCAACCGGGTGTTTTACTGGGAGAAAATGATTTCTAGGCTGGCAATATTACTGCGATTAATGGTGACCTGCCTGCTGATTTTAGGTCAGTTAGGGGCAGCAGCACAGTATATTCACCAGTCCGTCATCTGGCCTCAGGGAGTCGATAGCAGTTACGGAATTAAAGAGCATTTTGTCTATGGCCTTATTGAAGCCAGCAATGGCAACCTACTCGCATTTGCCGAAGGACGTATCGATAAAGGGGATGCCAGTCCACATCATATCATTCTGAAGCGCAGTCTGGATAAGGGGGAAACCTGGTCGCCCTCAGTTCCGGTTGTTAAAAGTACAGCTGGCGCCAGCTATGCCAATCCAACGCCGGTCATAGACCAGAAAACCGGAAAGATTTTTTTATTCTTCGCCCGGAATTTTCATAATGATTCCACACAGCTTTTCTTTATAACCAGTGACGATCATGGGATAAATTGGTCACGCCCGAGAGACATCAGTTTCCTGATGCAGGGCGATCCGCTTGGCCGACCCTTTCATTTGCCAGGGCCCGGTCACGGCATCACTATGGAAAACGGTCGAATGGTAGTACAGGTCTGGCACCGGTTTCCAGTCAAACTGCCCGTTCACCAGAGAAAATATGGAGTTTCGGTAATTTACAGTGATGATCATGGCAATCATTGGCAACCCGGAGGATTTATACCGGGTGTGGACAGTTTTACTGCGAATGAATCAAGGATTATACTACTGGGAGGTGATGCATTATTGCTAAATGCCCGTTTAAGCGAGCTGGGAAATCATACCGGCAGGGGCGTGTCCTATAGTTACGATGGAGGTATCACCTGGTCCTGGCCTGTACGAAGCCGGATTCCCCCGTTTACGGCTGTCGACGCGGGCTTTAATACGTTCCGTTTTCAGGGAAAGCGGTTTATGGTCTGCAGCAGGCCTATGGGGCCCGGAAGAAATAACCTGGGAGTCAGTTATTCTGCAGATTCAGGGAAGCATTGGTCAAATCCTAAAATCATATTTGAAGGACCCGCTAATTATTCCGATATAATTGTTCTGAAAGACGGCAGCTTCTTATTGCTGTATGGAAGAGGCCGTCCCCGGTATACCGCGGTCGCCAGATTTGACCTGGCATGGCTGATGAATGAATACAGGCACTGACGGGTATCATTTAATGCCGGTCATTTTACATGTTTTAATGCCGGCTGTATGTCCGGATTCAGGGCACCTAAACACTCATTTCACATCCAGTATTTAAGCTCAGCTACAAAAATGGAAATTACCCGAAAATTCACCAATAATCGGGAGCCGGTCTTTGCGGCCGCAGACTATGTCGAACTTAGGGAATTCTTTGAAAATATTGTAAAAGCGGAACAAAAGTTTATCGGATACCAGTAGAGCCCCTAAAAGAACTCTTGAAAAACTTGTCCATAGTCGCGCGAAAAGCCTCCCGAAAAATCTTTCAGACACTACCCAAATATGTAGTTGCCCGAAAATAGGAGGGTAAGTTATTTTGCAGTTACAAACTCCTCATTAATATCGTGAAAGTTTTAATGCTGCTCATAATAACAGTTTTGTTTGGAACGCCAGTTATAGTATGCGCTCAAAACACCCAGGAAGAGAAAGTCCTGAATGCCCTGATTCAAGTGGGAATGATACGCAGGCAGGGCAATCAACTCATATTTAAAGTAAAGAAAGCAAGTGACACTGCGCAGATAAGAATGATGTATTCAGCATTCTTTAGCAGCAATAAATGGAACATAGGCTTTGATATTGACGGGCAATATTTCGATAGAAAGCCTAAAGCAAAAGCAGATCTCACCAACCTATTTAAGAAGGAAAAGGAACCGGCCACGGCGTCACCGGTATATGACGCGGCCGCGCCACGAACGGAAACCATTTCAGCACGCCTGCCAACAGCTGATGAAGAATTTTTTCAATCCGGATCTTTCTTAATTCGGACGGCCAGGGACTACCGATACCTCACAGTTAAAGGGGATGAACCTGTGGCCCAATCCCAGGTGCTTATGAATTCCTTTATAAATAGTCCGGCCAGACAATATTGGAAACTGGTGCCACAAAATGATGGCTATTTTAAAATAGAAACAGAAAACGGCTTATGTCTTACTCAGGGTTTTGTCCTTACAGTTATGCCATATAGCAATGCTGAAACGCAGTTATGGCGGCTGGAAAATACAGAAGATGGCTTTTACAATGTCGTTTCCAAAAAAGGATTCTATATGTTCTTACCGAATCACCGAAATGTTGAAAATGCCGGAATTAGCTTTAGAAATCGTGATAAAACAACTGATGAAAAATGGCATTTAATAAAATGGACAAATGATCAACGGCGGGTTACATCTTTTATACCAGAAACGCATGGTTTCTGTTTCATCAATACATTTAATGGAGAAGATTTCCTGCGTTGGGGTGGTTTGTGTGGCGGTATGGTATATACCGCACTAGACTATTTTAACCACCATATGCCGATACCAAAACAATCTTACGCGCCAGCAAACGAAACACCACTTCAATCGTATATATTTTCAAGACAGAACCATTCAATTTGGGATGTGAACGAAAAATGGAGCGAACTTGAAGTTTCCTATAATACGAGAGCAAATGAAATTTTTCGATGGGGGTTGCAGGGAACAAACGGCGGACAATTGGAATCGTTAATAAAGTCTATTGATGCAAATACTTCCAGACCTCTCGGATTATTTGCAGGTGGTGTATTGGGCATAAATGATGTAAATGGAGGGAGGCATGTCGTATTAGGCGTAGGCTACGCCATCGGTCGTTACCGAGGCGACATGGGAGCCAATAAGGGCGATTGTAAGATATTCATTTACAACCCTAATCAAAGTAATGTCACTCGCACATTGGTTCCCGATCTACTTAAAAAATGCTTTTTTGAAGTGGAAACCGGATATGCCTGGCGCACTTACTTTGTAAACAAGAGATATGATGACAGCCACGTTCCAACACGGGATTATGTGAATTACCCAGAGGGACAGGCAGAGGGTAGTGTGCGCCATTTGTATGCAACCTTTTACACAGGTAACGATGATCTTAGAGGTGGAAATGATAATATTAATATGACTATAAAATACACTGATGGTACTGAACAAATTTTTAATAATGTAAATAATGGCGCCCGATGGGTGGATAACAGTATACAAACAATTCATTTGACTTTAAACCGAGCGGTACAAAAACAAGACATTCAAAGCTTCGTCCTGGAATTTACTACCAGAGCTACTTTCAGTGTGGTTGATTATGACAATTGGAATTTAAGCTCATTTTCTGTTAGCAGTGGACGAAATGGTCTCGTATATGCACAGGCATTCCCTGCTGCCGGGGCCTCTTATTATTTTCGTTTTACTGGAGGGCAACGATTTAACACAATTCCAGCCTTACCATAAATTTAAGGAGGGGAGGAGATTATCGAGGACTAAAATTAAAAGGAGCAACAGCTCGAGATCTATTAAAACTATCGCCCCGATTTTCCTTCCAGACTTCGTAGATATGACACCAATTTTCGGTAGATCCTCAAAAGCATAAATAATTAACACATACCTATCCCTTTTAAAGTAGCTAAACGTCTTTGGACATCGAAACCCTTTGCGACTCCGTTGCGAATTCCCTCGTCAAAAGCTTTTTTCAATACCTGAACCTTATTTTCTTCTTCTTCAAGCAGCCGAAGTCCGGCTTGAATAGCTTCACTGGCATTTTCGCACCTTTTCCGCCTATTTAACTCTATGTTGAAAATTACTTTTGCAGTGAAAAATACTTATCTGTTACACTATTGCAATTAGCTATTCGAACCCTTAAGTAAATTTTTATAATCGTACTTTTTGTATTCTGTAACCTTTTCTTTGGCTACATTAAGCAATTCATTTTTCACCTCAATTCTAAACCAATATTCAGGATCAGTGTGTGTAAAGGCACTAAGTTTTAGTACTATATTAGCGTTTAATTTTCGACCTTCGGTAAGATATTTATGTAAGTTGCTATCCTGCATTTCAAAAAGGTCTGCGAGGCTTTTTTGTGTCGCATTGAAAGCTTTTAGATACAGTTTTACGAAATCCAGAATCTTTTTTTTCTCAACTATATGTTCGTTCTCAATATAATCTTCTATTTGATACTGAACGGCCAAAAGTTCGTTTTTAAGCTTTCGTTCTTTTGATTGCTTTTGAGAATGAGAAAGAATAAAAGACTTTAAGTTACTCTTTTTATCTTCATTCCATATATCTGTTGCCTGTATTTCTTTATTGCGTACCATTGTTATTTATTTAAAAATTCCTTTATTAATTTTTCACCTTGTTCGGGCGATATACACATTGTCGTGGTATGTCCGAATCTAAGAGCACCATATTTTTCACAATATAGAGCCATCAATTTGGTCTCATCCTGCTGGCGCTGCTCTTTAACATCAAATGTGAGCCATCCTTTAAAATCACCTTCACCATGAATAAAACTCAACCTACAGGCAAAAGCTATAAGGCAGGCAGCTACATCATCATATTTTCTGTCTTTATATTTATTATGTGGTGCTATTTCTATATAAGACATGTAAGGCTCATGCTGATCTCTCATCTTGAAACTAAGACACCCCTCTATTATTGTCGGACTCTCGTCGCATATCAAAACATATGTTATAAGCTTTTCTTTCCTAGTATTGCTTTTGAAATTGAAACGCCACCCATCAGTTAATGACGGCAAAGGTGTTTTCGCCCCAGCCTGTATTATTTGCCCATCAATCTCTTGACCATCTTTGATCCTGATTATTTTAACTTTCATTACAGCAGATTAATATAAAGATACGATAAATTATACAATTTGTACAATTATTTTCCCGTCAATCAACTTTTTGAAAAAAACATTAGGAATTTCAACGGTATTTTAAACGCAGCAGAAATCTGATGGACTAGGAGATGCACGCGTTTCATTCTTTTCCAATAAAAATATCTTTTTTTGGTTCCAATCATCACCACATCAGCAGCTTTCGCGGTCTATTTTATCCCATAGATTTACCAGAAACGTATACCTCAGGCTTCATATATCTTAATAAACAACCTAGCGTCTTTAAACCAGGAATCCATATAGAAGTCACCGCCGGGTGTAGTCAAAGTTCCCTAAAACCCGCATTGTTTAAGAAAGCTAAACTATGATATTATGTTAAATAGTAATTACTTTTCCCCGACACTTCATTAGTTGTCGTGTATTAGCCGTACGGCTTTAATGCCGCAGGTTCAAAAATTGCCATATCTGAGCCTGTCCAAACTTGTTCCTTTAGCGAGGTCAGAAAATATAGGAAGCGGCGCACTATGTACATTTGACGGGACAGTAAGCGACCATTAAAATAGAAGCCGGGCAGAAAAGGCAAATATTTTGTAAACATCCAACGAGGACGGCCTATGATATTTGAATAAAAATCTGTATGGGGAGCATTTTCCCGGCTGCTTTTAGGATTCCGGTTAAAATCCTGAACTTTACTCCTATAATATTATTTC
>NZ_BAAGRD010000037.1:0-57085 GCF_054783135.1 Niabella terrae
CGTAAGCTTCCTTCAGATTCCACCTCACGATGGACACCCTTGCTCTTAGCTAGTGGTTGGCGATTACAAACCCCCACAGAGGACTTTCACCTCCTAGTAACCCGACATGCACGGCACACAATAAAAAGCCGCATCATGATTTCCATGATGCGGCTTTTTTCTGGTGGAGGCGACCGGACTCATGTCGAACCAGTTTTTTGAGTTTGTTGATATGCTGGCCGACCTGACGCTGGTAGCGTAGCGGTGGGAAACTACCCGCCTTCTTTCGGCTCAACGAGTATAAAGTTTTTACCTTTTTGTGATAAACCATTTAATTTTGATATACAATGCAGTTCGATGGAAAAATAAACATAGCCACAGGGAAGTCCCGCAAAGAAATTAATTGGAAAAATATAAAATCGAGCTGGTCAAAACTAGTAGCAAAGCTTGAAAATGTGCATGTTACACCGGAAACCCACGCTACTTATATAGGCTCCCCTAAAGACAGGCAGGACGAGATTAAAGACGTAGGTGGCTTCGTAGGTGGTCGGCTGCAAGGCGGCCGCAGGAAGTCCGGATCCGTGATTAACCGCACCGTACTGACGCTGGACCTCGACTTTGCGACGATGGAGTTCTGGGATGATTTTACCCTCCTTTTTGACAACGCCGCTGTTCTGCACACAACCCACAAGCATATAGAAGATAAGCCCAGGTTTCGCCTGGTAATGCCTCTCAGCCGTGAAGTTTTCCCGGAAGAGTATGAGGCTATAGCCCGAAAGGTTGCTGGTCACCTGGATATTGAACTTTTTGATCCTACAACCTTCCAGCCAGAAAGACTTATGTATTGGCCATCCATCCCGTCAGACGTCCCCTACTATTTCAAATTTCAGGATTCTGCGTGGCTGGATGTGGATGCCGTGTTGGCGGAATATACCGACTGGACAGATTCCAGCGAATGGCCCGTCTCCGATAAAATAGATAAGATTGTCGCTAAGGCCGCCAAAACGCAGGGTGACCCGCTAGAGAAAAAAGGGGTAATCGGGGCGTTCTGCCGGCAGTACTCGATCCACGATGTCCTTGAAAAGTTCCTGTCAGATACATATGAACCCACGGATGACGACGTCCGATACTCTTTAATCGGAGGATCCACATCCAAAGGGCTGATTGTGTATGAGGATAAGTTCGCATACTCCCACCACGGGTCTGACACAGCAACCCAGCAGCTACTGAACGCCTTTGATTTGGTTAGAGTACATAAATATGGGTTGCAGGACGAGGATTGCGGCCCGGATACGAAGATAACAGCTAAACCCAGCTACCGTGCAATGATGGACTTTGCAGCAGCAGACCCGGGCGTACGCAAGCTGCTGGGGGAAGAAAAGATCCGGGAAGCACTAGCTGCTTTTGACAGCGTAATCGATGAAACCTGGGAAGAAGAAAACGACTGGCTGGACAAGCTGGACTCTGATAAAAGCAACGCTTACGTCTCTACGGTAGCTAACATAAAGATCATCCTGGAACATGATACCCGGTTTAAGGGCCTGATCGCAAATAACCTGTTCACCCGCAAAACCAACGTGCTGGGGCCCATGCCGTGGGACAAGGCGGACCTGAAATATCCACGCGAATGGGATGATGATGACCTGGATAACCTTAAAACCCATCTTGCGCTCGACCCCTACAAGCTGCAATCCACGAATAAGGTAAAGGAGGTGTTGACAGGGATACGCAGCGCCAATTCCTTCCACCCGATCAAGGACTACCTGCAATTGCTTAAATGGGATGGCGTTGAACGGTTGGATACCGTATTCATAGACTACCAGGGCTGTCAGGATTCTGACTACACAAGAGCCGTGACGCGTAAAACTCTGACAGCTGCCGTTGCGCGGATATACAAACCCGGCTGCAAGTTTGATTATATGCCTATCCTGATCGGTGATGAAGGCCGTAAGAAATCGACAATAGTCAACCTGCTGGCCGGTGATACCTATTTTTCGGATACGTTCAACTTTAAAATGCTGAATCAGGGCGTGCGGGCCTATGAGCAGATACAGGGGAAATGGATTGTAGAAGTCCCTGAGCTGGCGGGAAAACAGGATACGGATATTGAGCTGATCAAAAGCTTTACCGCCGCCCGGATGGACAATTACAGGGGCGCCTACGGCCGGGAAACCGTGGATCGCCCCCGGCAAAACATCTTTATTGGCACCTCAAACAACTACGCACCGCTTAGAAACGTGAAAGGTAATCGCAGGTTCTGGCCAATGGAAATAGACGTGCAACCGCTCAAAAAAGATATTGCCATGGACCTCACGCAGCATGAGATCAACCAGATATGGGCTGAGGCTGTCGTGCGGTACAAAGAGGGCGAGAAGCTATATCTCGATGAAGAACTGGAAGCTGAAGCAAGACAGGTTCGCCGGGGGCACACGGAAGAGGACGACCGCACGGGAATGGTTAAGGAATTTCTGGATAAAGATTTACCAGCAGACTGGTACGAAATGGGATTCTATGAAAAGCAATCATATCTGAACGGCTCTGATCCGGTTGAGTACGAGACTATGTTTAAACGCGATAAAATAAGCGCCATTGAAATCGCGATGGAGTGTTTTGGTATAAACAGGAAAGACATAAACAGACATAGCACTAAGCCGTTCCATGCGCTTATGCAGTCTATGGAAGGCTGGCGGCCCAGTAGATCTGACCTCCGAATAAAAGGTGTTGGAAGAGTACGTGGGTACATACGAATCGGGAGTGAATACGACATTGAATTGCAAGCAAATGATGACGAAAATTTTGATGATATATGAAACCTTATATAATCGGGATTGACCCGGACACAGACAAAAGCGGTATTGCCCTATACAATGCTGCGGGTAACACCCTGACAGTAGGAAACTATACGTTCTTCCAGCTCTTTGAGATGCTGAAGGAGTATAAACCCAGCATCGAGATCGTAAAGGTTGAGTGCGGCTTTCATAATAAGAAGTCGTCATGGCGCCCGGGTAAGACAACAGGCATCACGCAGAAAATCGCTGGAAACGTAGGGGCTTGTAATCAGGTCGCTAAACTGATTGTTCAGATGTGCCAGCACTTAGGAGTTCCCTACAAAGAGATGACCCCTTTCCTTAAAACCTGGGAGAAAGGCAAAGTGAGTATCGGGGAGTTGAATGCGCGGCTTAAAAAGAAGGGCATCCCTCCAATCACAACAAAAACAAACCAGGAAACCCGTGATGCTACGCTGATGTGCATCGCTGGTGTGGATGTATTGGACACAATTTAAACCTAAAAATCATGCAAGAATTAAAAGAAAAGCTGCAGGACAAACCTGAGATGGCTAAAGTCGCTCCGGTTAAAAAGGAAAAAAACCACCTGGGCAGTTTGAGATTTCGTAAAGGCCAAAAAGTCTATGCTTTTGACATCTCAACGGGGATGGTCGAGGAAGCAGAATATGAAAGTACAGCATGTTTTACTGTTGCAGGCCATGCAGTTGAGCGTAAGATTATTACAAAGTCAACCTGCATATACACAACAGCGTTGAATATGAAAAACGCAGTACGTAAGTTTAGAAATTTAATTGGCCAGCGATGAAATACCCATGCACAGGTTGTGGAGCCTGCTGCCGGCAGGTAGCCACATCCGTAGCCCAGATCAATGAGTTCATTGATTACGAGTTCCCCTATTCATGGGACGAGACTGGTAAATGCGAGATGCTCGATGAAAGCAATATGTGCAAGGTATACGACGACCGGCCGGTCATCTGCAATGTAGAGAAATTCGCAGAACTGACGGGTCTGGATAAGCTGGCATTCTATAAGATGAACGCTAAGTTCTGCAACAACCTTATTGATGCCGAAGGGCTTGACGAAAAATTTAAAATCAAAGATTATGAATAGTAATGAGCTACATAACAAGATCATAAAGGATGCTGCACCAGCTGATAACGACCCGACTGCCGTGCAAATACTGAAAGCGGTTGCGCTTGTGCTTCGAGCCTATAAATACAACACAGATGCCAACATCCCGACAATACCCCTGTCCCAGAAGCATTGGGATCAGGTAGTCGCCTTCTCAGCACACAAGTTCGTAGATGGGGGAATCGAGGTCCTATGTGCTGGAATGAGGTTTAAACTAGTTAACGGACAATAGATGTTAAAAAGAAAAGATTTAAGGAACTATCAGGAGCATGGGGTTAAGCACGTCATGAAGCACAAGGGATCCGGCCTGTTCTATGACATGGGCTGCGGCAAAAGTATTGTTTCACTAACTGCCCTAGATCAATTGCTATATGAGAGCTTCGCCGTGGAAAAACCCCTTATCATCGCTCCGAAGCTTGTGGCTGAACACACCTGGTCTGATGAGATTGATAACTGGGCGCATACCAACCACCTGAAGCTGGTGAAGATCCTGGGGACGGAGAAGCAACGTAAAGCCGCTCTGAAAACAAAAGGCGACATCTGGGTTATCAACCGGGAGAATGTAACCTGGTTGCAGGCCCACTATGGGTTGGCGTGGCCATTTGATATGGTGGTGATTGATGAGCTCAGCAGCTTTAAAAACCCGGATTCCCAGCGTTTCCGTTCCCTGAGAGCCATCCGGCCAAAGATCAGGCGGGTTGTTGGGCTGACCGGTACACCTGCACCTAACGGTTTCCTGGATCTCTGGTCGCAAGTATATCTGCTCGATCAGGGTGAGCGGCTGGGTAAATCCTTCGAAGGTTATAGAGCCCGCTACTTTGAAATGAACCCGCATTCTGGTCGGTACGAGATTATAATGAATCCTGGAGAGAAACGGATAAAAGGGCAGCTGTCCTATTATGAGAAGAAAATTGTCAGTAAGATATCTGACATCTGCATATCGCTGAAAAAAGAGGACTGGATTGAGATGCCTGAGCGTATCGACATAACTAAATACGCCCACCTACCTACAAATATCCAGGATCAGTATGAGGACTTTGAGAAGGAGATGGTACTTAAACTGCTGGAAGAGGATGGCGAGGTCAACGTAACCAACTCCCAGGCACTAATCACGAAACTCCTGCAATTTGCGAATGGCGCTGTTTACTATGATGATGAGAAAAATTTTTATGAAGTCCACAGCCAGAAACTTGAGCTTCTGGGGGAAGAAGTCGAAGCAACAAACGGAGTACCCATCCTGGTCAGTTACCAATTTCAGCATGATATCGCCCGGATTAAAAAGCATCTAAAGGCTTTCAAGCCACAGCACATACACGATCTTAAAAACCCCGTAGCTGACTGGAATGCCGGCAAGGTCCGGGTCATGCTTGGTCATGCCGCTAGTATGGGTCATGGGCTGAATTTGCAGTTTGGCGGGCAGTACATAACCCATTATGGCGTTGGGTGGCCACTAGAACTTTATCAGCAAGTAGTTGACCGGATCCACAGACCCGGGGTGGCCAGCGCAGTCACAAACTCCCGGCTCATTACAAAAGGCACCTATGAAGAACGCGTGCTTGCAAGACTGGAAGGCAAAGCAGACAGGCAGGAAACCATGCTTCAGGCTGTTAAAGCGATCGTAAGTAAGTATAAATGAAACCCCGCATAGAAATGCAGGGAGTTTACTGATTGCTTGCTATATGAATGTGTTATTTTGAATATTTTTGGTAGGCTGTTTTTAGCTTATTGTCGTAATTATTTTTCTTATAGGCCGGTCCGTTGTAATAGCGAGCGAACGACGCCCAATCTTTATTCCGGATAGCATTCAACAATCGGCTATCATTTTTGATAAAATTGCAGAACGCCCGTAGGTGATCGTTTACGCCGTTGTACATTGCGTTAACGAAAGACTGGATATCCGGGTAACCCGCCTGCTTGAAGTTTGCACCCATGATCTGAAACATCCCAAAGCTACAAGACTGCAACGCCGCTTCCCTATCCAATGCAACCGCTTCGCTTAGCTTATCATGCTGGATCGAATATGTGCCGTAACCGCCCGCTACAGGGTTGCTAATAGTAGGATGACTTTTGTCATATTTTCCACTCGTCAATCGACTAAAGTAATGCCGCTCAAATAAGATTTTCGGTACTGTCTTACCTTTCCAAATCAAAAATCCATCGCCGGAACTTTCCACGTCTGCTACCGCCCGGACAGAAGCTTCATCGCATCCTAACAATGCCGCAGCTTCTTTAAAATCCATGTCCTTTAATTTCAGGACGGGGGAATATCTAATAACGTCAGTCATAGTTTATTTTTTACCAACCAATTCCGTCTTTATTCATATCAATTATTTTTCCCTAATTGCGCATACGGTATTACTGAAATGTCCAAATAGTACTGTTCATCCCTGAATCTAACCCATTCTCCATTCTTATCGCCCCGGTTCAAATTAATCACATAAGACCGCCGGCCGCCGGGAAGTACTGAATAGTCATACGCATTCCTGTCCGGGTTGCCCATTTCATCCACATACTTTTTCCCCGACAGATATTCATCAAATTCAGCAATCATCAACAACTCATCTTTTGGGTCATCTACCCAGGGGACTGCCACCAAATCAAGATCACGATGAAGGCTTCCGTGAATAAGAAGATTATATCCGTATAGCTTAGCAATGTCTTTTAACATCTCGTAATACATGGCGTAAAGCCCCGGTTTTGCGTGTGTAGGTTTATTCATCAATTATATTTTCCTGAAACAAACATCCATCCTTCGCCGTCCACGTCATAGACTTTTACGCAGCACTTCACGCCCTTTTGATACGGGATAGTTCTATCCGTGCTGATCAGTTCTTGCTTAGCCAGTCCGTCCACCATTTTCCACCATTGGTACTCTACTTTACCCTGCGCTTTCTTGCCGTTGTACTTGAACGTAGGAACTAATCTACCGTCCTCTTTCCACAATAATATATCACTTGCGTATGGATTTTGAGGTAACGATCCGATATCATACATCGCTTCAACGGCCCGGAAATACTCCTGCCTTTCATCATCTTCCATTCCACGCTCAATGAACATTGTAGCTTTCCAGTTAAAGTCAGTGCTGTTAGTTTCTATCCCTACGCCGTAGCCCAACCTCCAGGAAATATCAGTTGTTTCGATCTTACCCTTGTAGGCTCCATTCAACCAAATATGGATGCCGTCTTTTTCGTAACGGGCATGGATGTAGGAAAGTTTAAAGTACTCCGGAAAGGCTTTTTCTTTCAGATACCCGTTCGCATTTCCGGCCCGGATGTTGTCGTTGCTAAATCCAAGATAGTAGTTACCCCAACCGCTCATTAGGGCTTCAAAATCCGTTCCTTCTGTTTTCCTAAACACCATTGTAACTTCTTCCGGGAAGTCAAAAGGTTTGTCGTTCGGGCGCACCAGCTTTTTAAAATTGGCGTTCGGTTGATTCGTAAATACTATTTCACCATCCAAGTAATAAGGACGTTGGATAGTAGGATTTGCAAGCCCAACGTAAGGCATATTTGGGCCTTTAATGGCATATATTTCAGTCACGGTACTACCATCTTTGGCAACATCTCTATACCATGCATCATACAACGCATCTACATAGTCATTCAGTATTTTATGCTCTGGTTCCGGCTCCGGCTCTGGTTCAGGATCAGGAATCGGTCCCAGTTCAGGAACGGGAATAGGTTCAACAACTTCAAACTGCTTTACCCATTCCGGAAAAGCTGCTATTAATTTATCGTAGTCAATTTTCATAATTAAAATTTTATAAATAGTCCACCCTCGTACCCCATCTTTTGGGTATTCAGGTCTTTAATATATTTCGCTCCAACCCCTACCCCTTTCACGTAAATCCCGACACCGGCACCGGCCTGATTAAATGTATTGTACGAAGCAGTCACAAATGGCGTAAACAGCCGCTTTCGTTCCTTTGTAATGGTTGTGGTCACCTGCTTGGTCATGGGCTTAAATTCATAGGATAGGCCCGTCAGGCTATTGAATTGAACCGTACTATTTACAGTCAGCTTTCCTGCCGTATCATTGTCAAAAAGCGTGTTCTGATATTCGTTCTTGACGGTATAGGCAGATATGATAGCCGCTGAATCAACAGGCGTGAACTTTTCCTGATACACGATTGAATCTTTGCCCGGAACATAGATTTTTTCACCCGGCAATACCTCTGTCTGCCAGATAGGAACCAGGCTGTCTTTTACGATGGTTTCCCGGATGACTTCCCCGGGCAGATACTTTGTCTCCGTCTTTACAAAGGTTTTGATTTTGCTGTTAGCACGGCCCATTAAAAAGCCAGCCACCCCTGCCAGTAGAATGGCTGCGATGACTATGTAAAATTTATACCGTTCAAAAAATATCCTTATCATAAAATTGATTTTAGTTACAGGTTCCCAATGCGAATAATATCATGTAGATCACGAGTACTGCCGCATACCCAATTGTCAGGAAAGTCTCAGCGTACTTTTTCATTTCTCAAATATTTTATTGTAAGTGTTACGATCTTTTTTCTGGAATAACCCGCGAGTGCTTTTCCATTCGTAATATGTCGGACGGACCCTAAAAGTATCGCCGCCGTAGGTCCGGCAAGCGGTTGTCTGAATGATCGGCCGGTGAACATACTGCCCTTCGACAATCCAGATGTTTTCATCCCGATACACAGGAACTTCAACCGGTACTTTTACCGTCTCCCTTTCAATCTGCGTGCGAACTACTAATTTTTGTTTGGCCGGTGCAGGCTTCGGGATCAGAGCAATCAGGCTATCTACTTCGGAATACGAATCGTGAATGGCCTTCAAATCTCCCATCAGGTTGTTTTTCTTAATCAATTCGATTTTCGCCGTAGCGATCGCCTGACGAACTTTGTTAGCCAGCGTATCGGGTTTGGCTTGGCCGTTGCCGGCATTCGGGGGTATGAACAAAAGAAGCGCTGCGAATAGCAGCAATACTCTTGCGTTATTGGACTGCTTCATTTAACTTATTTTTTATGTTATAAATCTTTTCCTTTGCTTCGCTGATTACCGGAGACAATGTATCATACGCCTGCGCTGCCTGCTGCGATAACTTCTGCACCTGCTGCAATTGCGGGATGAGAATATACCGGTACTCATCATTCTGCTTCGTCAACCTGCTGATCTCGCTGTTCTTGCTTTGGATGATCGACACAAAAACAACGGATACAGCCGCGCACAAGGTCACAATTGCCCACATCCAGAATTTGGATGGATCAACCTTATTTATGCTTTTTGGATCGGTGGGCATTTGTCTTTATTTTTTAGTATCCGGAAAATACGGTATCAGTTTTTTAAAGGGCATTCGCTTTAATTTAGGTCGGTTAGGATATTGCCAGACACACAAAGGAAGATTCGCCGGTAACCGCAGTAGCCTTAACCGTAAATCCGTCATTGTACGTATCTGTTTTCAGCTCAGCGTTTTTTGATTCTACAACCTCAATTAATTTCCCGTTCAGATTGATATTACTTAGATCGACATAGTCAACCATGCTGCCTGAATAGTCGATCCATAAAAAAAGAGTGCCGTTCAACTCTCCTGCAAAAAGGCTCAAACGGTTGCCGGTTCTTGCGGTTGTCAAATCGCAATAGGAGCGAACCATCACGGTGTTAAATTCATCCCCCACCGCTGCGGGCGTGCCGGTTACGCTCCCCTCAATAGCGTGGGGGTAAATCTTTCCTGTATTATTTCGTATCTCGAAAGTCCGGGCAGTAAATCCGGGCAGGTTTTTACCGGCTCCCCTGGTTTTCAAAAACGCAAGTTGAAAGCCTAGATTTCCCCTGTATTGTATAACCCGATTAGGCGGATTTGCTGTGTCTGGGGAAGTCGATACCGTATAGAAAAGGCTGCTACCAAGCGACCATGTTACTTGTGTAGGCGTTTTTAAATCGTACCCGTTAACCTCAGAGCTGTTAGGCACCATGTAATAGGTAACGCCATTATTGCTGCCAATCAAAGCCGCTTGCGACACCATCGCATCGGTGAAATTTATAGATTTCAGGAAGCGGTTATTTGCCATAACGAAAACAGACTGCTCCGGCGTAAATCGGTAGATATTTTTTACGATCACAGCCACGTCACCATCAAAATCCGGATCCTGAGATTGTCCTACACGCGCGATCGTATTCGTAAGAATCGAAGTAGGATCTTTAATTCCGTAGCTTTCGACCACGTCCAGAAAATCAGCTTTTCCAGATTCGCCTAATGCCATTTCGGTAATACCATTTTTAAGGACCTTTACAGATAGGTCTTTTACGGCCGGGTACATTTGTCCGGACGTAACGGCTGTTACTGTTAACGTATCGACACCTTTTGTAAGAGTTCCGGTACTTAGAACGTGCCACGCAGGAGCCGCAGAGGTTCCTGTATTTTCCGACAGAAAAACTATAACATTCACGCTCGCTATCCGCATAACGTAGAACTTAATTCCGCTGCCGTTAACCCACTCTGTGCCGATCGAAGTATTGTCAAGACCGTGCGCGGTAATAGTGGCATTGTACAAATTTGGCAGGCCGTGATTGGCCCCCATTGTGGTATTATAAATGTGCATCGGTGCCACGTCGTCGTTACAGTTTATCGTTTGCCCCAACAACGAAGTAGCCAGAAAATTAAATACATTACTACCTGCATATCCACGATCATTGTTAACCTTAGCCAAAACATTTCCAACCGGATAGGCAACTGACAATTGGCCATCTTCGCCTAAATCGAAATTCAATTCCCCGGATATAGGACTGATAAGATTTTTTAAGGCATCAATGGTAATCGGCTCGCCGCTTTCGTCTTCTAAGTATTTTGCCGTGATCGGTTTTGCTTCGATAGATCCGACAGTATCTATTACCGTATCGCCCGATTCATAACTGGTGGGTACTTCGCCGTATTCGACCTGTAGGGTCGCAAACACCGTATCAGCTTCAGATGCATCTGCGACGGTAACGGCAGCCCACTTAGAACCCGACGGCGGCGTAAATGCAAGTACCCCGGCCACTTTATTGCCAAGACCAATGGAACCCGACCCCCCGGATATAATTACACTTGTGTTAAGATCTGTTGAAAGGACTGTAGGTAGGTCGCTCGAAAAAAAAGCAATTTCATTTCGGGTACTATTCCACCCGGATATTACCATAGGTTCGATTGTATCGACTGGGAATATCCAAAGGTTCCAAAGGCCGGAACCTCCGGACGTGGTTATACCCCCGCCAGGGGTTGACACAATGTACCAAGCGTCAAAAAGATTGGCAGACGTAAACAGATTTTTGGAGAGTATTGCCTTATTACCGATGTCGTCTTTGGCTACAACAGTAGATGTGTCGAGGGTTTCGACAATCAACGTCCATTTATCAGCCGTAAAATTGTAAAAAAGTGTACACCTTGATTTGAAATTATCTGCCGTTACAGTATTGTTTGTAATAGCTACCCCGTCTTTATCATACAAGGTCGCAGGGTCGCCGGAAGCATCCACAAGGTTCGTATAGTCTCCCGGGGCTGCTACTGCGTACATTATATTGGCTGTTGGCGTAGGGACTGTATCTGTTGGACTTAAAGGTTTGTAGCCCGCATTCACCGCATCCTTAATAGCTTCAAAATCATCTTTCGTAGTTTCAAGTTCCGCAAGTCCATCGACCAGCTGTCCAGTCAGGTCGTTATACACTTCCGGAAAATCACCAGCCAGGGCCGGGTTATCCGTCCACCCGCCGCCCACAGTCAGGTAGTCCCCAATATGATCAGTTGGAGCCGTACCTGTGCCGCCGGTGTACATGTGTAGCTTACGAATCATCTTACCACTATACTCTTCTGTCAGGAATATCGGCGTCCAGCCAGATTTAGATTGTAATTCAGTAATAGCCGTCTGCATCCCTGCTGTCTCAGCGCCTAACGCAGTCACGCCCGCCTGTGCTGTACCGACGGCTTCTGACACAGCCGTGACAGATGCCTTTGTAGCAAGATTATCGAGCTGCCCGGGAGTTACGAATCCCGCAAGCACAGCTGCTTTAGCTACCTTAGAAACTGTGTTACTACCAGCCTGCTTTACAAGGAACTCCATGTTTTCCGGGTCAGCGTTTGGTATTTCCCCTATAGTCACCGTTCCGTCAATATTCAGATCCGCGTTCTTTTGTTCATGCAGACTATTTTCAATAAAGTCCGAGGCATCTCCCGTCCCCGTTCCGCAAAAACCGAAATAATAAGGCTGTAGAGGCACGCCTGTATGCACCGGCAACGCCTTATGGTTATTATAAGTAGTCTGAAAATACAGGTAAGCAGCCGATACCTGGCTGTTTATTGTACCACATAATCTCGATACAAAATAATCATACTGCTCAAAAGCTTTCTTCACATCGCTTGGATAGCTACCCCCGAACCCCTGAGTTTCCAGGTAGTCGTAGGCAGCTTCCAGTTCGGATTGCGGCATGAGCTGAAATGCTTCAAAATCACCGGCCCCGACCCATGTGTCTATAAAACTGAACTTATCATTAACCACTGACTGAAATTCCACGGTCGCAGTGCAGTCCACGCTGTACTCAGCATCGTAGTAGTTACCATTATATTTCAGGTCTAGGTCACCGGTAGAATCAGAAGCGCTTACTCCTATACTCCCACTATCGCCTATGACAAGCTCCCAGGCTTTAGTAAGGCCCGTATTAGTCCATCCAGATACATTAGCGTCAGTGTTGTCCCGTACAAAAAGGGCTGGCGTAAACAGGTTGAAATCGGCTTCTAAAAGCAACCTCTTCCCCCCGTAGTTACTAACCAGCGGCTCATACAGCGTTGTTTCATCATACCCGTCTGCATTCACCTTCACCTCCACGACGTACTGGCCTTTCTGGGGCTTTCCTAAACTGTCTAGCCTTAGCTGCCGGGATCCGGTAGCGCCCAAGGGCGCCGTCGTATTGACCACCATAGTTACGGGCATCTCAATCCCGTCCGGTTGTTTTACAGTCGCAGTAACCGTCACGCCAGTAAGCGCGGGCATCGTATCGACATTAATAATCGCAAGTGATATTGTACCGGTGGAAAAATCCAGCACTGTATTTACTTTCAGATATGAATTAAGAGTTGCCATTTCAGTATAATTAAAAAAGGCGACGCAAAGGCCGCCTGGTTTCTTTAAATGTCGTCGTTGTCATCACCTACATCCTCGACGGCTTCAGCGACTTTGGCCTTTCCTTTACCTTTTCCCTTTGTGGCTTTCGCGGGTTCAGACTCCGGCTCAGGCTGTTCGTCAGCTTCTTCGTCTACGGGTTTTGCTTTCGCATAATCCGGCTGCTTTTTAATCACCTCAACCGGTTTACCGCCCTCGGCTTCGAAAGCTGCTTCGATATCATGATAGATGGATTCTCCGTTGTTCTTGGTTTGTAACCAATCCACAAACAGGTCCAATTCATTCTTACCTTCTTCTTTTTCAAGTTTAGCAATCACGTTACCAGATTTGCCCCATACAAACGCATAGCGCACGTGGTCGAAACGAATGGTTTTCTGAGTTTCTGCTTCTTTCAGTAACGCGGCTTTTTGCAGCTCAGGTGAGCCGTAGCGTTTCAAAAATTCAGCAGGATGGGTTTCGGCATACTCTTCTAGCTTCAGCCGCATAGCATCCGGGGAGATCGTCAGGCTGCCGTTCATAGATGCGTTCAATGCCCGCACCTGACCAGCTGTCAATCCTTCAACAGCAAGCAGCGCCTGCCGCAACGCATTTCGTTTTTCGGAACGTGCGCGGGATTCGGCCTTCTCATCAATCTGTACAAATCTTGCCCGAACGCTTTCGTCACGGTTGGGGTTGGATCCACAGATATTACTCATAACAAAGAACTGAAAGAACTCCTGATGCTCGATTTTGTCGCCATTCAGTTCAAACCTTTCGGGAACAAGACCTTCGCCAGACGGGTTCATAACAAATTTCTTTACCTCAGTAACTTCTTTACCCGAAATTAGCTTAGGGATACCGATTTCAACAAGCGCTCCGGTGCCAATATCTACAACCCGGTCAACACATTTAAACGATCGGTAAGATCCGTGAAGGACTTCACCGTTAAGCGGGTTCGTGTGGCCACCCAGCAATTTGAAAATGGCCCGTTCGCCTTTCTGTAATCCCGGATATGCAGCTTGCATTTCTTCGGATATCTTGTTGAACTCTCCGACTACGCGTAATTTCATTTTTGTGATTTTAAATTAAAAGAAAAGAAGCGGGCCGGACGAGCCAGCCTGCTTCAATATTGCTTAGGAATTAACTTCCAGGAATCCGAAGTGTTGTGCTCCCAGAACTTCAATACACTGGTAAGTGATCCAGCTTACAATTTCAGCTGCCTCACCACCCGATGGGTTGATTTCAGAGAATGCGCCATCATGGATTTCGCCCCATACGCCGTTTCCTTTGTTGGTTACGCCGGTAGGAATCGGCAGATAACGAACCTGAATACGAGGCTGGGTAGTGGCTACCTGGTTGCTATCCATTGCTTTCACGTTTCCTTCAGGGATGAAGTACACACCCTTTGCCTGGATAGTGTTTCCGAAAATTTCCGGCTGATTCAGGATTGGCAGCAGCATTTTCTGGAAGTTGAACCCGCCGAACTTGAATTTATCAACTTCAAAATTGATTTCGCGTCCGTCCATGTTCATCCTGGCAGAAGTAACACCGCTGGAACTGAGGTTTTTGATGGCTACGTCAAAAGGAATCAATGACGCGGTAGATCCCCAGATCTGATAGTTGCTATCAGCTTTCTTGGCGACTAAACCAGCGATCATGTCATTAATGTCGGTAGCGATACCCACGGTTCCGGGGGTTGCTACATCTTCGTTCACACCGTAAGCGGTTACATACTGATGCAGGCCACGCTCAAACTGCATGATGCCACCGTTACCGGGGTCAGTCAGGGCGTTTGTGGTGGTAGAAAACTGAGAAACGGAGATCTGGCCAGCAATGTGGGCTGCGTTAACCTCGGTTTTGTGTTTCAGGAACTTCTCAGCGTACTCTTTACGGGTCCAAACATCAACGCCGTTTACAGTAACCTCGATTTTAGACATTTTCTGAATGTCAGAGATTGAACTGTTTTCACGGAATGCCTGGATCAGGTTGTAGTAGTGAGTTGCACCAATGAACTGGCTCTCACGGTGGTTTGATTTCTCACCCACAGCGTTAGAGAAGAACTTGATTTCATCAGTAGCCACTGCGGTAAGGTTGGTGCCGTCCACAGATTTAATGGTTACCGAATCACTAGAGCCGGGAGTAATCGCGGAAACATAGCCGTTCTTACCATCCGGGAACATCACCTGGTCATTGAGACGGTGGCCACCGGAAGAACCTGCGGTCAGGGAAACTGTGATGGTGGCGGTGCCACTACCAGTAGGCGTACCGGTTACCACACCCGGTTTCCACAAAGCATCGTTCACAAAGGATTCAACCTTTCCGATTTTTGCGGGTTTATAACGACCAAAAGCTCCCATAACATCACAGATGCCATAGTTATTTTGGATATCGATAATACGGGGGAATATGTCGCGCTTATCCATGGACTGGATAGCGGAGACGTAATTTTTAACTGTCGTTGCCATTTCAATTAAATATTAAAAAGTTAATTATTGCCGCTTCATTGCAGCTTCATTCAGCGCTAAGAACGGATCGACCGTAGTCGGGCTCGTGGCTGCTACTGCTCTGTTGGGCGGATTTTCTGTGCTCTCGATAATGTCCTTATTAGCAAGGGTCTTACCGTAGTTGACAAGGCTGGATTCGTATAGTTTCCGGTTTTTTGCGAAGGCGGCGGTTGCAAACCAATGGTCCATGTCCAATTCCCCATCCTTATTCAGAAATAGAGAAAAGAAGTTTTTGTCGCCAGTAGCCATGTCGATCAGTTCCTGGGGATCACTAACCTCAAAGTTGTAATCCCTTTTGTCACCGATTTTCAAAATCTTACTGGAAACAAGGTCCTTGGCGGCTGCACTGTCAATTATCTTTTGCCTGAACTCCTTAGCTTTCGCTTCGGCGTCGGCTGCTACTTTCGCATCAGCTTCAGCTTTCTGGCGATCTGCCTCAGAAGTGTCAGGCTTTTCGGGGATAGCCAGTTTTTTCTGCTCGTCAATGAATTTTTGACGATACTCGTCGGCTTTCTCCTTGCGCAGATAATCATTCAGTTCTGCTGCATCCTCGTCATCCTCATCCGGATCAGTTTCGTATTTCGCTAGTTCCTTCGCATACAGCTTACGGATCACGCTTTCCGGTGCTTTGGGCTTCTCTGCCCGTATGCCTTCCAGTATCACCTCTTCGTCACTCATAGAACCGTAATCCTTAGCGTGAACTTCGAGGTACTTTTTGGCATCACCGTTCGCTTCCATATGCTTTTGCAAATTGATAACGAACTCACTGATTCCTAACTCTTTGAGAATCTCATCCTTATCACCTAAAAGTGAAAGAACTTCGGCCTTACTCTGGTTACGAACCAACTCTTTCCAATCCTGAGCCGCAGTCTCTGTCTCAGACTCACTGGTTGGTGTTTCCGGTGTAACCTCGGTTTGTTCTACTGCGTCAGCTTCAGGGGCTTCTGCCGGCGTGGGTTCTTCTGGATCGGCTTCTGCCGCTTCAGGGTTTTCCGGAGCCGGTTCATCCTCCGTTTTGACTTCTTCCGTTGTGGTTTGCTCTTCTGTCGGATCTCCGAGATTATCAGTCTCTGGCAACGCGGAGAAATTCGAGAAATCCAAACCTTCCATTACGGGCGCATTTTCAGTATTATCAGCCATAATGTAAAGTTAAATAGTTTATCATTAAAATACAAAGTATTTATATTTATTGCAAAAAGTTATTTGGCTGCTGGGTAATCTTGGCAGTCTCGATCTTGCCTTCATTGCTTTTTTCCTGTACCTGGTTGGCGCCAGCCATCTTCATTTGCAGCATCTGAACGTCGAATTGCTTCTTCAGGGCTTCCAGCTGTGCCTTCAGTTCATACTCCTTGGTCAACGTCTGCTGTTTAGCCTGTTCGGCTACCATCGCACTTTGCTGCTGGACCTGCCCGTTCATCTGCATCATCTGTAATTCGTGCTCCTTGGCTTCTTTCTGGCGCTTGGCCACCCGATAAGCCAGGATCGTCCACGCCTGCTTCAAATTCTGGGTTTCCATGACCGTTATATAGTCCTCAGGGCTTATCATGCCGTTAGCCTCCTTCATGCTGATCTGCTGCAGCAGCATATTCCGTTCTTCCATCGTAGGTTGGTCCTGCATCATAATACCCCAGTCGTGCAGCGCTATATCCGGAGAAACAGATATGAATTTCATGGACTCCTGGCCCAATGCTGGCAGTAGCCCCTCTATATTTTTACGCTTGACGGCTATGATCATCCGCTGTGCAACTCCCCTGGCAAGCATCAACCCCAGCTTTTTATCAGCTTCCATGAGCGGACGAAGTGCGTTATTCGTAGCTTCAGACCCCAGTTGCGCCACATAGTTTAACAACTTCGGGTTCGGGCTGCTACCATCTGTAATCTCATTCAGGCCGATAATATCCCTCATTTCAGCCAGCAAACGGGCTAAATCATTCACCAGCACCTGGTATTCCTGAGCCATACCTGTTGGCCGGATGTCCACTGCCTTATAATTTATGTTCTCGCCTGATATGTCTTTCCGCCTGTTGGGGAGCATAAAATGCTGCTGCACCATGTTCAGGATCTCCCGCGGCGTCATTTCCTGACCTGCGTTACCTAAAGCCACGTTTTCCAGGCTGTCCAGATCCACATCTATAATATATGGTATCCACCGGTTTTTAAAGTTCTGGATCTTGTAAACCGTCAGGTGATACTCATCTATAATAGGGATGACCCGTTCCATCAGCCCCTTCGCGCTCATATCTTTGAACTGGTACGCGTAAAAGTGGTAGCTCAGATCTGTGGCCGCCCGATTACGCTTTCCCCGCTTCATGTCCGTAGCCAGCCCGAAATCATAGATGTACTCCGTGCCTATAATCCATTTACCGCGATAAACCACCTCCCTTTTCTTGGTCGTGAATTTCGGGATCTCAACGCCATTGAACTTCAGGCTGCCCTCTGTATCACCTCTAAAGTCAACTTCCCGCCTGATTACCAGGTTACCCCTCTTATCAACCCTGGTTTGAAAAGTATCGTCATTCCAACTAAAGAACTCAAAATCCAACACCGCGACCTTTATCCCATCCCACCAGTCATTATAGCGGCTTTCATCAGGACTGTATGTCACAGATCCGTTGTGTGCGCGGGCATTGCTTGCAATATTTTCCATTTCTTCTGAGCTGAACTTTGCTGCCAGCTGGGAAAGCGGGATATCTACTTTCTCACCCACATAGGTTTTATCGGAAAAGTCCGGTTTCCGGCAGAAACTCATGACGATATCCTTTGGTTGGCAGGAACGGATGCGCACATCGCCATTCTCGTCAATCCACTCCTTATAGCCAGCCACCCCGTAATCAAACAAGTTCTCGCAGGATTCTTTCCGAGCCGTATCATAGTCATTTTTATAAAGTATTAGCTGAACGGCTAATTCTGCTTCCATAGCCATCTTGGTTTTGAACCCGTAGCTTTTACTCATTTCCAGTTCTTCCAGGTTCAAAGGCTCTCCCGGCATCCGGGTCAACGCGGCATTACCCGCCAGTTCCGGATCGAGTTTACTAAGGATATCCCGCATGGCCAGTTTTGTTTCGATATCCTTGAAGTAATTATCAGCTTCATCCTTTGCAACCGGGTCGATCGGAGTACAGGTATAATTATAACCGCGGGCTAGTGTTTTAGATAGACCTATGTCTCTGAGTTTCGCAGCTATCGGCCGCACACTCCAATCCGTGTTTACCCAGGATTTAGCATCCATACAGTCTTTGTCATCCCCCACCAGCTGCTTTCTATAGCCATCTGTACTTTGCTCACCCATCACATAGCTATCAATTTTAAGGTACTGATCCAACTTTCCGTTAAATATTACACTGGAACGCGTACACCAATCAGACCAGATAGCTTTAGCGAATTGAAGTATCCATTCTTTGCCTTTCTTATCAGCAGGTAAGTCGTGTTTCGGAAATAATATCATTTCTACTATTTTTAATTGTTAGGCAATTTTTCTGAATAAATCTTCCACCTCTGTTAGCTCACGTTCCTTGCGGAGGTACGCCGTATTTGCGCAGGCAACCTCCGTCCACAATGTCGCCATTGTGAGATCATATTTACGGGTATCGCGTATATCGAACTGCAAAAAGTCCTCGATTTGGTCTATGAAATATAGCTTGTCTGAATTTTCCTCGATCATGAGCTCCAACATCTCGCTCGCATCCTGCTTATTGCCCTCGGTAGACGGGACACCAGGTTCGCTGTACCCCTTTAGCTTCATAAGGAACGGCTCATACCCCCGGCCGATAAAATACCTTTTGATACCGGGTTTATTGTTTTCAAACAATACGGAGCACCCAAAATAGTGACACTGCTTTATCATATCCTCGTAAAACAGCGGTGCTGTCTGTGGTCGGAACTTATACCTACATACATAAGCGTTCGCGAACGGGTCCGTCTCATCCATCAGCGAGGACTTCTGCTTTACGATGGATGCGCCATTCGAGCGCTTATATTTATCCTGGGTAGTATCATGATCATAGGGGTCAACGCCGGATCCAAACTTCCAGTTATTCCTGGGATACCATAGCGACCCTTTTTTCTCGGTAATATTTGTTTCGTCAGGGTTGAGTATAAATCCCCGCGGCATCTGCCAGCGACCATGCCTGTTTTTCTCCCAAACAACCCGTGTTTTATCCTTATCGGCCCAGATTAGATTACCCTTTTCAATGATATCATCGTTCCAAGATAGATAGTCACGCTGGTCATTCAGCTTTATCGAATTGTATATACATTTATCCTCATCAAACCTGAACGCCTCTTCGATACTAAGTGGGTATTTACGGATTTCCTGGGCCAACGCGCGCGGATTGTTCTCCAAAGTTTTACGCGCAGCCATGATTAACTCCAATCCGCGTTTTTCATCCGACACGCCGTACTTATCGACAACCCGGTAGCGGGTAGCCGGCGTAAAGAACCGATATAAACCAGATACTGTAGATCCATCGGCGCCACGGTTGTTCTGGTCGCTATCCCGCCACAACTCGCGGAACGCTTCCGATATACCTACCCGGTCGGTTTCTAACTTTTCTACTGTTGTCGTGTACAGTGCTTTTCCTATGATACGCCCCGCCGGGTCTTTGAGACACGGTTTGACTACGTTGTGCCTGTCGTAGACATTCACTTCAGCGGTTTTACCGCACTCATCTGCTACATATCTGTGTATCTTGGATCCATCATACGCATATTCGGATGCACTCGCAAAGTCAATATGTGAGTTAAGCTCTTCCTTTTCCTCTTCAAAGTCGATTTTGCTACCCCGTTTGCTGGTTGCCTGGAAATCTATTGACTTTTTAGGCGTGTCACCCTGCGCTTTATCGTACTCAGGCCGGAAAAAAGAAGGTAGTTTTTTGAATGGCCACACGATAGTCTTAGTGAACATCTTACGGGCATCAGTCTCCGTTTTAGACTGGATACCCCCGTTGGTCTCTTCAGACCGGGCTACGTACTCGTAAATAAATAACCCCGCTTTATACGATTTACCCGACCGGCGCTGCGTCACGTTGTCCATCCCCAGACAGATCGGATCATCAATACAGTATTTAAGAAAATAAAAATACTCCCTGTCAACCTCCCAGTAATGCGGATATCCTATGTCAATTTTCCACCATTGCAAATACATGTAGTGGTCGCCCGTAATGTAGGTGGGTTTGCCGTTATTCATGAACCACGCCCCATTCAGCCTGCGATCCCACTCCTGACTTTCATACTCATCGCATTTCTCATCGAAATACTCGGGATCGAGTTTTCTTTTCTTGATGGCTTCTTTCGTAGCTTTTTTATACCAGTCCGGGATTTCCTCCCGCTGCCAATACTGATTCTCTTTTTTAGTGCTGCGTTTAATGATTTCCCGGTCCTCTAACGCACCCGTGAGCAGATTATATACTTTACCCACCGGCGGTAGCTGGCACTTCAGCCCCTGTATCTCAACAAAACTGCCGCCTTTTATGGGTTTATACATAGTTCAAAATTAATATAAATACTTTATCTTTTTATAATAAGCTATTTGTACTTCGATGCCTGGATTTTTTTAGATATGGATTCTGCGGAAACGCGTTTACGAGCTGCCTTCTCTTCCCCTGTTTTATTCACATCATCCGGATTAAATTTCTCAGACAAAGTTTCCAGCATTTCATTCAGGGTCATTACGCTTTCAGCCGTTACTTTTTTCATGTTAACGGCTGCCAGCTTATCCTTGTCCTCTCCCGCCCCTACCGTCATGACCGGTTTAATCAGAAACTCCATTTGCTCCCACATTGCAGTCTCAATGGCTGAAATCGCTGCCCAGACCCGACTATTTACCAACTTCAGGTATCCCATGATCGCTTCTGTTTCCGATCCGTCGGGTTCGTATCCTGCATATTCTGATCCATGAAGCCTGCGATCTTTCAGGTCCGGGTACTTTTTAACCAGGGGGCTCTTCGGGTCATATACTGCTATCACCCAGCGCATCTGCTTTTCACCCCCTAGCTCTTCCAGGGCATCTGCTTTCAGCCAGAAATCAATATCATCAGGGTTATATAAACATTTTTTAAAGTCCATGCTTAGTTCTGTTTTTCTGGTTGCTCCCATACCGGGTACTTACTTTCGCTACGGATATAACTCTCCTTTAAGAACTTTCCACCCTCTATGCGGCGGGTATTATCTATAACATTACCAAACAGGGTATTTTCCAGGTGGTCAATCATAATTGGTCTGAAGTTGGTGCCTGTTGTTTTGTTAACCCATTTTGCTACCTCGATAGCCCACTCGGGGGTAATAACTTCTCCCTTCTTATTGGTTTTCACTACAGCTTCCGGCGGGATATCACCTTTTAAATATTCACGATTCACCTTGCCCGGTATCAGGTCCTTATGATACCTGGAATTACGATCATTAGCACGTTCATAGAGTAATTTCATCAAAGGCGTGGTGGCGCTAAACAAGCTCTCTGTTGTATATGTTTCTCCAACAGCGTTCTCTTCGTATTGCTTCAGGTAGCTATCGTATGTACGACCCTTGTGCTCTTCAAATTCTAAGTCAACGGGTGTTATCTCACCTCCTATCTTTTTGACCATTAGCTGCAAAGCTTCCGGATCCTCGTGTTTCACAAATTCTACAACCCCGTTGGCTGCGTGGTTTATAAGCGCAGGAATATCACGTACCCCCAGCTTAAGATAATCCGGGTGTTCAACTCCGTCTTCGTCCTTAAACGTACCCAGTCGTACCATAATATTCTTATTTCGATCAAATTCTGTAATGTTCTGCTTCATTTCCTTTTCATCGTCGTCATCTGCGTAATTTGCTATGGCATTGAGAACAATAGGGATTGCCATTGCGCTAAACTGTGCAAGTAGCGTCCCCCGATCTGCTGCCGATAACCTAACCCCATCACCCGTCAACCCAAGCATATTACCCAGCCTACGAAGATCTGATACCTGCCCTTTTACCCGGGCTGAGAAAAACTGAAACAGCAACGATAAAGCCTTCATGCCTGTTGAAGCAGCTGCAAAGTTTGGCGACCCTGCCATGTTCTGCATTTCAAAGGCTACTGCGTCTAAAGCTGCTGTAATATCTTTCGGTCCATTCGCCTTTCCGAGTGCTTTTTTCCAGCTCGTCAGCCCCATGCTTTTAATGCCTTCCGCGTCCATACCCCGCTCCATCGCAACGATCTTATGGGATTCCTCCATAACTCTACCCAGTTTGTGCATAATACCAATAACGCCGCTGGCGCTGGTTTTTATCCGCTGCCAGCTGGATGGGTCAGTGGCCTTTAGCTTTTCTTTTTTCTCAATAAACAGGTCATCAAACAGCCCGGCCGAATAGCCACCACTTTGCATAAACGCTTTGTACATCGAGGTCCGTTTTGCATCTACCCCAAAACTGCGGGCTACCGGACGCCCTATGTGTTCATACAGGCCAATCAATAAAGCTTCCACGTATTGCGGTACAAACAAGATGGCGTTAGCCGCTCGGTCTGCCGCATTACGTCCTGCAAATATTCCGTACTTAGAGACGGTAGCATTACGTACCATATCAATGGCCATATTCTTTGTCTGAAACCCAAGACTTAGTGTAATGACACCTGCGCGAAAGATTTTATTAAACCAGTTTGCAATTTTCATGAGAAGATTCAACTCTATTCTATCCATCCCTTTTAGCACTTTAGCAGCGTTTTCATTAACCACTAAGAACCGTTGCTTTCCTAAAACTTTGTATGGAACTGAGTCGAATCCTTCAGGGACTTTTATATTCGACACGATCGGGTTTTTAGCCACCGTGTAGCCAAACATATCGCTTGCATCGGTAGCCAGATCCACAAAGCCTGCAAGTTTCAGAAGATTACTGTTTCGCGCAGCTATCCGGTAACTATCATATATCATATTCGCAAACCTGTCGAACACATTTCCTATGCTGAAGCCTACTTCGCTCAGTGCCTGCATTTGGTCATTGTAGTCCTGCTGAGAGAGTTGCCCTGCCGTAAACTGGGATTCCAAACTATCCACCGCCAGCTTATAATACTCGTCCTGCGTAATCTGGCCATTGTCAAACCAGTCTTTAAGCCTGTTCAGGGCGATATTACTCGTATCCTTGATCTTGGGATCGATACCCTTTATTTTCTTGATTATGTTGGCCGAAGTAAGTGACTTGGCATTTGTATCCGCGACACGTTGTACTGATTGCACAACCGCGAATGGCGCATAAAAATCATTCTTATTGCGGATATCCCGGTACGTTTCCGTAGAAATAATACCGGACTGACGCAGCCTTATTAGTATGCGATTGGCGAATCCCTGCATCAGTTTGGCGCGTTCTACGAAATCAGCTTCCAGCCCAGCATCCCGGACGGCTTCGATAGTGGCTTTCGCTGTTGTCAACGTCAAGGCGCCCGTAGCCCTGCTGCCGGCGTCCGGATCTGCTTCTTTATCCATAGCTTCCTGGGCCAACCTGTCTGCCGTACGTAGCGCAAGCACGTAAGCATGAAAGTCATCCGCCAACGATTTTAATTTCTGAGCTCCGGCGGGCATCTTGCTGGCCAGTTTACTTTTACCCCGCAATCCGTGTAATACCGTTTCCAAAAATTCTGAGACCTCGAGTTCAGCGGGACCTTTGACATCCTGCTCCATCACCCGGCCCAGCGGCATCTTACTGTGCGGCATATCGTAGTAGCTCTCAATCGCTCTATGCAGCTGGGTGACGTACCTGTATGGGTTATCAATGTGAGTCGAAAGGTTCCTAAACCAGTTCCATGTCTTGGATACAAACCCTTCTTTGGCTTCCGCTTTCTTTCTGACGTTAGCCATTTTACCCAGTTCGACTCCTGCCTGCGATTCAGAAATATCACCAATCCTCTGAAAAGCATCCTCTATCTGCTTTTGTTTTTCTTCCGAAAAGAATGGTGATATATTAGGCTGAGTGTTCGATGCCGCAAATTTTACAGTCGGTGCCTTCGAGCGCTCTGTAGTTACTTTCAGGGGTGCACCTTCGACGATTCTCGCAGCCATTGCTTCGGCAAAGTTCCCCCACTTCTGACCCATATACTGGGCGGATGTAAATTTTTCAAATTTGGGAATACCTAAAACGTTCTTGACCTTGTTCCAGAAATCTTTCAGCCATGTTTTGAATTTACTCCTGTCTTGCACCATCTTCTCTCCTCTATCACCAACTGCGCGGGCAAGCGCTTCCTCGGCTACAAAAGCATCGGCCTTAGCAACAGACATACCTTTCATTTGAGCCTGGTAAAACGGATCCTTACGGACGGCTTTATTATATGGATTATTTTTATCCGCAAACAATTTTAGACCGGCCGCTCTCAACTCTAACGCTTCAGTCTTTGCCCACTCTAAAAATACGTGTGCCGCTTCGTGAATCGGTGTATTGAGATTTAGCTTAGCCCCGTTCAGAACGATACCATTCTTGCCCTGGTAGCCATATATCCCTTTTGAATTTTTGAAGATGGAAACATTTCCGCCGGTCGCTTCTTTCAACGCAGCATCCCAAGCTCTGCCCGTTAATACGTCAACCCGGAAGCCCGGAATTTTACTGAATAGTTTCTTAATAGAATCTACGATACCCTTGAACTTTGGGCTGGTTTCGCCCACGGTTTCGTGTGGCTCGATCTCGGATTCAAAGGGTAGTTCGTCATCTACGCTTTCTTCTTCTGATTGAACCTGCGAATCCGCGCCATCAGTTCCAGTACTTCCTGTTTCTTCTTCGGATTCCTTTGCTTCTTGGGTGGGTTTTCCTGTGTTTTTTCTGATTTCATCTTCCAGTTTATTTGACGCTTCTTCCGGCAAATTAAGTATATCCGGATCAAAGCCGCTAAAATCGTTCTCCAATTTCACCCAATCTACGCTTCCGTCGTCCTTTCTATACTTTTCTACAATGTCCTCAAATGTAGTAAATTCTGCGTCACTGAGTGTATCCGTAACCTCATCCACGGAATCCTCTAACCCCAGGCTCCGGTAGTACTCCTGCTCGGCTTCGGCCATATCCGTATGATGCCGATCATACAGCTCCTCCGCCATGCTCTTATAGGTGTTATGCCCTAATAATACATCTTCCAACGCGTTGCGGTAGTCCATATCCGTGCTCTGATCGCCCACGGGTCTATTCTCGTATAACCAATGTGCCAAAGCATCTAAACCCCGACCGCTTGCTGAATGCAGACCAATGCGGCTGCGCCGCTCAGCTTCTACCCGTTTTCCCGCATTCATGTGCAGTCTAGGGTCCTGCCCGCCAAACAGCTTTCTAACGGCGTCGGTGATATTCATTTTACCCCCAGATGCAAAATACGCAAGTATGTTGTCTCTTGCATTAGTAAATTCCGCTCCATTATCATCCAACTCCCGCATCATCAGTGCGGCAGTCGCCGGCCGTTCTCTTTCAAGCACTTCCTCTACTTCATCTTGCGGAGGTTTAAGACCATACTCCCTGTCTATACGGTCGTACTCATCCTGTAGCTGCCTGTTCAACTCGGCAATGGTGCTCATGTCTCTACGCGACTCGCCAGCCTTCCAGTTAGCGATAGCCTTTTCCCGAGTTCTCTTGTTGCCTACAGCTCTGCCGTTATAAGTTACCGAGTATTTCCCATCCTTTTTGCGCGTAACAACGTAGGCTTTAGGCTTTCCATCGCGCGATATAACTTTCACGGCACCGGAGTCCTCTTCCTTCAGTTGTTCCATAATGATTTCCTCGACCACTTTTTTCTCTTCTTCCGCAGCAATCATTCGGTCGTACTCTTCCTGTTCTTCGGGGGTAAGGGGTTCCGGCTCCCTTTGCGGCTCTGCATCAATTTCAGCAGGGCTTCCTTCGGCAGTTTTCTTAGTTGCTCTTTTGCGCTTGGCTTTTTGATTTCTTTTTTCATTGTGCTGATCGATTAAGTTTTTGATATCCTCGTTGGTAGTGGCCTCCGCAAGCAAGGCGTCTGCTTCCGCATCTGGCATTTCATCGAGCTCTTTCAGTCTCACTTCGTAAGCGATTTGCTCCGCGGTGTTCCCACCAACTACTTTCTCCTGCCCGGTTTCATCTTTCAAAGTGACTGTGCGGGTGCCATCCCCGTGTTCGTTTATCACAGGGGACGTGTACTGGTCGTCACCAATCCTTACTACGCCCATGTCATCGATAAGTCGGGGCTGCTCCCTGGGTGCTGCCTTTACCTCGTAGTCCAGCCGGCCGTTTTTACCAACTATGTATTCGTCGCCGCCGGGTGTTTCCACAACGTGCTCACCTTCTGGGGTCGTATATAACGTTCCTGTAACTTTTCTGTCGCCGACCTGGGTTGTCACGGTCCTGTTTTCCATACCCTCAACAAGGCTAGATTTTTTGGCTACGGGTGCTGGCTCCGGCTCTGCCTTGACTTCAGCAGGTTCCGACTCGGGCTTAACCTCAGTGGCTTCTGGTTCTGTCTTGACTTCAGCAGGTTCCGGCTCGGGCTTAGCCCCAGTTGGCTTATTTGCTACCTGAGCTTCCAGGTCCGCTATCTGCCTATTTACATCGTCCAGGTCTTTTTTCAGCTGTATGTCGGTCGGGTTCGCCACCATCTCTTCTTCAATCTCCTGCTTATATTGTGTCAGCTCATCCAACTGAACCTGGGGGTCGGTTTCAGCTTCTTCCGCCGTTTCGCCTTTAGCTGTGGCCAGTATTTTCTCATCATCCTCGCCCGTGTGGATCAGTTCATTCTCATCATTAGCTGTCTTGACAGCCTCCTGCGCCTGCGTTTTTATGGCTGGGGAATCCGATGCCAAATCATCCGCGGCGTCAAGTTTTAGATAGTTATTATAAGCGATAACGGCTTTCTGCCGATCAGAGTAGGGTCGGCCATTTACTTTTACTGTTGGCGTGGCGCTTACTGCCTGAGACGCTTTATCAATCACTTCGATCCACTGATTTCTCTCTTCTGCGGATATCTCGCCATCATTGTATAATTTCTCATAATACCCTTTAGCCTTTTCTGGGTCAGCCCCGTACTGCTGGATCTGGTGTTTTACGTCCATACCCACGTTGGCGCCTTTCTTAGCCAGCCCCAGGAATGCCATCGGCTGCCAGCCTATAAACGTAGTCAAGAAGTCCGGGTTGCCAGCCGTGGGGTCGGCTGCTTCCCCAAATACGTGTTCATCCGTCAGTGCCTGCAACTTACCGGATGCATATTCAGATAAGGCTTCCTTTCCAGCTTCTACCTCATTTTTTACAATGCCCTTACCCAGCGTCGCCATGACTTTACTTAAACTACGTTTACCAGCCCCTTTTACTGCTGCATCCCACTCCGCTTTCGTAACTTTTTTTAGTATTTGACCGAGTGCCCCCGTTGTGGATCCGGCCATTTTTTTGATAATGGTAAAATCCCCGGGAAACATTTCTGACAGAGCCTCTATGGTCGTATCAATCATTGCCCGCGTTTCAGGATTAGCCACGCCCTCACGTATGCGGGCAGACTTCATTTGTTCGTACATGGTTAGAAAAGTACCTTTAAAAAGCGAAGCCATCTCCGTGCCGCGAGACATATTAGCACCCACGCCGGAGCCCCCTGTTAAGTAGGCCACTGCCATCATGGGCAAAACCTGTCCCATAACATCGGTAACTGAATTTAAAAATACTTTACCGGTCAGATTCATTTTCGGATCGATAGCTTTTACGGATACATCCCCGTAATTCTGGGAGATCAGCTTTCTGGCTGCAGCAAACTTCTCGTCATATCCCAGATCCCCTTTTTTGATATCCTGTAAATCCGGCGTCGTCGTACCATAATCAGTTCTCGTGGTCTGATAGGGCGTCTCACTTTCCGGGTGCATTAAAGCCGTATCCAGCCACTCGTCCATACCCAGGTTCCGCAACTCCATAACGGCTTTATCCTTATCTGAGCCAAACAGCTTTACAAGTATATCCTCAGGCAACCTCAGTAAGTTCTCAGTCGTACGACCGGCCATAATGCCAAACTGCTGGGCGTTATTGTATCTGCTGCCAACTGCATTCTGAACAAGCCTGTCTATTTCATATTTATACCAACCGGGGTACCTGTTTTTCTGTGTCCGGATTTGCGCATCAATATCACCTTGCCGCTGCAGTAGATGCTCGGCAACGGCTTTATCTTGATCGGTCCAGTCATCCATAGGTTTCCTAAACACCCTGTCCAGTGACTCGCTCACAGCCCCCTGCTCCATGCGCAAGCCTATATCTTCCAGTTCTTTAGCCTTCATATCCCAGCCGACTTTACCATCGAAGGTGGGCATATCATCTTTGGTCTGGGTCACGTAGTTCTCCATCCGCGCTGCCTGTGCCGGGTAGAATGTTTTCATCCAGTCCAACGCAATCATTTGTCTACGGTTTATCTTCCCTGCTAACGGGTTACCTGCTACTTCTTCGTCGTTCCCGAAGATTAGCTGATCCGCATACGTTTTCTGGCGGTCCACCGCCAACGCGTCAATGATCTTATTTTGCAACTGCGTATCGTTGACGTACTTATGTACGGTGTCAACCATCTCCTGCGAATTGAGTTTTGACTGTTCATAAGATTCCTCGGTTTCCTTATTGAAATTATTCAGCCGGGTGATTATGGCAGCAGCCGCTTCTGGACTCTCGTTTTTCGATATGTTCTGCGCCAGCAAGCCCTGCCATGTGTTGGCAGCGACCTGCCTTCTATACAACCCCGGATTCTTTTCTTTTAGCTCGGCCAACTTCTCGTAGTCGGTGTTTTCCGTTACGGGCATATCGCGCGTATCCTCCGCCAAACCTCTGTAGACGTCGGCTTTTTCTCCGTATTTCTCGGTAAGATCAATCTTCTTTTCGTCATTTCCTACGCGAACGGAAGGCGCCCCGGGTACGTTCCCGTAGTTTGTTGGCACGCCGGCGGCTTCGTTATGATCCAAATCTTTTTTATAGTTAAGAAAACCCTGATTGAACTCAGTATCCATCGGTGTTACATCCTGCGCACCCCCTTGCAAATCCCCGACTTTCACGGTTGCTTTCAGCTTCCGGCCAGTCACGCTGGTCATGAAAGCCCCCTTGCTACCGCCCAGCTGGTTATCCTGAAATCCAACATCCTTTAGTATATCATACACCCCGGCTGCCTTATTCCAGTCCTTCATATTCTCGACAAAGGTTTCCCTGTCGCCGCCCAGCTGCTCGGGTACGAATCCTACTTCGATCATGGTGTCGTAGAGTTTCGCACTCTTGGACGGTGGATCGATAACGCTGGTTTCAATATTTTCTAGTCCTTCAGCCATCAGAATACGCTTTTAATAGTGCTTATTTTGTTTTTATCAACGCCAGACTTCGCTTTTGTTGCCGGTTTTGTTGCCGGTTTTGTTGCCGGCTTCCCTGCATTAAGATTCTTAATTACATTTTGCGGATGGAAGGGCGAATCCGTTGTTACCTCTTTATAGGGTTTCGGTTTGGCATACTTCTCCGGATGCCTTTTCCTATCTTCTTCAGCTGCAAGCTTTTCTTTCTCAATGCTCATACGCATTTTTTCGTTACGCATCTCTTTATACTCTGCATCTGCCGGGTCCTTGGTATTTACGCTCACTGATATCTTCGGCTCCATCACTGTATTGCTTTCTCTGGTCAGCGCCTTTGTATTTGCATTATTATTTATGAGGTCCGTCATTACTTTACGGCGGGCGTATTCGATATCTGTAGCCCCGATCTGGATGCCTTTTTCACGCAATGGCTGCACATATTTCTTGGCTTCGTTATCAATAAACCATTTGCCTTCTGGCGTCTCATTATAAAAGAGTTCGTATGCAGGCGCGGTGATTACCGGTGCTGCAGCTTTACCGGTTACCGGATCAATATATTCTTTATTGTCGTGGTCAATGAACGGTTGCATTTTGCGACCCACCCCGGTTATGTTTCCGTTGGCATCTCGGTTGATGGTATCTATCAGGGGGTCGTAACTTACCGTACCCTGATACGTTGACGCTACTTTCCGACCGGAACTGTCTTTTCTGGTATCCGAGATGGTGCCGCTCTCCGTGCTGAGCTGCCTGCCCTGGATCGCTTTAACAAGTTTGGCTGGACTTCCGGAGCCCAGTTGCATCGAGTTCTCAGCTAGAATGTCGGATATATTATTAGCCGCTGATTCAAAATCTATCTGGCTCAGCGGTTTTAGAACCTTCTTACCATTTTCATCCACGTCATAAAAAATAGAGTTCTTCACTACCTGATCAACTGCACGGCCGGAAAAACCATAGCCTTTATACTCCTTCTTGGCCTCATTCGTGGCTGCAATAAGTTCCTTGTACCCCTTCGATGCCTTACTTATTCTGGTCAAATCCATTTCCAGATTAGTACGGAGCGTCAACGGATCGATGTCACCTTTTTTATTTAGGTCCGTGTATTTCTGGCGAACTTTCATTAACTCACCTGTCACGGCCGGATTGTATAGCTCAGACAGGTCGTAGTCATCCGAGTCTGTCATCCGATCAATGGTCAACTGGTTGTTCGCCTGTTCGCGCTTTGCCTGTTGCGCCAACTGTAGTCCCTGACGCTGCTCATAGCGCTGTTGCGCCCGGTTTTCACGCTGGATCGCTGCAATATTTGAGATCGCTCTCTGTAAACCGTTGGCGCCTTCATTATCGAAAACCGCACCTCCTAAACCTACTGGCATGATAATATATTTAGTAATTAAAACTTACATCTGTTCTTGCGCATACAGCCCCGCGATAGACCCCGCTGTTCCCAGCACGCCATTAACTGCAGACAGGTTATTGGCCATCTTAGTTCCTGTTATCGCTGCCTGCATATTATATTCTCTGAGTTTATCAGCCCACACTGACGCATCATCCTGGGACTTCAATCCGAGTGCCTGCTGCAGCTGCTGTAACGCCATCGACTTATACTGCTGATCCTGTGTGGCAAGTCCGGATATTGCGCTGTTCGTGCGGCCCTGTAGCGCCCCGATCATAGCCAACGCCTGGGAAGAATCCAACGCATTCCTGTTTATCTGGCCAACCGCATTTGCCTGGGAACCCAGGATCCCCTGTTGCGCCTGTGCCATCCCCGGCGCCCGCGCATTCAGTTGCGTCTGAGCCAGCGACACCATATCTTTTATTTGACTATCGGATTTACGCCTCCCCATCCGGTCCTTTTCGTCTTGCAATATATCAGCCTGGTTCTTACTATTTACCATTGAAGCAGCACCTGACGCCAACGACAACGCACCCAGCACGATGGGAATCGCGATTGGTAAACCGTACACCATCTTAACTAATATTACTATGATTAAATCCATGATTTTTAAATTTGCTCGTGTCCCGCGCTTTCACGGAACCCGACGTTAACGGCCTTTATTTGTAATTTCTCTTCTGTATTAAACTCTAATAGCACCATCGCATAGTCTCCCCGAAGTCTTTCTCCGGTCACTAGTTCTGCCCCGCTACCGGCTCTGCGAATCGCGGCATAATAGACGCCTTCCCTTTCTGCATAGTCCTCAATTTCCAGTGTGCTGGTTTCATCGTTCTTGCTTTTTATGTAGGTTTTAATGGGTGCATCCGTCCCTTCGACAGCTATTGTCTGCCATGCTTTTATCTTACTTGACTTGCCGGAACTCGCTATACCCAGGGTTGAGGGGTACTTAATCCCGTAGAAAGTATTAAACCCGGCCTGCACGTCATTGTTCATCCAGATCTTGCCCTGATGGAAGCTATATAAGCCGCTGCCGGCTCTGAAAAACATATCCGATTCATACAGATCTGCACCCCGCCATCTATCGTTATCCATGCAAAACAGAAGCGTGCCCAGCGATCCCTCGTCAAATCCAAACTCAAAATCCGGGCCCTCATAGTAGGTTTCCGTAAATACAGACTCTCCAAAAAACGGTCTGTTCTCCCCGCTTTTCACGATCTCTCCGGCTGCCGGCGTATAAACAACCCGGCTCACCTGCGCATATTCAGTTTCAAAATCTGCTCTCTGGCCGTCATCGTCTGGGTCTATGATACCACCCGCCCAGCCCTGCGCAGGGTCCACCAACCAGGGTGCACCAGCCAAGGGCGGGGATGGAAACCACAACCCAAAATTGAAATCTGACATTACACTTCCTGCGAAATTTGAGGATTGCAGAAGCACGGTGTCGTCGATACTGTATTTCACGCTACCGGGTAGCCATTCAATTTTCAGGGTTCTGATATCAGCGGAAGCCGGTATATCCGTTACACCGGTATATCTCACTCCTTCATCGCCTGAGCTAGCAACCGAATCCAACGTACCCACCTCACCGATCATATTTGTACAGCGCCACGCTAATTTGCCGGCACTTACAAAAATATCCAGCTGCTTGAAGTTCTTGCGGACAATCACCTTGCGACCACCAACGACCTGGTAGTGCAATCCAGCAGCGATAAATTCTGCCCAGCGCGGGTCGTATTCCCGTATATAATCTTCATTTGCCAGCCACAACGAAAACGCAACACCCTCTTTTTGTGGCAGTACAGCGTCCATCTGCCAAGTACCGAACCCGACATATTCCTTCATGGACAGACCAGCCCCGACCCGATGCGTCCACGGATCCGGTAAATTAGGGTCCGATAAATCACTGTGAAACTTTAGTTCTGCCTGATCATCATATCCCTGAATATCACCCGCATATGCATCGCCGTTGGCAGCCAGCACCAGGACCTCGCCTTCACCAACGCTGATATTTTCCGGTGAAAAGCCACCGCCTGCGGTAGTGTCACCCACCTTCAGGGCATTAAAGTTTTCAAATAGCCTACCCGCAAAATGCTTTCTGGCATCCCACTCATATCCGTCATTTCTCAGTGGAATCTCAGTAATTATCAGTTCAAATAGCGCTGACTCTTCAGATCCCAGCTGCACGGTTGCCGTGTAATTATATCCTTGTATGATATCCGGTGGTATGGTCACTACAAACATTTCATCCGTGGCTGACTTCTCAATCTCGGCTACCCATCCCCCATCAATTATCCGTTCCAACGACCCTCTGCGTAACCTGAGTGCCGGGTATTTATCGGCCATATAATTCTGTACGCCAGAATCATAGGGTGCTTCGGATGCGCAATAAAGCCCCCGTACAACCAACTCTTCCGTAGATCCGGCTCCCAGGATCAGGTTGCCGGTAATCACGGGCGTATAGGTTCCGTTCTCGGTCAGGGTCAAAACCCCATTCAATACGATCTGGCTGCCGCCCTCTACAAATCTGGTTAATAGTACGGCATTCCAGCCTGTTCTTAATTCGTTGTCGGTTGTGGCCGTGTACGTCGTGCCGGAGACGGTAACAACCCACTCTAGCTTATTCGAGGTCACATTAATACGCAGCCCCATGCTGTTTGTAGCATCGCCGCTGGAAAACAACCACCTATTTGCTGTGAAAGCTTCTGAATTATAGAAATAGCACCCCAGCGTATAAATACCCTCACCTGTACTGCCGGATATTCCTGACATCGGCAATGTGGTATCAACCCCGGCAGGATTAGTGATTTTAAGCCCGACCCTGGATTCCTTTACAACGAACTCTGACAGGCCGATAGCCAGATCCGGCTTGTTGCCCCCGAAATCTTTAAGTGTATTCCATAACGGATATATCACCGGCACGGAGTTGTACACCTTCGGAAACATGGCGTCCAGCAGTCCGGAAACTGTCAACTCCACCTTTGTTTCAGGGAGAACCTTACTGGGCGATATGTTGTATATCTGTATCATTATGATGGTGTTGTGTCACCCCCGCCTGTCGGAAACTCTGGCGGTGGTTTTGGATGCCCTCCTGGTAAATCTGGTTCCGGCTCCGGTTCCGGCTCCGGTTTTGTTTTAACTTGAATAATTTTCTCAAAACTGACTGGTTCTGAAGCACAGTTATCTAAATCAAAACTTATCGTGTGCCAACCCAGCATACTCGATGTAATCGCTGTATTGCTTGTAATTGACACTGTCGTACCGGATACCGTAATATCGAGGAACGTTGGCTTAACTACGCTACTCAAAGTAGCTGGTCCAGTACCAAAAAAACCAAGCACGGCATGATATCCATAACCAACATAAAGTGTTTCTGGTATCAACAGATCGTCAGAAACCAATGGCGAGCACGCAGGTGGTTCCCCGGTTTCTGTCGTACCGCTAAACGCAAACTCCTGCTTGAAGTACCGGGAATAGTTCCCACCGCCGCAATTCGCCCGTCCTCTAAATTCAAGGTAAAACTGATCCTCCCCATCTGTCGGTGGCTGTTCTATGTATTGAATATGTGGGGATGTGACATTCAGGATCCGGCCCTCATTCACAACCAAGCCATCCCGGTTCATATATTTCCAATCAAAACTCCGGCTGCCACCGTTGAAAACCCATTCCACTTTCACCCGGTTAGGTGCGTCTGTACTCGGGTCGGCGCTGATATTAATCGCTTCGACACCCTCGCAAAAGAATCGCGGTTCGGGTATGATGACGCGTCGTTGCACCAGGTATTCTTTATAGTAGGGATCCACGCCGCCGTGGACCTGTACCATATTTCCCAAGCTAGTCTGCTTGCGGATATGCTCCGTTAAAAGCCAGGTGCCCCGCTCAAACTTATATTTCGAGATCGGAAATAACCCGTTCGTATTATAGCGGATGAAAGCTTTCCGGACAGAATCAAACCAGAAAACTGCACCATCAAAGACTACCACGCTCTCAGGATTTACGGTCCCGTACTCCCCACGCAACACGTTGATCGTGCCTATCACCTGCTGCGACTTCGCCACAAAAGCGTCACCCTGGCCATCCATCAATTCTACTTCCCCCATATACACGGATGCTGTCGAGACATCCCCGATAGCCAGCATTACAGATCCTTCTTTCTGGGCCCGGCTGGTTAGTGTCAGCGACCTGATCCGGCCAAGCTCTTCTGGCAGCATCTTGAAATTCAGGGCGTGGAATCGGCTCAGTCCATTTACGGTGGCCCCTTCCAGATACACGTCGCTATACGCTATCTCATTTGGCTTGCTGGTCTGCCCGGTCTCGATAACCGCATTAACCCGGCTGCGGTGGGTTACCCACTTTTTCCAAAACAGGTCGTTCGGCGACATGGCATACCCTCGGTAGGCACCGGATCCGGTTGTCCGGTCCAGAATGAACCCATCTGGTAGGAATTTACCTTCCATCGCTGAATAAGTCCTTGTCACAGCACCCGGATCAATAATCTTATACATTTGTCCGGTCTCGTAATAGAAATCCGGATTTTCAAGTTTATTCGGGGTGTACAATTCGTATATACACTCATCTACGTTAAGCAGCGTGGCTTTCAGTTTCTTGGCGCCCAGTATGATATATTTCCCGGCCTGCCCGATTACCGGCAGGTGGTAGGTAGTAACGCCGGACGTAGCGGAATCCTTGAACAGCAGGATGGCCATATCACCCTCAGTAAAGCTGTACCCCAGTCCGGCATTCACAAGAGACGAAGCGTCTACTGCAATTCCTGCAGTAAATCTGCTAAACTCCCGGAAAGGCGTATCATCATTTTCAACATCCCCCGTTTCAAGGCCGTCATCCGCTTTGAATCCACCATTTTCCCCCAGTACGGCATAGCGGATGTCACTCGCATATCCCGTTACGTGGGTAAGCGCCCTATTATTTTTGCTGATTACTGGCGCATAGTATTCAGCCCATTCCGGGATCTCGTTATATGCGTTATCGTTTGTCAGTGCCCAGTCCACAGATCCTATTACTTCGGTGATGCTAAACTGCCTTATAGGCGTAGTCACTTTACAGGAATCTTTCGTCACGACGCCGCATTTACGCAGGAAACGGTCGTAGAACACTACACCCGCTGAATAGTCGCTGTAGTGCAAAAAAGCCTCCGTCGGCGGCATAGTAATCTCCTCAGCCGGCAACCCGATAATCTCAATCGGCTTACTATAATCCGGATACAGTTTGATCTCATATAGTTTCCCCAATGATTTATCCAGGGTATTGTCTTTTATTTCATTGGCGTTCTTTCCCTTAAAAGTTAGGTTGGTAAGCGCTACGGATGTTGGCGCTGCCGCAAAACGGGGTGGTATCCCATTATAATCTTCGTAGTAACGGAGTTCCGTACCCGCAATAAGATAGTATCCCTCGGGTTCACCGCCCATTCGTTCGTTGGCTTTCATGAAAACATACAACCCTGAATAGTAGTATCTGGGCCGTTCAAACAACTTACCCGCCTTCCAGTTACCACGGTAAAACATTCTATACAGCGGCCGGCTTGCGTTGGTTGGTGATTCTTCGACCGCGACTGTGCTGGTAGATAGAGTAAGTGAGGTCGTAGTCGGGGTGTCATAGCCGCTCAGATTGTCCCCCAGCATGAGCCTGCCCTTCGCATATTCCATTGCGCTGGTTGACAAGGGGACGCTGTGGTATGGTTCATTTACTACATCATCGCTCAGGGCTTCGCCAAGCAGCAGCCCGTTAAATTCGTAGGTGATCGTCTGGTCATCCGCGATATCCGCGATCTTCCATTTATGCAGCAGGAACATTTTGTCCGTACTGAAAACCTTGATATACAGTTTTATGTATTCCACCCCCTGCGGAAATGGTCGTTCGTAGGGGTCCAGGGTTACTGAGATCGCATTGAACTGCTCTCCGAACCTGCTGTTTATCTGCGTTGATGTGGAAAACGGGGACAGTGAACTTTCTTCCCCTGTGAAATATTGAAACATCGTGGCGAACTGATAGGATTCAGTTCCGATATTGTTACCCTGAAAATCCGGGTTCGTAAACTTGGTTACGATCGGCGGGATTCCAGGTGGTTTACAGATTAATCTCAGGTTGACTTCAGTGGAGTCCTCAGCATTCCAGTCATATTTCCACCCTTTGTAAAACGGGATTTCGTTGTTAGGCGCCAGCGGATTCGAGGTTTTAATGGCCGCTCCGATATCAATTTTCATGGGTTGTATGCCATAGCAGACCCACACCAGCTGTGTACCGACTACTTTTAGCGTATAGTGTACGCCTGTATAAAACCTCAGCCCCCCTATTATCTCGCCATCGTCATCATATATCCCGGACTTGGCCACCAGCCAGTAGCGCTTGTATTTCAGGTCATAGTAGTTGATCCGGTCCTGCGACCAGGTTCCGGGAACGTGGGTGAACCAGATCACGAACCTGTTCTGCGGATCTTCATACCTCGCTACTGTGATGCTGCCTTCTGGGATTTCATCCTGCTCAGGCATTAATGTCGTGGAATGAATGTTTTCCAGATACCCATTCTTGCCATCTTTCGTATTAATCAGCCGCAGGTTACGCATATTAACCACGTCGCCCTCTGGTAAAAAGTGAGGGGCGTCATCGGTATTGAGTAAGCCAAAGGGTACTATTTTATCGTGCTGCTGCATTTACTGGTTAATCTGGATTTATACTGGTTAATCTGGGTTTATCCCTGTCATCTCACATGCTGTGTATCCCTGTCATCTTATGTAAAAATCTTTTGCTTCCAGGTCACTGCGCCGGGCTCTCAGTATCTCATACTCCCTGAAGAAGTGCCTGCCCTCAGCGGATCCCCTGTTGTCCCTGCCCTGGCTATTCTGCCAGATAATATATCGCTCAATCGCCCGCTGGGCTCTCGAATCCACTTCTGTCGCTGAATTGGCGCGCGTGCCATCTGTAATTACTTTGATCTTAACCTGCGTTCCCGGCGTTACGTTCAGAGACAGGATTCTCGTATCACAGTCAAAAATCCAGCCGTCACACAGGCATTCATCCTTTTCATCTGTTACGTCTTTTATCTTAATCACGTTATCTGGCAGCTGTATTTCCTGCGTGCCGGGAACGGTGATAACCGAGGTTTCAATTACCCCCAGCGTATCAAAGCGCATCTCCCGCAGGCACTCTGTCGCGAATTTCATGTACTTGAAATACCAATGGACCGACAACCCACGGTCCAGCAGCGCGCTTTTTACGATCCTGTCGAGTGTTATGTACTTTGTCATGCCGGGTAGTCTTTAGCGCTATCGACCTTATTATCGGTCGGCAGCTTATGAGCAAGTATGTTGAAAGCCTGCGTAATAACCTCGGCTTCTGTGTCCGGTGGAATTGGCAGCTGCTCGTAGTCACTCAGGCTGTTGATATCCACGACAATAAGCTTCATGTCTACGTGGGTGACACCCGCAGCGAGTATATCCTGGGTTGTATATAACCAGGTTCCCTCCAACATATAGCCTACCTGCCCGATAGCGTCATTCAGCATATCAAAGCCTTCCCGCAGATTCCAGGCGCCCGGGGGAATGGGGATGAAGGAAAAACTGTCGGCCAGATCGCTAGATGGGCGGACCTCCCACACACCCTGGCCCATCGGCAGACGGACCGGCATAACCGGTAACGCTATGCGACATACGTTCTTGTAAGGGGAAACTGGTACGTTTTCGTAAGACCCGGATATCAAAGGCCTGGATTCAGCCCCGTGCTGAGAGATGTCAATTGAATAATACTCGGCTTTTATCTGCTGGTTACACAGCTGCCCGATCAATACCATCACATCCCTGACATCCGTTCCAGACCCGATACTCGGATCTGAAGCGTGAAGCATGAACATCACTTGTTCGGCCAGGCTGTACTTCGTTGACATCTCGGTTTAATTTTGAGTTACTGTTTGCTGCTCCTGCCAGAACCCTGCGCCCAGGGAAGCCAGAAACTGGCTATCCAGGTTCACGCCCAACACAGCTATCGCGCGTACAATGACGGCATCAGCCAACACATCTGACCATTCGGGCGCTACAGATCCGACCGGGTTGAATACAACCTGGCTGCCTGCTTCCAGTGTATAGTTGAACACAGGGACCATCGGCCTACGCAAGTAGGAAACCCTTACGGCTATAGGTTCGTTCGGATACATCTGGTAACGGGACCCTCCCAGCACAACCAACACGGGATAGGCGCTGTCCACTTTACGGACCTGCGATTCCAGCCGGGGTGATAGCTCATCCTCATTCACGATCTTGACGCCACGGTAACGGCTCTGACTGGCTATAAACGGTTTTACGGTTGCTGACAACAGCCGGATCGATGGCTGCGCGGTTGTGAGGGTCCCGGTCGCGTCAGCCTGCACCCACTCTCCGTCTACCTTGAACGGCGCCAGCGCTTCAACCGCGCTCGTATTTTTCCCATAAACCTTGTCGAAACTGTTAAACAGACTGAGGGAAGCCATGTCAATAGCTGTATCGATCTCGGATGGGTTAAAATACCCACCCTGCGCCTTATCGATTAAAAACCTGATCCTGCTATGGTATGCCTGTATATCCATCTGTTCGGGTTTACTGTTGCTTGTGTAGCCAAAGTTAATGTATTTATACAGAAATGCTAAATTATTTATACGACGATTACTGAGATTTTACTGATGGGGTGTAGAAAAAATGTAGCCCAGCCTGAGAACAAGCGGGGCTTTAAACTTAAAACAACTAAAAATCGGGAATCTAGCTTCTTATATCACGAGTTATGCGTTACGCGTTATGGATTCTGGCTATATACTGAGCTCAGATTTCTTTTCTTCTGGTCTACTGGCTGCAACTGCATGGCAGCGGTCCACCTCTACAACCAGGTACTTGCTTCCCCAGTACTCGTATTCAGGGGCTTTACGGGTATCTGTATAAACCCAACTACCTGCCAGCTCTCCATGCACAACCTTGATCCACTCGTTCCCAGCCTTCTGAAAAACTGTCCTGTCTGGTGGGGTGCACAGCAGCGTCCCCTCTACCGGGGTGATTGGGTTGGTAGGGGATGCTGGTTCACGGGATGATTTAGACAACCTCCTTGACTTGTAATGTGGTTTTGGCATGGGGGGTTGTGTGGGGTGTGGGGTTTTAGTGGATGGGATAAAAGCATGGATCTCTTCTGCTGGTGCTATCCAGTACTGCTTACCATCCACAATAAACAGCCTTTCGTGGCTATCCTGGGCATCCGGGTTCTGGAAGAGGAACTTCCCAAGCCAGTCCTTAAAAGGCCGCTCAGGGCCGTCAAACGAGTCCGCAACCACATACGAGCCCTGTGCAGTCGGTGATGGGACCATGTGCCGGCCGCTGAACTTCCCGCCGGGATGGTATATCCGTTGCAGCTTCTCACCTGCATGGTTGGACCATTGGGTCAGGTAGGGGTTGATTGGCGCCTCTTCATGAAACACGGTCATCAGGTCCTGGACTGACCCCCGGGCAGAAACAACCATGTAGGACATGGCCACTTCGTCCCCGACTTCAATTCCGGCATGGCCACCAGCATCGGGTATGGCAACCACGGTTCCTACTACCCGGGCGTGTTCATTCGGGTTATAGGTTGTGTCAAGGATCAGCCCGCCTGCTGACTTCTCATTGTAAGTCGATTCGAGCGATACGATGTAGTGTCCGTTTCTAGCTTTCATACTCGGTATCAAAATTAGGCCAGGCTGGAATCAAAAACAAATATTTTATACGGGTCGGGTAAACTACTTGCTTTTTGGTGTACGGGAAATCCGGATGCCAGGGCTGATCTATGTACTACATAGGGCAGCTTTTCATTGGTTAAAAATGGGTGATTGGGGGATGGGTAATTGGACTTGGGTAATTGGACTTAGGTAATTGGACTTGGGTGCTTGGACTTGGGTAATTAGGGGTGGATGTTTTTGAGCGCGATTTTGGTGATACGAAAATGACTGATGCTTGCACGTAAAAAATCGAATTTTAGCCTTACACAAATCCAAAAAATTTTTAGTGGAGTTTCTGATACTCCACCACTTAATTAACTGAATACCAATTAGTTTGGAGGGGTGGAGTTTCAAAACCACAATTTTCTATAGAACTTTATTTTAGGCGGTTTTACCCCCATTTTAGGATAATAGCATTTATGTCTATATATTGCTATTTTGATACTCCAGTACTGTTAATACTATGATATATAGATAGTTAAGTGGAGTATCAGCGTGGAGTATGACGTGGAGTTTCTATTTTTATCATACTCCACCCCATTTTTCTAATTTTCTGCCTTTTTTGAGCCGTTTTCTGCCTTTTTTGAGCTTTTTCTGGTAAGTAAAAATCAAAAGGTTTTGGGATTCCTGGAAGTAAAAATCAAAAGGTTTTGGGGTTCCTGGAAGTAAAAATCAAAAGGTTTTGGGGTTCCTACGAGTCCGGATTCCTGGACCTTGTATTATAGAACCCGGGGTCGATCGCGAAAGGGAAAACGGAAATCCCGGACGGGGTGGGTCGCCTTTTTCAAATCTCATTTTTGAATATGGATCGCTTATTAGGTAGGCCTGTGCTGCCGGTAACTAAAAAGCATTTTCAGGCTGGCGAATGGCTGAATTATATAAAAATAGTCTGCCGCTCTGGCAGGATTGCAGGGAGAAAGAGAAACTTTGATATTAAGTTGCTGGTAATTAATGCTTTGCAGTTTCACAAATGTATAAAAGTGAAAGAGTGTTATAATCTTAGGTCCAGCGGGTGCGGTCCGGTCCTGCGGGTGCGCTGGTTGGGCCTTTGCATGCGACAAATGGCAGTTTCCAGGCTGCAGGATGGCAGTTTCCAGGCTGCAGGATGGCGGGGTTTGGCTAGCAAAATTGTTTGACGCGTCTAACTTTTCCGAACTATGACCCCCACAAATACCTGAATCCTTAACTACATGGATTTATTTAAATGGTAATATCTAAATATCTTTCTATCGTGAGACTCGACAAAACCAGATTTATGATATATAATTCCCGTGTATTGCGCTATTATGTGGGTGAAAAAACGGGATTAAAGCAAAACGACTACCGCGTATTTTACGCGCTTTTGATGCTCGATAGGTGGCTAACGCGCGCTGACCTTATAAAAATAGGTGCTACATATTGGGCGGGTGCTGATAGGTCCCTGAACGCTTTGTTAGAACTCGGATACATAGACAGTAGATTAAATCTTAAGTCTAAAAAAGAGTATCGGATAACGTCCGCTGGGAAAACCTGTAATAAAATAATAGTGGATAGCGCGGATAACTTTTATGCTATATTTTCGGAAGCCGTTAAAGCAGCAGACACAGCCGGTAAAATGTTAACACGGAAGGACGTTTTAAAGACTATAAAATTAAAACCCGTGCCGTCCCTATCCCACCCCGCCAACAACCCATATTCTAAAGAAAACCGCGCCCGCGGTTCATTACGCGGGTGATCCGTACAACACATTTACACGGATTTATACCATCCTAAAAATTATTTTCTGGACTGAAAGCCGCACCAGTACTGCAATACAGAAGAAAACGCAACAACGTTACAAAAATATATTTGGATTTGCGTGTATAAATACCTTATCTTCGTTGTATAATAATTTTAACCACAAAAATTTAAGTTATGACACAGAAATTACACCCTATTGACAGAATGAATATTATTATCGCTGCCGCTTGTATCGCAGTTACAAGCCTGCTATTTGCAGCCGGCTGCCACCGTGAACATATACCTACAACCGATGAGGATATTGCCGCAATGGTAAAAAACCAGCACCCAACTTGGACAGCTGAAGAAATAGAAGATTACATATTTCTTACATATTAACCTAAAACCCAAAATTCCCGCCCTGTAAAGAACAGCACCGTTACAGCGATAGTAAGGCGGGAACCATTTTTAACCACAAAAATTTGAAGAAATGGACGACTTGAAGATGATATCCGACCTCCGCGACCTGCTGCTAATACTCGAAGAGAGTATAAAGAATAAGGATGATAAAACGGCTAAGATTGCCCGTACCAGTATTAAAAGCATAGCCGCGCAGACAATACCTAACCCCTCCCAAGAGGCTAATGCCATATTAATAGTCGCAAGCCACCCCGACAAGGCTAGGCAGTATAAGATAGCCAACGACCTGTTAACCGCATCCGGCTGGAGGGTAGCACATTGTAGCAATTGGGGGGCTTGGCCGGGTCAACCGGATGTCCAGCCCTGCATGTTATACATAAAAGGGGAAGCCGGCGTATATGTACACAGCGAGTTTATTAGACTTGCCACAAATACGGAACTAAAATTTTTATAGCCTAAAACACCAATTCCCGCCCTGCAATCAGCAGCCAGTTACAGCGATAGTAAGACGGGAACCATTTTTAACCACAAAAATTTAAGATTATGACAAAGACAACATCCGAAAAGATTGCGGAACTTAAAAGACAGATCAAGCAAGCCGAAGCCGACCAGAAAATAGAAGCGGAATATTTTTTGAATCATCCGGTTTGTAGTCGATTATCTGTATTCGATAAATGGCTATCCTTAGAATTTGACGACTTCCACAATTTTTGCGCCCTGTTTAAAGATAACGAAGTCGATCAGGAAAATATAAAAGTTGGTTACGCAGGTGAAGGCCACAAAGATATACCCGCCCCATACCGGATTGACATAAAAAACGATTTTCATAAACGAGAACTGCAAATCACATTCTTTAAAAAAGGCATGGAAATAAAAGCAGAAATAGACTTTAAGAATTTGCCAGCCGTTTTTATAGACAGGTTTTTTGTAGAAACAAAACGTAAGCTATACGATACCGAAACGCACTATATTAATTACCCCGCGCATTCGAGGTTTTTTAAAGATTATAGGGTACAGGCTTATGAGTTTTACCCGTACGGCGAAATGAAAATGACTAACTGGTATGGAGGAAACAAAACCCTGATGTCAAAGCCAAGCATAGACAATATTATAGAATACATAAAAACAGATAACCTATAAAAACCCAAAATTCCCGCCCTGCAAAAATTAAACTAACAACCGTTAGCATTTTAACCACAAAAATTTGAAGCATGAAACCTAATCATGACCACTTACAAAAGGTCGCTTTGCTCGAAAAGAAGGTAAAGGACCTAAGAGCCGCATGTAAACGCCGCAGCTGGCTGGCTGAATACGAGGAATTAAAGTCCGTTCGCGCCATCCGCGCCACCCGTAACGAACCTTTAAACGAATCCGAATACTGGCTGGCTGCAGCCCGCAGCAAAGCCTATAACATAGCCAAATCCCTGCCTAGTTCGGGGTATAGCATGGGAGAAGTTAAGGAGGTTAGTTTACCTGACCATCTATATTTTGCTAGTCACAATAAGCGTAGTTCGTATGCAGGCCGCTTTAAGGGTCGGGAAACCTATGGGCTTGTAGCAGTTAGTTATTCATGGGTGGAATTATACAACACGCGCGAGGTCGGCGGGATTTGGACCACCCTAACCAACAAACTGGGACCCCGCGAATACGAATGTTTTTGGTTCGAGGGCCGGGGTCAAAAACAACATTTTAAACTAATTAAAGTAAAGGGCTGGCTGATTAAAGGTTACCACGTTGCTAAAGACGATAGATTTAAGAGCGCAGAACAAGCGCGAGAATATGTACGCGGGCGCAGGATGGCATCTGCAAATACGCTTAAAAGCAGCAGGATTAACGAAAGCCTACAGAACAGGGCCGCGGATATTCCCCTAAATAGGATTTTCGTTAGCGTTGAGGACAGCCGCGCCGGCGGAAACTGTGAACCAGGCACCGCGCGATTTGCGGACGCCAATAAAATAGACCTATCCAAGATTGGTGCTGTCCGCGCGGATTGGTTATTGCAGCACGCCGGCGAAAGTCTTGTAAACGTTAACAGGGCAATTTTCGCGGCGCGGATTAGATACGCGAAAACAATAGTAACGGCCTAAAACCCAAAATTCCCGCGATACTAAGAGTATCACAGCCGGAGCGAAACCGGAGCGGGAACTAACCACAAAATTTAGATCATGGAAATAATTATGTTAACGATTTACAAGTTTTCGGAACTAAGTCCGGAAAGCAGGGCGCAGGCCATAACCGACCGCAGGCGGCAGAACGAACGCGCAGATATGACAGATTATTATGAGGACCTGATTAATAGTTACAATGCTGCATTAGCGTTATTTGGTATCAGCACAACAAAATATAAGAACGTAGACACAGGACAGATAAACGACAGAGTGATAGACCTAACAGGCGTAAGGGCTTATAAATGGTTAATTAATAACTATTACAATGCGTTATTTAAACCTGAATTTATAAAATCGATAGTTAGGCCCGCAACTATAGGAAACATACCCGCCTGCTTTGTGCTGAAATGTAGCAGGACGTATTCAGGAGCTAAGGTGAACTATATAAGCAGGGCCTTTACGCGCACAGATGATTGTGTGCTAACCGGCACTTACTACGACAATCAAATTTTAGCGGGTATTTATGATTTCCTGAAAGCACCTACGGGCGTTCAATTATAAAGTTATTTAGGGGGCTTGCTGACGAATACAGGATAGCCGAGGGTGAAATAACAGACTGGATTTACTCCGACGAATTTATTACAGAACAGCTGGAAAACGAGGAAAACCGGTTTACAGAGGACGGAAAAATCTTTAAATAGTGGTTAAAAAGAAGGGAGCCGGTTTAGAAGCCGGCCCCTTTTAAACACAAATTTTTAACCACAAAAATTTAGGTTTCAAGCCACAAAGATAATACAAATTTTTAACCGCAAAAAAAATAAAGTAAGATGACAGAAAAATTTAAAGTCCCGAAAATCAGTTTAAAACTGACAATTGAAGCCGGCGAACAGGTGCCCATACTCAGTTCAAAGGAAGCATATGAAGTGTTGAAACAAATGTATGACGAAGATACCGTACTATGGCAGGAGGAAACTATACTACTATGTATTAGTAATTCAAGCCACCTGATAGGCTGGTACCGTCTTAGTAAGGGAGGGATGACAGGAACCGTTGTTGACGTAAGGATGGTTTATACGATTGCTTTGAATACCCCAGGCACAACAGGTATTATGATTTCACACAACCACCCGTCAGGGAATTTACAACCCAGCACAGCAGATAGGAATATAACAAAGCTCATTAAAGAGGCGGGCGATATACTGCAAATACGCCTGTTTGATCACATAATTTATACAAGCGATAACGGGTACTTTAGTTTCAGCGATGCAGGCTTGTTATAACCGACATTTCCCGCGCTAATAGATTAGTCAATCCAGAGCGAAACCGGACGCGGGAACTAACCACAAAAATTTGAAGCATGAAACTTGAATTTAATCTACCGAGGTTTCCAGGTTTTTATCATTCCATAATCGACCCAGCATATCATTTAGAAGGTATGGTGGGAAGCGACCCAAATCATTACTACCTAACAGAACAGGAATATAACCAAGTAGATTGGGAGCAAATGCAAAAATTAATTGCACAGGATTATTTGGAATACTGGATAAAGTTAAATCAGGATGTTCTTACTAAATATGGCATTGAAATAACATATAAAGCAGTTGACAGCCCGCGGGAATATAATTTCAGATCGGACAATCTTGTTTGCATAGCTACTTTTAAAAGCTTAGTAATTAGAAACGATATAAGAGACGCGGCAAAAAACGATATCGGTTTTCAGAATCTAATTAGGGAGAGGCACACCGGCCGAAGCGGTTTTGTTTCTTTTTATTCTAACAACCCAGGAACCTGGGCTACTGAATATACACAGCCCGAAAACTTTGACAACGTGATATTCGAAACATGGTTGATGCACAGGACAGAGGAATTAACCACGGAAAGCGAGGGGCCTAATTTATGGGATGTTGTGGAACGTATAATCGAAAACATACAGTTCAAATAAAAGCACGCCAAGGCAGCAAGGGAGCGAAGCGGGAGCGATACCCGCGCATTGGCCTAACCACAAAAATTTAAATATGAAACGAATCTTTTTTCATGAGCAGAGTTTTGCAGCGTTCGCACAATACGACAGGGAAAACAGATGTTTAGAAGTCGTAATGCGAAAAGACGGGGCTTGCTATGCTTTTAAGGGCGTAACCGTCCGACAATTCGTAGAACTGTCAGCGGCCCAAAACAAGGGACAACACCTGTATCACAATATTATAAAGAAATACAAAGGTGAGAAGGTAAAACAGTACAGCCTCGCATATATCCAGGGCTTGCACTATCCCGGCAGCTGGAACGCATTTTTATCAAGATAATTAAATAACAATGAAACAGACAACAAAGCAGTATATATTTAAAGGCAATACCCTGGTTTTGCAATGCAATTACGAGCAAGGTATAAGCTTTTACGGTTATCACTCCCCGTTTGTGCCGGACCTGGACAACGAAAGCATAGTTGCGGTATTCCGCGTAACCTGGAAGTAAAATAAGTTATTAACCAAACCTTTCCCGCCCTGCAATGAGCAGCCAGCCGGAGCAATACCGGACGCGGGAACTAACCAAAAAACAACACCATGAAACCTTTTATGTATCTGAACCGGGGATTTTTTCCACTAAGAAAGTTCAAACCCGAAGAGAAAAGCCGGGGTTTTGCAGCTATCGGATTAAGTACCGGCATAACAGTAAACCCTAAACTAGGCGTCCGAAAACGGTTGCCCGGGACCTGGGACTATGAACAGTTTTACGAACAGGCCCGCAGGGCAGGTGCAGGGGATTACGACGTATTTCTAATGAACGGGAAACCCGTAGTGCCTAGTAACCGGGAATTATTTTATCTGAGATAGCGCCGGATCCCGTCCTGCAATGGGCAGCAAGTTACAGCGATAGTAAGACGGGAACTATTTTTTAATCACAAATAAATTTAAAAGAAATGTCAAAAAGCAAAAAAGAACCTGTAAAAGGTTATAAGGTAACAGACAGCAATATGCAGTGCAGAGGCTTTCAATACGAATTGAATAAAGAGTTCGTACATGAAAATAGACTATCTCCATGTAATGCCGGTTTCCACTTCTGTAAGCAGGCGCAACACTGCTTTAATTACTATGAATTTAAAACAGAAAACCGGGTTTTTGAGATTGAAGCCCTTGGAAATGTAATTGACCACGAAGATAAAAGCGTGACGGATAAAATCGTTTTCATTCGGGAAGTGCCTTGGGATGAAGTTTTGAAAATTGCTAATACCGGTTCTAATAATACCGGCCATTCAAACAGCGGCGACAGGAACAGCGGCGACAGGAACAGCGGCTACAGTAACAGCGGCGACAGTAACAGCGGCGACAGTAACAGCGGCGACAGTAACAGCGGCTACAGGAACAGCGGCTACAGTAACAGCGGCTACAGGAACAGCGGCAACTGGAACAGCGGCGACAGGAACAGCGGCGACAGTAACAGCGGCAACTGGAACAGCGGCAACTGGAACAGCGGCGACAGTAACAGCGGCTACAGGAACAGCGGCGACAGTAACAGCGGCGACAGTAACAGCGGCTACAGGAACAGCGGAGCGTTTTGCACCGACAATGATCCTAAAATACCCCTATTCAATAAGCCCAGTGAGATGTCCGCAAGGGAGTGGGAAAATCATCCCGCGTATAAGTTAATGGGCAATATAGACCCTACTATCTGGGTTCCTTGGTCTGCTATGACAAAAGAGGAAAGAGAAGCAAACCCGAAGTACGAAGCATCGAAAGGTTATACAAAATCTATCCCCCTGAAAGAAGCATGGGCTAACTTCTGGCAGAACCTGTCAGATGATAATAAAAAGCATTTTACTACCCTTCCAAATTTCGATAAGAAAATATTCTTTGAAATAACCGGAGTGGAAGTATAATTAAGCACAAATAAATTTTAAGAAATGTTACTCCTTTATACAGAAGCCCTGATACAAGAAATTCGGCAACCAGATAGCGATGTTTACGGGCTTATAGAAAAACGGTTTAACAACTGGATTAGCCGGCAGCCAGGAAGCATTTTTCTTGAAATGTATTTCGGACCGGACCATGCGTATTGTAAAGTCCGGGCGATATGGGCAGCTATCGATCATGCCCTGGCTAAAGCAGACGAACAGGGCCAACCCGTAGACCTGGAAACAATGGATTTTGAAACAGTATTTAATGGAAAGTAAAACTACAAAATATGCAGACAAACTTATTCGAACAGGTCCAGGCGAAACCAGTTGTTGGAAGGACCTACAAGCAGCCAGCAACCCACGTACAGCCGAGAACAGGTAACAAAACCTTCATAGCATTCTATCGCAAACAGGAATCCAAAACCTGGTTTTCCTGCACCGGAACGCTCCCAGAATTGAGTAAACGGCACTGGCCCGACTATACGGACGGGAAAATCGAACAGTGGGCAGCTCAGGCGATCATAAACACGGAGATAAAATTTCAGACAGCTACACAGGACGTGCACCTGATTTGTATAAGTAATTAACCACAAAAAAGAATGAAGCATGACAGACAAAGAAATCACAATAGCAAACCTGAAAATCGCATACAAAAAACTAATTGAGTTTGCAGCATATTATCCCGAAATCGAGAGAGACTTTAATATGCGTAAATACGGGTGCTATGAGTACTTACATAAGTCAACCCCGGTTTGCAATACGGTCGGGTGTTTACTAGGAAATATTGGCAGGGCGTTTAAGCATGAAAGTTCAGATTATATGCAGGCTCTTGGGTTTGACTACGGGTTTTTCGGGCGTAGAATATTTCCCGCGTTATATCACTTATGGTCGGATTTACATGGTCTCGAATGGCGCTATCTGTTTGCAAGCGATTGGGCTGAAATTCAACCAACCTTCAAACAAGCTCTTACTCGCATGAAAAAACTTATCGATTCTAATTTAGAGTTAACTAAAGCTATGAGGGCTGAAATGTTGTGGTGGTGTTAACAAAAACATCGGAACTTAATCCAGGGTAGAAAGCAATCCACAATGTTCGGCCACACAAATATATCGAAAAGTGTATATAAAATGACACTAAATTTGTAACAGCTAAAAACGCGAATTATGGTTAAATATGAAGTTGGGAAACCCTTCCCTACACCCCACCCCTTAAAGTCCACAGAACAATGTGGAGTCTGATAAATAAGTACCGGGAATTGAAAATAAAAAGAAGGTGACGCGTAAACTACAAGCCATACATTCAGAAGCACGGATCCGTGAGTTTCTTGCCGCCTACAGATCCCTGAAAGCCACGGATCCCTTTGAAGCCCTGGTAGAAATAGCCACGATTCTAGGGGACCATGTAACCGAGCAGCAGTTGTACGCCCTGCAAACCTATGAGCAGGAAAGAGGGCTGGATATGACGACCCGGATACAGGGCCTGGGACAGTACCTGAAAGAAAAATTTAAGAACCTGTATAAAATCGCATTATGAAATTTGATGAACAAATAGCAGCAGAACTGAAAACCATGCACGACATTTCAGACAGAGCAGTGCAGACATGGCGAACCCGCGGGACCATCCCTGACAAGTACATAAAATTTCCGGCTGAGGATTTGGCTGCAAAGGAAGTAAGCGTGCTACCACGGGAATCCCAGGCGCTCATGGATATTCTTAACATCGGCATATTTAATATCTCAAAAATAGCTGATGACCTAAATCTCAATTATGAGTTGCAGGATATCATTTACGGCAAGCAGCTACTCAGGGAATACCACTTCAAGAAACTGAAGAAATACTTTAAAAAAGTAGCTGTCATCATGACTGAACTGTCTGAGCTCCTGCAGCAAAGCCGGAAATCCGCAGAAGATAAAGCCTACTTCTGGGAACAATACGCCAATCTACCAATCAAATGGGCGCCTTTAATCGGTAACAAGCTTGAATATAATCGGCTGATGCAGGCACGACCGGACCTCCCTAAAAAGACAGGACTACTGGCGTTAAACCTGAAGATTCACCTATTCAAATTACGCAGATTATGATATACCTGAACCCCGCAGAACTGGACCTATTTTCGAAACTGAAATGCACAGGAACCGAAGAGATAATAAAAGACCGGTTCCGTATTGGCTACAGGACAGGATTGCGCTTCTCAGAGTATTCCAGGCTGTCTGAGGCCCATTTAAAGGGCCAGCTTATAAACATACTCACTAAAAAGAGAAACCGCCAAGTAGTCATCCCTATGCACCCGGAGGTACAAAGTATCTTCGACCGCTGGGGTGGAGAGCTACCCGCTACCCCGTCAATCCAATGGTGTAACCAGATACTAAAGAAGCTGGCAGCTAAAGCCGGCATAAGAGAACGTGTATCGGTCGAAAGGAAAATGGAGGACGGAACAGTCCGGCTTGTACAACAGCCAAAATTCGAGCTGGTAAAAACACACACTGCCCGCAGGTCCTTTGCTACGAACGCCTATATAGCAGGTATTCCAGCACGGAATATTATGCTAATTACGGGGCATAAAACGGAGGATAGTTTCTTTCGCTATATTTGTATAACGCCAACCCAGAACGCACAGGAGTTGGTTAACCATAAATTTTTTATGTCATGAAAAAACTAACAGCACTGATGATTGCGATTGCGTTACTAACAGCCTGCAAAAAAGACAAGCCATGGGAGGATTTTTATAAAGAACACACATGGACAGCAAAGTACCTGGACGAAAAAGGTTTTGCATGGAAGGGTTATTGGGTTGAAGAAACTATGACCTTTCAATCAGACAGCACGGGGAGAACCGACTATTGGTTTACCAGCGACACAACAAAGCCAAAAGCGGATTGGTACGTGGGCGGCCAAAGTTTTACCTACCTGAAATCCGGGAACGAATATTACCTGGTACTCAGCAAAGGCCAGTATCGTACTTGCGTTGTGAATGGTAGCAGGATGGACGTTACAACCAGCTACGGAACGAGCATGGTTTTCACGAAAAACGACCAGTAACTTTAAGCTTTTTTATAGCCAGCTTCAGGTTTTCAATCTGCGATAGTATATCTATAATATTAGTGCTGGAATCCACGCCATCGATCATGTAATCGTACGAAACCCCGAATTTAACATTTAGTTGTTGTAGAAGATAGATGCCCGGAGTAGCCCTACCCTGCGCATACGAATGTAGCGTGGATTTTTTTATGCCCAGTACATCCTGCAGATCATTGTAGGTAAGCCCTGAGTCGTGTACAAACTTCTTAAACCGTTCAGATATCTCCGGATGCGTTGTTTTCATGTCACTGGATCCGGCCCGGCGCGGGTTGGTTACTTTCTTTTTAGCAGGAGATACTGATTTTTCAGTACTTTTTTTCTTATCCATCTTTAGAATTTATATTAACTAATTGACCAGCTAACGTGCGATTCGTTTCTGTAAGGGATTCGATAGCCCGAGCCTGCCTGCTTATTATATCGTGCAGTTCTTTGAGCGCGTTATCGTCAAAGTCGTTGTTGGCTTTCTTCTCAGCAGCGTACATATTTAGGCTCATAGCTACGTGGTCAGGGATTTTTGCGCCTATCTCCCAACCCTGGATCGTTTTTATAGACCTCCCCAACACAGTAGCCAGTTGCTTCTGCGTAAGACCGTGCTGAACACGAAAGGCTTTTATGTCGTCCTTGTTCATAAAAATTCATTAACAAAATTTTAACAGTGTTATACTGTTTACTACTGTTTTTTCAGTATATATTTGTACTCACAATCGGTAGTAGTAAATACCCTAGCAAAACGCAAAGATAAATATATAATGAAACTATCTCAAAAAATAAAGGATTTAATCGCAACAGATAACCAGTTTTCTCTGGGTCTGGCTGCGGTGTTGGATGTGAGCCAGGTTGCAGTGCGTGATCTGGTACGCCGTGACTCTGACCGGCTGACTTTGTTTGCAGCCGTCCAGTACTACAAAGAAAAAGGGTTCACCGAAAAACAAATCTTCGCATGAGCCAGGAACACATAAAGAAGTTCTACCATGCCATCATCTACCGGTGTGACGAGTACCATAAAAAAAGTAAGGATAAAAGCCTGCCGGTAGCAATGCAATATTATTATAAAGGAGCAGCGGCAGAAGCCCAACGGGTTGCTAAGGTGTTATTCAGCTTACTGAAAGATGACGGCGTAATTGAAGAGGAAGAGACGACCCTGCTATCTATACAGCAGGATAAAGAACTGTATTAAAACCCAAATTTTATATGACAAAGATCGACTTACACGTAACTGCGGACAACGCAGAGGAACTGGCAGCTGCGATTGCAGAACTGTCCGGGAAAATGGCCGGGCAGGAAGCACCGGTCAAAGAAACTAAAAAGACAGAGCCTGATGAAAAACCAGCTAGGGCTACTAAAGCTAGGGCGAGCAAGGCAACCAAGAAAGCAGATCCTGAGCCTGAAGAGGATGACGAAGATGCTGATGGCGAAGAAAGCGGATCCGGCATTGAACTGAAGGACCTGAAAGCCAAAGCGATCAAAATCGCAAGGGAGGATGGTAAGAAGTATGAAGTGAAACAGCTTCTGAAAAAGCTGGGTGCTGATTCTACCGACGACCTGGATGAAGAAAAGTATCAAGAGTTCTGGGATAAACTCGACGACCTCTAGTGGCACGAGCGCACGCAATACTATCCGCGTCAGGTGCATCCAGATGGATGGCCTGCCCACCATCCGCGAGACTGGAAAGCCTGCTGCCGGAGTCTACATCACGCTATGCGGATGAAGGTACGTTGGCTCACTCTCTCGGGGAGTGGATCATCCGGCTGAAAATGGGGTGGATCAGCGACCAGAAATTCCAGGTCGAATTAAAGAAGATCAAGAAGTCCGAGCACTACTGTAAGGAACTACATGACTATGCAGACGACTACGCCATGTTTGTCTTTTCCAAATTCGTAGAAGTTCAGGCAGTGGACCCGACCGCGATCATCCAGATTGAGCAGCGCCTGGATTACTCAGATTATGTAGCCGGCGGATTCGGGACAGGTGACGTTATTATAATTGGCGGCGGTTGGTTATACCTGATTGACCTGAAGTATGGAGCCGGTGTAAAGGTTGAAGCCCACGAAAACAGCCAACTTAAACTGTATGGGCTGGGCGCATTGAGTGAGTACGATTATGCCTACAAGATCGATAACGTAAGCCTGAACATTTACCAGCCGCGGATGGACAACTTCCCTGAATTTACGATCTCTGTTCCTTCTCTTAAAAAATGGGGAAAGCAGGACGTGATGCCGAAAGCAAAGATGGCATGGGATGGTAAGGGCGAGTTCTGCGCTGGCGACCACTGCCGTTTCTGCAAAGTTTACGCAACCTGCAAAACCCGGATGGAATACAGCATGGGTATCACAAAATATGACTACCTGAAAGCCAATCTTATGAAAGATTCAGAGGTGGCTGAGGTGCTGGAAAAAGGTGGGCCTATAAAAAGCTGGATTACAGCGGTCGAGAAATACGCGCTTGAACAAGCCGTGAATGAGGGAAAGCAGTGGCCGGGATTTAAGGTTGTCGCTGGCCGGAGCAACCGGTTCTACACGAAACCAGAAAAGATCGCTGAGATACTAAAGAAACACAAGTATGCTGATGATGATATTTTCAACAAGACCCTGGTCGGTATCGGCGGACTGGAAAAATTGCTTGGCAAGGAACAATTCAACATACTGGTCGGACCGTACACAGCAAAGCCTGATGGCGCTCCTACCCTCGTGGATATTTCAGACACACGTGAACCCTACGTAAAGGGGGGCAAAAAGAAGCCAGCCAAAGAAGCGTTCGCGGATTTTATAACAGAGTAAATCTTAAATACAATGTCAACAGAAAATGGAGGCCAGTCTCTTGGCCAGATGCGGGTAAGAACAACTTTTAACCCGTCGGCAGACAGCGTTGTCGATCAGATCAAAAACGATACGGCCGCTCTGATTGATAAGCTACAGGCTATCAGGAATGACGAGGCGTCTAAAACTTACAACCAGTCACCAGCGCAATTTCAAGCATTAAGCGGAGAAAAGCTGCGGCTGATAGCATTGGCTCAGACAGCATTGGAAGAAGCGGCCATGTGGGCAGTAAAGGCCGTGACAGCATAAGTACTCAACCCAATTAAACATAGATTTTTTAAATTTTTAAAACCCCAAAAATGGCAGAAGTAGAATTAACCAGAGACGTTGTAATCGGCCCGGGCCGGTTCCGTCACCTGCACGCGTTTGAACCGTGGGCGGGTAAGGATAATGACCAGGAGCCTAAGTATAGCGTCCTGCTCATGATCCCGAAGAATGATAAAAAGGCTAAGGCCAAGATTGATGCGGCTATTGAAGCTGCGAAAGAACGCGGCAAAGAGAAATGCAAAAACTGGAAGGGCGTGATCCCTAAGAAGAACCTGAAATCCTGTCTGTCTGACGGCGACGAACGTACCGTCATCATAGACGGTGAGGAAGTTGCGGATCCAATCACCGCTGACCACTGGCTGATTAGTGTAACCAGTAAGGACCGCCCGACCGTCCTGAATGCAAAAGGCGGCAAGCCCATCTTTGAAAAGGATGAAATCTTCGCAGGATGTTACGGAGCCGTACAGTGTGACTTCTTTCCCTATGATAAAGGTAGCAACGGCGTGGCAGCAGCCCTGACAGCGATCCTGAAAACTAAGGATGGTGAAGAGCTCGGTGGCTTCAGCAAGGTAGCTGCCAAAGAAGCCTTTGCAGAGTTAATCAGTGATGACGAGGACGACGATGATGACGACGACATATAAAAACTCTCCTTTTTATAAAACCCAAAAGCCTGGGGATTCAGTTCCCCAGGCTAATTTAACCACAAAATTTCAAAATATTATGCCCAGCGTGGAATACGAACAAGCAATCAAACACCCGTCAACCCTGACAGTTAGGGGGTACGATGAAATGATGCTGCAGGCTAAAGCCGCGAAAGTAATCGCAGAAACTCACAGCTTGAACCCAGAACGTATATACCGTTGGGCAAACTTCCACGGCATTGCACTGTATGAAAAGCTATACATCCTGCAAAACAGGAAAGCCTACGGCTCAATATTGCACTGCCTGGTTTACGATATTAAAATGCAGTTCACATGAGAAGGATTGCTGTGATATTAAGAATTGTTGCTATACTAATTTTTGTATGGATCGTAATAAAGAGAGTGTGGCACCTGTAAAACAATAACAATGAAATTAGATTCAAGAGATTTATATCAGGCTTTAAGGTTCCTACCTAAAAACTTAAAAGCTCTAATGATAGATTCGCAGTGGGTAGGGAAGATATTTGTAGGCGGTGGATACCTGAGATCGGTGGTAGCCGGAGAACCCGTCCATGACGTGGATGTGTTTGTACCCTCAAAAGAAATTGCTTTAGTGATCGCTGGATTGCTTACAGATGATCCAGAAGATATAATTAAAACAGATAATGCCCTGACCATAAAAGGTAAGACAACCATACAGGTAATTCACAGGTGGGTCTTTGACAAGATGGAGGACGTAAGTAACAGCTTTGATTACACGGTATGCTGTGCTGTAATAGGAGCTTCCTATAATGAATCCGGTATTGCGCGGTATGATTCTTACTGCGATGACAGGTTTTACGTGGATCTGGCTGCAAAAAGACTTGTGTACAGAAGCCCTGTTAGGAATGAGGATGCCGGTGGTTCAATGCTTCGGTTGCTTAAATACTACGTGAAAGGTTATAGGGTACCGCTGGATAGTGTAGGAGCCATTATTGCCAGACTCATTCAAGCGATCGATACTGACCGAACGCCAATTAACAACGAGGCGAAAGTAGCTGAGGTCATTACCGGCTTGCTAAGAGAGGTCGACCCTAATATAGATCCAACACACGAAGCACATTTACCGACGATGAACGTCATGCAGGAGATTGAAGGGGAGTTAAGATGACAAGGATATACAGCATTAAAGTTATAACTAAGACCCGCTGGCATATTAAAATTAGCCGCTGGCGGGGAACGGCTGGGTGGCGGAATTGGTAGACGCTTAGTATAGGTGCTCATGTAGCCGAGTAGGTAATGCCAAAGGAGCATTGAGCTGATACGAAAAAAAAAAAAAAAAAAAAAAA
>NZ_BAAGRD010000038.1:0-87601 GCF_054783135.1 Niabella terrae
CAGAACTGCGGCGAACGATTGCAGGACTTGATGTTTGCTCATTCATTGATATCCTTTTTTGAAAATGAATATCAAATCTAAAAGCATCAAATCAGAAAACAGTGGCCGTCCTCGTTAGAGGTTTACAATATTTTAAAAACATAAATACTTTATAGTGGAACTAGCTTCAGCAAAATTTTCCTGCGTAACCTTTCATTAACCGCAGGAATTTTATCAGCCAATGAAGCTGTAACAACGGCTGTTTAGGCGCAGCCCGGAGCGTGGCTGTGACATATTATAGTGTCAAATTATAAGTAAACCGGGCGGAGGCATTTTTTCCAGATAAACAAAAAAAAATTCACCTACAGATAAAGAACCTAATTATTTAACCTCAGAGCAAGGTGCCGCAATAAGATTACAATAATAACAGCTCACAAATTTTGAAAAAGCAAATATTAACTTCTCAAAGCGAAACAAACGACAAAGCAGACATAATACTAAATTATAGCTTACAAACTGAAAATGCTTTGTATTTGCGAAACCCTTTTTATGTCCTATAATTTATATTATGTTAAGTATGTAATTTGAATCTTCAGCCCTCTTTATATCTGAACCGAGAATTGATTGCGTATTTCATATTGTTTTATGGAATTAAGTACAAAGTGTTTCTTAATAAACAAGATCATTTCTGGAGCTGAATTTAACATTAGCTCGTCATAACTTCCGCTATACTTAGCTTCCATTGCAAACGATTTTAAAAACTACGGACATGTTTAAAGCTTGTAAAGAAATTATTTATGGGATTTTCATTTTTAAATTATTTCTAATTGCATCGGCTTGTAACGAGTCGGATAACCCTCCAATAAACGGAAACGCTGTCTTTGAAAAAAAGTATGATCCAATTATTATTCGAGCTAATTTAAAAAATGAACAAGTTGCAGCTTTCTTTTATTTAGACGAAATGGGCATCAACGTCCCTCCTTTCTTTTTTACTAAAAAAGACAGCATAAAAAATATACCGACGACTGAGCCCCTAATGCTTATAGATGCTATTAAACAGAATATTTATATAGTATTTCCAGGTGATGTTTTGGAGTTAACATTGGCTAAAAATCGGGCTCCCATTTTAAAAACTAAAGATAGTTTACGCAATAATGAGCTAGATTTTTTTAAAGAACAGGCGAAAAATGGAGACAATGTCCTTGAGACTAGCCTGCAACTTTCATTGCCAAATACCAAAGCCATATCAATAAATAATACTCCAGACATTAATTTAACTATAAGTAATGCAGCAGCTACGCATCTGAAAAGATTAAACTTTTTGCAATCTTATTTAATGAATAAGAATATGAGTTCAGAATTCATAACTTTTATCAAAGACCTGTATGTCAACTTTGAAAGGATTCAGATTCTTACACCGTTAAAAGTTGAAAATTCAGCATCAATTTCACTCCCTAAAAGTTTTGGAAAATGTGTAGATAGCATTATTACTACTACTTTTTCAGAAGAAAATCTTACTGTAGGAAACCGACTACTTATAAACTACATCTTAACTTATTATTCAAACAAATATCAACAGTTCTCCAAGGTATATGACGAAATAGAAAAATTACCCGATAATGCCCAAAGCCGCTTTCTTAAGTTTCTACTTCTGAAGAAAAAAATCAATGGAGAATATAACCAGAACAGAGAATTATACGATAAATATATTAATAGTCGGTCAGATAAATATGCTTCATATTTATCTGCTGGTATAAAAAAATTAGTAGCCATGAACAATGCTGATTCTAAACACTCTTTAATTGATTATAGTGGCAGTATTGTATCATGGCACGATATAATGGAAAAAAATAAAGGGTCGTATGTATTTATCGACTTTTGGGCGAGTTGGTGTGCCCCATGCAGAAAGTCTTTTCCTGAAGCAAAAAAAATGATGACCGAATTGGAAAAAAAAGATATTAACTTTTTATTTATTTCCAGTGATAATGATGTAGGCAGTTGGAAAAAGGCTGTTGTCGATGAGAATTTGCCTACTGAGAATTGCTTTCTTTTTACAGATTTTGAAAACTCTGAGATAAAAGAAGTATTTAATATTCACGCTATTCCAAGATATATTTTACTTGATAGTAAAGGAAACATACTGGACGATGATGCACCTCATCCTGGAAATTTAAAGCTGAACGAATTGAATAAGCATCTTTGACGGTTATTGATAATTTCGCTTTCGGTCATGCGGAAAGACCTTAAATTGATATCGCTTTTAGCTGTTAAAATATTTCCCAATGTTTAATTAATGATCGGAGTTTTCTCAGTTTTCAAATAATGGCTACTCACTCAAACCGGTTTTTAATCATCAGATTCAATAAAGTTCAAATCAACATTATGGGTTTCCCGGATGGTTAAAATGGAATAGATACTCACTGAAAAGCATATAAATCCAATAACAGCTACCGCAAGCGGTACGCTAACATATTCCTTTAAATTAACGAACATGGTGGTCAGATCGATACCTTAATCTATCTAAATCGCTATTTATATTCGGGACTTGTTGAAGGTAGGTTTTTACTTTGATTGTCTACTTTAACAATGCTGCAATGTCATATAATTGGCTTAAAAGCCACATCATTATCGGGGATCATATCAATTTTACTACGCAGAAATGATTAAAAAGTTTACTAGTTTTCACTATAATTTACTATATATTTCTATTGATTTACTAACTTAGAATGTACCAACAACAAAAATTTATTATGAAACTTAAAACCATTGAGATTGATATAGAAGTATACAAACGCATAGAATCGGAGCGGAATGGCTTTGAAGAGACACCCAATGAGATACTACGTAGGTTGCTAAGAATTTCTCAGGTTGGAAAACGGAGTTCGAAAGTTTCTTCTGTTTCGACGCAGATAACTTCACCACCAAATGATTCTGGTAGCAAGACAAGTGAAATTCGGAACTCCTCCCCTGCAGGCACGCCTAAGGACTGGTTCTTCGAAGGTGTTCGTCTTCTGGAAGGAACTCGATTAAGAAAATGGTACCATGGCAAACAGTACCACGCTGTTATTTCTAATGGAGGAATTTGTTTTGAAGAAAAATATTATAAGACACCTTCAGCCGCCGCTATGGCAGTTACTGGTGGCATGCCGGTTAACGGGTGGTTGTTCTGGGAATATTATGATGCGCCGGTCTATACATGGAAGAAACTTCAGGAATTAAGAAAGTCCCAGGATAAAGTAAACTATAAAAAAATAAAAGGTAAATCACAGAAACAATTACCAGCCAAAGAAATCGCTAGAAAACAGACAAACCCAAAGTCAGGGTCTACGGAAGATTAAAAGTTGAAATCTGATCAATATATACTGCCTGAAGTATTATGCCAAACCTGAATGGACTAATTTGTAAGTTCCTGCTCCAGGGTTTCCAGAGCAACACCTTTGGTTTCCGGAACCCGGGTGAAAATCCAAACCAGTTGCAGGAACATCATAAAAGCAAAAAATGCAAAAATCGGCCAGGGATTGTCTTTAAAAATACCGTTATCGGCATCCAGAAAAACCGGTGTGATTAATGTAATAATTGCGGCAAATATCCAGTGAACACTCGCACCAAAAGACTGTCCCAATGCCCGAATCCTGTTAGGGAATATTTCTGAAATAAAAACCCAGATCACCGCGCCCTGACCAATGGCATGGGAAGCAATGAACAGCAAAAGAAAAGATAAAAGAAAGCCAGGCGTTGCATGTGCGTAAAATCCATAAGCCACCATTGCAAGACTTATAATATATCCAAACGAACCCCAGGTGAGCAGGGTCTTCCGGCCCACGCGATCAATCAAATACAATCCAACAAAAGTAAAAATCAGGTTGGTACCTCCTATGGCAATCGAGTTAAATAAGGATTCTTTTGCTGCCAGACCGGCTCGTTCCAGAATTTCAGGTGCATAATAAAGAATAAAGTTAATGCCCGACCACTGGTTGAAAAAAGCAACAAAAAAAGCGAGCCAGATAATGCGGCTGTATTTCTTTTGGAAAAAGCCGGCCCTTTTCTGACCGGACGCGGCTGCAGCATGGGATTGAATGCTGGCAATTTCTCCATCCACATCCTGAATTCCCAGTTTATTTAATATCTGATGCGCCTTCGTCAGGTCTTTCTTTCCCGTTATCAGCCAGCGGGGGCTTTCAGGGATACTTAGTACCAGCACCGTATATAGAAGCGAGGGTACTGCCATAACACCCAGCATCCATCTCCAGTCATTTGTCCCTCCAACTCCTTCAAGTAAATAATTGGAAATATAAGCGATCAGGATACCAAAAACGATATTGAACTGGTACATGGCTACCAGCCGGCCTCTTGATTTAGCTGTGGCAATTTCAGAAATATAAGTGGGCGCCGCCACGGAGGAAACCCCAATGCCCACACCCCCCAGAAACCGAAAGAAAGAAAAGGTATAGGGATCCTGCGCCAGCGCTGAGCCTATGGCTGAGACACTGAAAAATATTCCCACCCAAAGCAATACTTTTTTCCGGCCGTACTTTTCTGTAGGACGTCCGCCGAAAACAGCACCCAGTACGGTACCCCATAAGGCCATAGACATGATAAAGATGCCATGAAACCAGGGTGATATTTCGGTGGTATGCCAAATCTCCTTGATGGGTTGATTGGCGCCAGATATCACGACGGTATCAAAACCAAATATGAATCCGGCCAGGGCCGCAATGACTGATATTCCAAACAGATTTACAGGCTTGCTATCTGAGGCGGGTTTAATAGAATCCGGGCTTTGCATATCGTTATTATTTAAGTTTAAACCTTTTTGTTATCGATGGCCAGATTACTGAGCACCGTTTTTGCTTATAATGGACTGCGAAACTGATAATTTTTTCCTTTCTCAGCATGGAATTCAAGAACATATCCCTGTTCCGTGGTGATTGACTTCGTCGCAGCGCCCTTAAGTTCAATGGGCGTTGATGTCCTGATCCGCAGCATTCCGGATTCACCGGCTTTCAGACCGGCCTGCATCAACTTGCCCCCCTCCCATTTCATGTCGAGTATATGACCTCCTCTGGCCACGAGTCCTGATACCGCGCCCTCCGCCCAGGCATCGGGTAAAGCGGGTAACAACGCTATCTGACTGGTATGGCTTTGCAATAACATTTCTGCAATGCCAGCTGTTCCTCCAAAATTACCGTCGATCTGAAAAGGTGGATGACCACAAAAGAGATTTTCATAAGTCCCCCCCTGATTTGACATTTGTACTTTAAGGGCATTGGTGGGAGAAAGCAGGTTTTTTAAAAGCAGATAAGCATGATTACCATCCTGTAATCGCGCCCAGAAATTAATCTTCCAGGCCAGTGACCAACCAGTACCACCGTCGCCCCGTCCCTGAAGCGATTTTCTGGCAGCCTGGGCCAGTTCCGGCGTTTTAGCCGGACTGATGGCATGACCGGGATACAGGCTGTACAGATGGGAAACATGCCGGTGTGCAGGTTCTCTTTCCTTGAAATTTTCCTGCCATTCCATAAGCCGTCCATCGGGAGCAATTCCGGGTTGCGCAATATTCGGAAGAATCTTCTGAATGGAATCGATCAGACCCGACGGCTGCCCCAGAATATTGGCCGCCTTTACAACAACTTGCAAAAATTCGGTAATGATCTGCTGATCGTGACTAGGCCCCATACTCATAGAACCCACAAAACCATCCGGAGCGGTAAAAGCATTTTCGGGTGAGGTCGCCGGCCCTGAAACCAGTTTACCGGTACGGGGATCGGGAACCAGCCAGTCCAGATAAAATCTTGCAGCCTGCTGAAGCAGGGGATAAATTCTATTCAAATATTTCCGGTCCCGGGTAAAATTGTACTGATCGAATAACTGCTGCCCCAGCCAACCACCACCGGTAACATAGACGCCCCATCCAGCGCCCTCACCGGGAGCCGTATAGCCCCAGACATTCGTAATAGGGCCCATACACCAGCCATCTGCCTGAAATTGCTGTGTAGCGGAAAGGGTTCCGGGCTTCATCAGCGAAAGCATTAAATCTGTCAGTGGCGAAAAACATTCAGACAGGTTGGTAACACCCGCCGGCCAATAATTCATCTGAATATTGATATTGGCATGATAATCGGCATTCCAGGGCGTTTGTATTTTATTGGCCCAGAGTCCCTGTAGATTAGCAGGCAGGCTCCCTTTGCGGGAAGAAGCAATCAACAGGTAACGACCATATTGAAAATAAAGTTCCTGCAGATGCAGATTACCCGGCTGTTTTAGTAACTGATCAGTAGGATAATTGTCTGAAGTTCCTTTTGAAAGATGTAGCTGCACTTTATTAAATAAAGCCTGGTAATCACGTTGGTGGCCGCTTAACAGTTGCTGATAGGTCCTGGATGCTGCTTGTCGCAGCTGCTGCTGTGCGGTGGCTATTGCCGGCAGGCCCCGGTATTTGGGGTACTCCAGTTTATAATTCGTAGCTGCGGTAACCAAAAGGGTTATGGCGTCGGCATTTTCTACCACCAGCTGGTCCTGTTCATAATATAATTTGCCGCCTGTGTTCTGCGCGTTCAGACAGGCAGCATAAGACAGGCCCGTTCCACCTTTGCCGTCTGGAAGGGATCCGGTCATTATAAGTTGTTGATCTCTGGTAACGGTTTGATAGCGCTCCGGGCGGTTTAAACCTACCTTAAAACTTAAAGCCCCTTTTTTATCTGCGGTGAGTCGTATAACCAGTACCCGGTCCGGATAGCTGGCAAATATTTCTCTTTTATAATGTGTGCCATTCTGAATATAGGAAACGGTGACCAGGCTTCGGTCCAGGTCGAGTTCTTTCCGGTACTGGGTATATGGCTTCTTATTGGCAAAGTCCAGCCAGAGATCGCCCAGGGTCTGATAACAGCCGTAAGGAACCTTGGCGCCGTTGCCATTGCCGGATCCTACACCCCTGCAAATCATATAGCGGTCAATTAATGTATTGGCCTGCCGGTAATCGCTCTTAAAAAGCAATTGCCGGATGCTGTCCAGATACTGACCGGTTTCCGGATTATTATTATTGTCAGGGCTTCCTGACCAGAGCGATTTCTCATTGAGCTGGATACGTTCCAGGTTCACGTCTCCGAATACCATGGCCCCGAGAAAACCATTTCCCACAGGCAGGGCCTTCAGCCATTCGGGGTCACTCTGCCAGCCATTCTTCGAATCTGCCACGGTAGCATCGGCAGGGCGATCATACCACAATTTGAGCGGCTGCGCTACAATTCCCGACCCACAGAATAAAAGCCATCCGGCAAGCAAAAAGCCTTTTCTAATATAAATCACCCGAACTATATTTTAAATGGTTTACATTGTTATTCGCCCTTAATCCACTTCCCAAATCGGCAGGCTGACATAAAAAGTGGTGCCTACACCGGATTGTGTATTAAACGTAATCTGTCCCCCCATCTGTTCTACGATATTCTTACACATGGCAAGTCCCAGGCCCGTACCTGAACTCTTCGTAGTGAAGTTAGGCGTAAATATCTTATTTCTCATGTCTGCATCAATTCCCAAACCATTGTCTCCGACGCTGATGATCACCCGGTTTTCTTCAATGGTTTCGTTTATGGTAATCAGACAGCTGCTCATTTCGCTACAGGCTTCAATGGCATTGACAAAGAGATTGGTAAAGACCCTGTTCATCTGTGTTTTATCCGCATTCAGCTCAACGCTTTCCTGCAGGGGCCGCCAACGGATATTGACATCCGGGTTCTTGGTATACATGATGACCAGGGGTTGTATGACGTCATGGAGATCAAATATTTCCCTATTGACATTATTAATATTGGCAAACTGGGAAAAATCGGCAGCTATCTTAGACAGGTGATCTATTTGTTCCACCAGGGTTCTGGAAACGCTTTCAGTTAACTGACCCACATTCGGACTCTTTGAATTTATTGCTTTCTGCAGGTACTGGAGGCTGAGCTTCATGGGCGTCAGTGGATTTTTGATCTCATGCGCAACCTGCCGCGCCATTTCCCTCCAGGCGCCCTGCCGTTCCGATTCGGCCAGTGAATCAGCACTCTCCTGTAATTTGACGACCATTTTATTGTACTCTGTAACCAGGCCACCGATCTCATCGTCACGGTCCCATTCTATCGTTTCATTGATTTTTGACAGGTTGATCTCCTTCATTTTATCACTAATAAACATAAAGGATCGGGTAATCCGGTTGGCAATAAGCAGGGCGACCAGCCCGGTAATCAGAAAGATAAAGGCATTCAGATTGATCAGTGTCAGCAGGAAGCCGGAGATCTCCTGATTCAGTTCCTGCTGGGAAGTAAAATAAGGAATACTGAGATAGGCCTGGAAAGAACCCCCGCTATTACGCATGGGGGCATAAATAACGGTATACTTTAAATGCGAAACCTCTTCCTGCTGGATATGCTCAATATGTCTTAACTGCAGCAAATTGTACAATGCCAGCGGATCTATCTGCATACTGAGCACACCCTTTCGATACACATCCGGCTGACTGCTGGCCAGTAATCTTCCATTGAAATCATATATATTGGCATCGACGCCATGAATCTCTGCTACCCGGGCAATGATGTCCCGCAGTTCGTTGGAGTTAATCGAATCCTTAATGCCCCTTTGCTCATAAATCAGGGAAGCCAGATTGGGGTGCGACCGCATCTCATTCAGCATAATGCTCATACTCCGGCGTAACCGGTCGGCATTCGACTCCTCGAATCGCTGGGTAAAAAAGGAAATGGTGGTGATTGCGATCACCAGAAACGACAGTACCGTAATCAGAATAAAAGCAGCATGGATCTGTCCCCGGATCGTAAAAGCATGCAGCCAGTTCTTTTTCAACAGGGTCTTCCGGATAAAAGCGCTCATCAGGGTATATACCAGCTGTATGATGGCCATCAGAAACAAAAAGGAGCAGAACAAATAGGAAAACAGGGTAATGGTCTCCAGCGCCAGTTCATTTTTCCTGGCCATAACAACAATCTTCGTATTCGAAGCCCGGTACCAAAGTTCGCTGTATTCTCCGTTGGTACGTAATTCAAATTTCTTTTTGGGTATCTGCATTGCTACCAGGGAACTGGTAAAGGGATACTTTTTGGAAGAGCTGGTCAGTAATTTATTATTATAGATCGCATAACTGTACAGTGTTGAATTCGAGAGTTCCCATTCATTCCTTTGTCGGAAGAGTTCGGGACTTAATGATCCACCCGAATAACGTTTGGGATTTGAAACAATAAAAACGGTACCCAAAAGGTTATCACTGCTGTCCAGGATCTGCCGGTAAGTGATATAGGCAAATTTATCTACCGAGCGTTCATACAGGTATAGGTCGGGTCGGCTGGTAGGCTGGGTTTGCTTCTGTAGTATCGTATTAAGGGTTTCAAAAGGAAGCCCGTCAGGATTATTCAGGGGATGGTTCAGGCTGTCGAAAATATAAATACTGCTGAAATAGTCCTTGGTATACCTGGCATAGTTCTGCGTATTTACACTATCCCTGATATAGGCATTCTGAACGGTATCGTATAAGCGGTGAAAATTACTGGCAAAAAAATTCCGGTCCAGATAAGTATCGGCAATACTGATCAGTCTTTCTGTTGAAGGATCTGTCTGGGTCGCCTGCTTCTCAATCAAAAAGATTCGTCGGCTTAATTCTACCCGGTTGATTTCATTAAGCATCAGCATGGAGATACTCACCGAGAAAAGGAATATCCATACGATCACACCTGAAATATTGAATCGGATCACCCGATTAATAGCAACTTCGTTATTAAAAAGGAAGGTATAAATTAACAGCCACAGCAGACAACATATATATATATTGGTATTCGGAGGAACCGCCAACAACGCAATAGCTGCCAGCCCGATAACTGCCAGAAACAGATAGATCAGGTACTGCTGCTTGTCGAAGACAGGGAACAGGTACTCGTAAATAATTTTAGTAAAATAATAATAGCCCAGACAAAGAAAGGCAAGGATAATGAACCCTACGGCCGTATAACCATCCAGGGTAAAAACATTGGTTACATCAAAGGAGATTTTAGAATCTGAAATAATACTCCTGATGATCGTTACAACACTATAGGTCAACACCAGCAGGCCGACCAGACAGACTCCACCAATCCACCATTTCTTTCCGAAATGATGCACCCTCCATTCATAGGGATCTTTTCGCATCCGGTTGAACAGGAAAACGCCAAACCAGCAGAAAAGAACAATATTGAGCAGCAGATCACCCAGACTGGGGATCAGCATAGTGGCGTACTCGTCCGGATTGAACAGGTATAGATTGGGCAGGTTCAGGGGATATCGGAAGAAGAAAAGTACCAGCCGGAATGCCAGAAGGCATGCGATAAAAAGTAGTCCGCTGTATAGCCTGAATCTTCGGACAGGATAGTCTTTCAGAATCAGGTAAATGCTCAGAAATACCAGGAACAAAGCCACCACCCGAAGCAGCACCGTGATCTTGCTGTCGCCCGCCAGTTTTGCATTGGGCAGCGGGCTGAGATAGAATAACGTATTGCCGGAAATCCCTTTAATCGGAAAGGCGGTCGGCTCCATACTGATATCTACCAGATTTTCCAACCCCGGTTTTAAGGGAAAATTCTCCTTAAAGTAATCCGACAAAAAATATTGGGACTTGACGTGGATAGCCGCATAGGCATAAATTTTGCGACTATCAGCAACCGGTTGTCTCTTGATAATATAATAGCCACTGGGCAATAACGCAAATTGTTCATCTGCAGGATTGTTCAGCACGCTATCAGGCAGTAAGGTCTGTGCCGTACTCCAGAAACGGAGGTATTGGCCCCCAGGCGTTACATTATAGAGATAGAAAAAATACTTTTTGTTATAAAAGCCTAACAGATCTTCTCGTGTTTCCCTGAATATAGAAGTCTTTCTTACCAGGGCGGTGTCCTTAAGTACGCTGGAAAAATCTGCTTCCTGCGTGTGGATATTGCTTTCGAAAATACTGAGCTGGTTCTGTAGCGAAGTCCGGTCAATCGACGGTACTTTAAAAATAAAGGACAACAGAAAAAGTATTACTGACGCAATCAGCAATACATAGGTAAGACGGTTCTTATCGTCCAGCCATTTTTTCATTTGTACTTTTTAGGTTTCTGTTGATTCCAGATGGCGTCCATTTCTGTAAGGTTTAAATCTGTTATAGGCCTCCCCTGTTGCGCGGCTTCAGCTTCGATACCCGAAAATCGCTTCATGAATTTTTTATTGGCCGCTTCCAGGGCTGCTTCGGCATCAATTTTCAGAAACCGGGCATAATTCACCAGCGAAAACAATAAATCTCCCAGCTCTTCCTGCTGCCCTTCCGGCGACTGCCCGCTTACTTCCTGCTGTAACTCCTCCATCTCTTCCCGGACCTTAGCCCATACGTCTTCTGTCCGCTCCCAGTCAAAACCCACCTGGGCGGCTTTTTCCTGCAGCCGCATGGCCTTCACCATGGAAGGAAGAGATTTGGGAACCCCGCTCAGAACCGACTTTTTTCCTTCCTTTAATTTGAGCTGTTCCCAGTTTTGTTTCACATCCTGTTCGTCAACAATTGGTTTTAATCCTTTTTCGTTCAGGGTTTCCGGTGCGTAAATATGGGGATGCCGGCGGATAAGTTTCTTACAGATTCCATCGATCACTTCATCGATATCAAATTGTTGCTGCTCCTTTCCGATCCTGGCATAAAATACCATATGTAGTAGGAGATCGCCCAATTCCTCACGAATGCCCGGCCAGTTTTCATCGCTGATGGCGTCGGCCAGTTCGTAGGTTTCCTCAATGGTCATCTGCCGCAGGGTATGTATGGTCTGTTTGCGGTCCCAGGGGCATTGCTCCCTGAGGTCATTCATAATTTCAATCAGCCGGTCAAAAGATTTGGACATATGCTGCTTTATATGGATCGGGTTATTAGCCGGCTTCCGGCTAATGCTACTTCGTATCCTTGGTTGTAAAGAAATTGTTCATGAAAAGCAATTGATACTTAACGGCATTTTGCCAATAGGACCAGGTATGACCGCCCGGCCGGGTAATATAATCATGCGGGATATTTCTGAGCAACAGCTTTTCATGGAGTTCCTGATTGACCTGATAAAAGAAATCACTGGTGCCACAATCAATGATAATCTTTAAGGTATTGGGCTCAATCAGGTGCACCAGATTGATTACCGTATTTTTCTCCCAGCGCTCAGGGTATTCGGCATATTTGCCCAATCTTTTAGACATATCCCAGTTATTGGGAAAAGGCCGGATGTCTACGCCCCCGCTCATACTGCCACAGGCGCCGAAAATATCCGGGTGTTTGATGCCCAGATAAAGCCCCCCATGGCCGCCCATGCTGAGACCGGTGATGGCTCTTCCACGCGCATTTTTAATGGTGGCATAGCGGGCATCCACCCAATCGACCAGTTCCTTCGAGACATAAGTCTCGTATTTAAAAGCGGGATCTACGGGACTGTCCCAGTACCAGCTGCCGAAACCGCCATCAGGACAAACAATGATCAGTTCATATAAATCCGGCGCCTGTACGACAGCAGCTGACTTAGACCAGTTGGCATAATTCCCACTGTAGCCATGTAACAGATATACTACGGGATATTGTTTTGATTTGTCATAATTATCTGGTGTAATAATAACCGCCTTGATGTCCTTATTCATAGACGGGCTATGGGTCAGTACGGTATCCACTTTGGAAGCCCGGGCTCCCAGATGCATCAGTAAGACGGTCAGTGTAGCCAGTAGGCTGCGTTTCATTGCTGGTTTCATTTTCGTTTAAAGCTTAAAAAAATATACGATTTCTATAGTTTCACACAGGCGCCAATCGCCAGGACAGATAGCCCAATCAGCAACCACCCGGCCGCCCTCCCATTGTTCCGGTAAAGTGCTGACCCGGCACCTGTGCATGATTGGCGAATTTAACGCATTATAACTAAAGCACGGACTGACAACAGGGCTTAAAAAAAGTCCGGAATACTGGGATTCCGGACTGATTTTAGCGTGCTTTTATGCATTAGAGACTGAGACTCCAGCCTTCGCGGTATTGTCTTTTAACAAACTGGTTGGCCGGCTCAAAGTTTGTAATCTTCATATTGGCCGCATCCCAGAGTAGTTTTTTACGTCCTGTGAACTTGGATTTACCCCAACCGGATACACTGGGATCCATATACAGGGCGCTTCTGATCGCCAGATTACCCATCAGGATACTTTCGGTAAAAGGACCCGCATACTCAAAAGGTGAACTGGTCACCCCTTTCCCGTAGCCGGCAATACAGGCGTTTACCCATTGCAGGTAATGTCCGTCCGTACCACCCGGTACCCGGGCGATGGTTTCTTTGACTGCCTTGGCACTGTCATTCTTGGAAAGCGGCAGTAACCGGGGATTGGCGCCGTAGCAATCTGCCAGCAATTTGCCCTTGGTTCCGATAAACAAGACACCACCATCCCAGTTTCCAAAGGATTCTTCGGGCTGCAGTTCGTCCGGACGTTTGGGCAGCAGACCACCGTCATGCCAGGAAACTTTCAAAGTACCTTTCTTATCTTTTCTGGGATATTCCAGGTGGATAATGGACGCTACCGGGCAACTGTCTGCATAGTTGGCTTCCTGGTTCATGCCGGTCCACTGGTTGGCGATACTACACTCTGCTGAAGAAGGAAAGTCAATCGGCAGAATCCTGTAAATGGGATCCATAATATGGCAGGCCATATCTCCCAGCGCGCCGGTGCCGTAGTTCCACCAACCCCTCCAGTTAAATGGCACATAGGCTGGATTATAATCGTCCTTAGGTGCTGTACCCAGCCAGAGATTCCAGTCCAGTTCGGGTGGAATTGCATGCTGACCGGTGGGTTTGGGAACACCCTGCGGCCAGATTGGTCTGTTGGTCCAGGCCTGGGCTTCTATGATATCACCGATCAGCCCCGCATCATAAATTTCCTTCATGCGACGTACGCCATCACCGGAGCCGCCCTGGTTGCCCATTTGGGTAACGACTTTATATTTTTTGGCCGCCTGTGCCAGGATCCGGGCCTCATAAATATCATGGGTCAACGGTTTCTGGGTATATACATGTTTACCCAGCTGCATGGCAGCCAGCGTCGCCACGGCATGGGTATGGTCGGGCGTACTGATACTGCAGGCATCAATATTGTTTTTCTCTTTGGCCAGCATATCGCGGAAGTCCTTGTAATAATTGGCTTTAGGGAATTTTTCTCTGGAGCCCTTGGCCTCCCTGTCGTCCACATCACATAAAGCGACAATGTTCACATGCGGGCTTTTGGCAAAGGCACTCAGATCACTGGCGCCTTTTCCGCCCGCACCAATGCCGGCTATATTAAGTTTGTCACTCGGCGCCACAAATCCCCTACCCAGTACATGTCGGGGAACAATGGAAATTCCGGCGCCTACTACGGCGGCTTTCTTTATAAAATCCCTTCTGGATTTTGAGGCATCATCTTTTTTCATATCGCTTTAAATGTTAAAAATTGAGTTTCAAATGTATAAAATCAAAATATAAGTTTCAGTTACTTTTTCATTGCCGTTCGGGTTCCAGCACTTTGCTCTTCAGTTCGCTGCTGAATTTAATGTCCACTTCAAAATTCATCGGCTGATAATAGTCAGCGATGATACTGCGGATCTTTTCCTTTGATTGTTCCATATAGGTTGTATTGGAAGCCATTTGCTCCCTGGATTGGGTATACAACTTATGCATTACCGTATTGTAAGCTTCTTCATTGGATGTTTCCAGAATCCCTTTTTTCGAGATCGCATCTGCCTTGTCCATCCGCAATTCATAACTCAGCATTTCAGGTTCGGGCAGTACAATATAAACCTTTTTGTTCTTTTCTTCTATATGAATGTTCTGTTGGGACAAATCGATTCCATATTTTGCAATAAAAGGAACGGTTATATTCAGGGTCCTTTCGTTAAAAAATTTCTTAAACGTATCCGAGAGGCTCCCGTCATTGGTAATATTCGTACTTTTAATACTGGTATTACCCCGAACCTCGAGTGATGACAGCTCAGCAATCTGCTGTATCAGCAGCTGGTTCATGGCAATACTGTCAATGGTTTTAGAGGCGGATTTTTTGCCCAGAAAATATGCAAGTAATCCCACAATAATTATGATGACAATGACAGAAAATGATGACAACCTGCTCTGCATGTTTCGCTATTGTTGCTCAAAGTTTAATGATTTAGATCGGTTTGCCAAAAGATTTGCAAAATCTATTTTGCTAAATTGCCCCAATATAGTAACTTGGCCCCCTATTTTCCCGAAATAAAATATTTGCTTAATGCCAGAATTTCAGATTAAAAAACAGCCCAAAAAATATGATGTGGTGATTGTCGGATCGGGCGCCGGCGGAGGCATGGCTGGTTATGTACTGGCAAATGCCGGTTTGAGCGTATGTATGCTTGAGGCGGGTCCGATGTACAACCCCCAGAAGGAGATCTTCCAGTTGAAAAAACCGTGGGAATCACCCCGTCGCGGCAGGTCTACCAAGTACCGGCCTTTTGGTGATTTTGACGCCTGCTACGGCGGTTGGGAACTTGAAGGCGAACCTTATACCCGGGCAGCCGGGACAGAATGGGAATGGTTTCGGGCAAGAATGCTTGGAGGCCGCACCAATCACTGGGGTCGGATTTCACTGCGATTTGGTCCCCGGGATTTTAAGGGTTACAGTCAGGATGGCGTCGGTATGGACTGGCCCATTGGTTATGAAGACATTAAGCCCTACTATGATAAAGTAGACCAGCTGATCGGCATCTTTGGATCGGTTGAAAACCTGCCCAACGAGCCCGATGGCATTTTCCTGCCCCCTCCGAAGCCCAGACTGCACGAACTATTTATAAAAAAAGGAGCGCAGAAATCGGGGGTACCGGTCATACCTTCCCGGTTGTCGATTTTGACCAAAAAGATCAATGATGATCGCGGCGCCTGCTTTTTCTGTGCCCAGTGCGGCCGGAACTGTAGTATGGCCAAGGCGGATTTCTCTTCTTCCAACGTGCTGATTCCGCCGGCTTTGAAAACCGGTAAACTGGATATTGTGGCGAACGCCATGGCCCGGGAAGTACTGACCGACACCAATGGAAAGGCCACCGCAGTCGCTTATATCAATAAAGACGATATGCTGGAATATCAGGTGGAAGGCCGGGTCGTCATCCTGGCTGCCAGCGCCTGTGAAACTGCCAGAATCCTGTTGAACTCAAAAAGTCAGCGCCATCCCAACGGCCTGGCCAACAGCAGCAATGTAGTAGGCAAATACCTCCAGGACAGCACCGGAGCCGCCATGGGCGGATACATACCTGAGCTGTTCGGTCGCAAACGGTATAATGAAGATGGTGTAGGCGGTATGCATGTGTATTCTCCCTGGTGGGGAGATGATAAGAAGCTCGATTTTCCACGTGGTTATCATATCGAATACTGGGGTGGCTTTGGTCAACCTGCCTACGGGTTTGGTATGGGCATCCAGTCTCTGAACGGGAAACATGCCGTCAATGGCAAAACCAAGGAAGCTGGTGGCTATGGGGCATCTCTCAAAGAAGACCAGCGCTTCTTCTACGGTGCCACAGTAGGCATGGCGGGACGTGGTGAAGCCATCGCTTACGAACATAATAAATGTGAAATAGATCCGAATGTGGTCGACAAATACGGCATTCCGGTACTGAAATTTGATGTACGCCCCAGCGAATATGAAGTCAAGCAGGCCCGCCATATGAAGGAGACATTCAAGGAAATCATGCATAATATGGGCGCCGTTATCACCTGGGGTGACGATGGTCCGGACAATAATTATGGCCTGGACAAACCCGGTTATATTATACATGAAGCGGGTACCGCAAGAATGGGAGACAATCCTAAAAATTCGGCGCTCAATAAATGGAGTCAGGCGCATGATTGCCAAAACCTGTTTTGTCTGGATGGCAGTCAGTTTACTTCACAGGCCAATAAGAATATCACCTGGACCATTCTGGCACTAAGCATGCGGGCCAGCGAGTATATTATTGATGAGATGAAAAAACAAAATCTGTAAGCAGAAATGGTCAAGCCGCTGGCGGTCCTTTCCCCTCGGCTTCCTTTCATAAAATAACTGATCATGAAACGTCGTGAATCCCTGAAATATATTGCCGCTACTGCCCTGGCTTCCGGGGCCATAGCTGCCGGCTGTAAGCCAGGCAAATCTGACAAGGAAACTGCTGAAGCACCGGCGAGCAAAGATATTCATCGCTATGCCGATGAGCAGGCGCATGAAGACACCGTAGCCAAAATGCCTGATTTTTTCACGGCACATGAAATGGCCACGATCACCATTCTTTGTGATATTATCCTGCCCAAAGATGATATAAGCGGTAGCGCCAGTGAAGCCGGCGTACCGGAATTTATTGCTTATACCGTAAAGGACCAGCCCTCCCTGCAAACACCACTCAGAGGCGGACTGCGTTGGCTGGATATGCAGACGGCAAAAAAGTTTAATAAAGCCTTCAAGGACTGCGATGAAAAACAGCGTATTGAGCTGGTGGATCTGATTGCCTATCCCGATCGTGCCAAGGGTAAACCCGAACTCACACAAGGCGTGGCTTTTTTCAATAAGATGCGCGATCTGACCTGCACCGGATTTTATACCTCAGAGATCGGTATTAAAGACCTGGGCTATGCAGGCAATCAGCCCAATCAGTGGAACGGGGTACCGGATGAAGTGCTCCAACAATACAATTTGGCCTATACGGATAAGGAGCTGAAAGAATGTCTCAGTTTTGACACACCTACGCCTCTGGCCGGCTCATAGTTTCTTTTCTGCCACTTGTTGCATGCGGGCAACTGTCAGCCCGGTTATTTTCGGATTTCAATAATATAATCGATATCCCGGATATGGAGATCTTCAGGTAATGTCAGGGCCCAACCCGCCTTCGTGGATTTCAGCGGGATCTTCTTCTGGTCATTCATTGATTTGGCCGACAACTTTTTCTCTTTAAACGGCAGGATGATGGGCCCATTGCGTACTGAATCGGTATGCAGTATATGCACATAATAGGCATCTTCGCCGGCCGTAACTACGCCCCAGGGCTGCGGCGGTATCAGGCCGCCTCTGGTTTGATAAACAGCGCGGCCGAAGCGATTCAGCCATTGGCCTACTGCCTGTAAAGTATCTTTAAACTCCTGCTGAATGTCGCCATTCGGCATTGGCCCGATATTGAGCAGCAGATTAGCATTGCGGCCCGCTGCGCCTACCAGATAGCGGATGATGGTAGCAGCACTCTTATAATTTTTGTCCCCCAGATTGAACCCCCAGGAATTGTTCATGGTTTCACAGGTTTCCAGCGGCAATGTGTTGGATGCCTGCTGAAAACTCAAACCCGATTTATTTTCTCCCGGCAGGTCTCTTTCAAACATCTGAAAATCCTCGCCCGAAAAAGGTGTCTGGTGATGATTGTTCCCAATCATGCATTCGGGCTGTAAACGGTGTATCAGCTCGTAGATCTCATCATACTTCCAGTCCAGCCGGGAGCGCAGGTCCTGATGCCCTTCGGCATTGGTCTGATCCCAGTGGCCATCAAACCAAATGGCACCGATTGGTCCATAGTTCGTGAGCAACTCTGTAAGCTGGGCTTTCATAAATTTCAGGTAACTGTTGTAATCCCCCTGACCCTTGCGTCCGCTGTTTTGGCCTGTACGGCCGGTACGCCAGGGATAATCTTCCCGGGTCCAGTCCAGCAAAGAGTAGTAAAGGTTCAACTGAATGCCCTGTTTCTGACATTCTGCCGCCAGCATTTTAAGGACGTCTTTCTTATAGGGCGTGTTGGTGACTTTCCAATCCGATTGCCGGGTATCCCAGTTACTAAAACCGTCATGATGCCGGGATACAAATGTGATGTATTTCATTCCGGCCGCCTTGGCCATTGACACCCAACCGGTCGGATCATAAGCCATGGGATAAAAGCAGTCCTTGAGATGCTGGTATTCATGGATCCGTAGTTTCCGGTTATTCATGACCCATTCCCCATCTCCGGGTATGCTAAACACGCCCCAGTGGATAAAGAGTCCGAATTTCATATCCTGAAAATTGCTGCGGGCCTTTAGCATTTCTTCGGTGGGCTGGTAGGATTTTTGGGCTGACAGTGAGAGCTGCGCCATCACCAGCCAAATCGCCAGATACAGATTTTTCATATCAATCGCTATTGAGGTTTAAATATAGGCATTTGAACCAGATTGCCCCGGACCTGCGACTTTTTTTAAAAACATTCAGCTTTTCTGTAGCGTAAGTCGGCTTTGGGAGTCCTGCTTCCAAACATAAATTTGTCATTTTCGTAAATCCCCGTCTCCCAAGATTCAATGTAGCCACTTCGATGGCACCGGAAACAATGTTACCCGCTCCAACTTTATGTAATACGCATAATCCATCCGATCAATAGCTCATTCATAATAACTTCATAAATGGTTCAGGCTACCCCGCTCGGAAGCTTTATTTTTGAGCTTTAAAGCGAAGGCACAGGTCAGCGGAGAGCTGGTAAAAAATTAATATCTAAATTGCGTTTAATGAATCGTCTATTTTTCCCAATATTGGCTTTTGTGCTGGGCGCCATCAGTGCCTGCAGTTCCAAAGTATCCCGATCAGAAGCAGACAATGGCTGGAAGTCTTTGTTTAATGGCAGGGACATCAATGACTGGATCGTCAAGATCCACCATCATGAAACGGATGACAATTTTGGCCGTACTTTTCGGGTAGAAGACGGCATGATAAAAGTGCGTTACGACGGTTATGATCATTTTAATGAACAGTACGGACACCTTTATTACAAGACACCTTACTCCCGCTACCACCTGAAACTGGAATACCGGTTCACCGGCGAATGGCGAAAGGATGCACCTTCCTATACCATCGAGAACAGCGGGGTAATGTACCATAGCCAAGACCCCCGTACCATGCCGAAAGAACAGGACTGGCCCATTTCCATAGAAATGCAGTTTCTGGCCGGGTTACCGGACGGAAAACCCCGGCCTACGGGTAATATGTGCTCCCCCGGAACCGAAATCGTTTATCAGGGCCACCTTTATAATGGTCACTGCCTGAACTCCAGCTCAAAGACCTATCCACCGGGCCAGTGGGTAAAGGCAGAGCTGATCGTACTGGAAGATTCACTGATTACCCATATTATTGAAGGAGATACCGTTTTACAATATTCCAGGCCGCAAATTGGCGGCGGGGTGGTCAACCGTTTTGATCCCAACCAGAAAAGGGATGGCCAGGCACTTAAAAGCGGCTATATTGCCCTTCAGAGTGAAGGGCAACCCATTGATTTTAGAAATATTATGATCAAGGACCTGAGTAAATAGTTCCTATCCGTAAAATATCCCGGTCATTAAACAAACAGATATATGAAACCATTGATTTTTGAAGTGCCGGCAGTCGAAGGGGAATCCGTGGTGGCTCAGGACGATCGGCTGCCCTATTTCTACAATGTATTTCATAAACATGAGCATATACAGATTACCGCCATACTATCCGGTGCCGGTGAACTGGTTACCCGCAGTGGCCCGATTCCGTTTGTGCCTAAACAGGTCTTTATAATCGGCAGTAACCAACCCCATTTTTTTAAATCCGAGGAAAAATACTTTAAAAAGGGCTCCAAACTTAAAGCCCATGCCATTCACCTGTATTTTAAATCTGAAATGATTCTGGCCAATTTCAACCTGCCGGAATTCGAAGAAGTGAAACGGCTGATCAACCGGATCGGTCCTGGCATGAAGGTCGACAGTCAGGCTTCGGCCGTTTTTATCGATCAGGTGAAACATATCTGTAAGTCCAGGGGTACCAGTCGTATCTTTCAATTGCTGGAACTGCTCCGTTGCTGCTTTTTCAATCTCGACCAATTCAGCTACCTGTCGAATACGGATAAGGATTCAGATCCCTATTTCTATAACAATAAGACCAGGATCAATGATATTTATGCTTACACCCTGGCGCATTTTGCCGACGATATCACGCTCAGCAGCATTGCAAGGGTGGCCAATCTGACCGTGCCGGCCATGTGCAAATATTTCAAGAAAAGCACCCGTAAGACCTATATGGAATTTCTGAAGGAAGTCCGGATTGATTTCGCCTGTAAGAAAATTATTCGGGGCGATTATAATACCATTGCAGAAATCGCTTACTCGGTGGGGTTTAAGAGTGCTATTACCTTTAACAGGGCTTTCAAAAGCCAGACCGGTAAAACACCAACGGAGTATCTGGCCGCCCATCGCAATAATATTGAGAAACCCCAGCAGCTGCCCACTGTCGACAAATACTTTGTGTTCCACTAGTTTTAAGTCCTCATTCTTTAGGTCAGGATGTCTTAATTTCGCCTGAGTGATCACACAGCAAACCATACAGGATATTCTGGCCCGTATCGATATAATCGACGTTATCGGATCTTTCGTAAAACTTAAGAAACGAGGCGCCAACTATCTGGGTAACTGTCCGTTCCACAATGAGAAGACACCCTCATTTACTGTGTCCCCTTCCAAGGAAATCTTCAAATGCTTCGGCTGCGGAAAAAGCGGCAATACCATTAGCTTTATTATGGAGCATGAGAAGTACAGTTATGTGGAAGCGCTGAAATGGCTGGCCGCCCGTTACCAGGTGGAAGTAGAAGAAACCTTCGCCAGTGAACAGCAGAAAGAACAATTTCAGACGGCGGACAGCCTGTATATCATCAACGGTTTTGCAGAGAAGTTCTTTGCTGAGACCCTGTTCAAGGACGATGAAGGCCGCGCCGTTGGCCTGAGCTATTTTAAGGAAAGGGGATTTCGCCAGGAAATCATCGAAAAATTTCGGCTGGGTTACAGTCCTGAATCCCGAACGGCATTTACGGATGCGGCTTTAAAAAACCAGTACAATAAGGAGCTCCTGATAAAATCGGGTCTGGTAGCGGAACGTAATGGACAATTGCAGGATAATTATCGCGGTCGGGTCATTTTTCCAATCCATAATAATAGTGGGAAAGTGATCGGTTTCGGGGCAAGAATACTGAAATCCAATGTCAAAGCCCCAAAGTACATTAATACGCCGGAAAATGAAATCTATGTAAAAAGCCGTATACTCTATGGCGCCTATTTTGCCAGAACCGCCATCGACAAGGCCGATGAATGCCTGTTGGTGGAAGGATATACCGATGTGGTTTCCCTTCATCAGGCAGGCATTGAAAATGTAGTAGCCAGTGGTGGCACTTCCCTCACAGTGGACCAACTGCGGCTGATCAAAAAATATACGAACAATCTTACCATCCTTTATGATGGTGATGGTGCCGGCGTCAAGGCGGCCCTGCGTGGTCTGGACCTGGCTTTGGAGGAGGGTTTAAATGTGAAACTGGTTTTGCTGCCGGATGGAGAAGATCCGGACAGTTACGTGAACAAGGTCGGAGCAGCGGCTTTTACCGATTTTGTTCAGCAGCATAAGAAAGATTTTATCCTATTCCAACTGGAGTTGTCCCTGCGCGACCTGAACAATGATCCGGTAAAAAAATCCGAACTGGTGAACCGGATTGCCGCTTCCATTGCCAGGATCAACAAGGCGGAAGATTTTACCCGCCAGCAGGATTATATCCGGGAATCCGCTTCCATACTAAAAATAGATGAAGCCGGGCTCCATACCCTAGTCAATAAATATATCCGGGACCGCATTGAACTCCAGGAGAAAAAACAAAACACACCGGCACATCCTGCAGCACCTGAGCTGCCGAGTTCTCTGGACGATGCCAGCTTCGAACTGCTATTTAAGGATCAATTGCAGGAAAAAGAGCTGGCCCGGATACTCCTGGAATATGGTGCACTGAACTGGGAAGATGGTCTTATGACGGCAGAATTTATTTTAAATGAGATCGATGAACTGGAACTGGAAGACCCAAAAGTATTTCAGCTAATTTCTACCATCAGAGCGCTTATTCAATCCAGACCCGAGGATTTTACCAAAAGACATTTTATCTATCATGATGATAAGGAACTAAGCAGTTTTGCGGTATCGCTGCTCCATTTTCCCTACGAGGAAAGTCCTGAATGGGTAAAGCGGTTTGGAGAGAACATGGGGTTTCAGCGAAGTTTATTTGAACAGCAGTTCGATGGTTTTATACGAACGATTTCTTCCGGAAATGAAGACGAACTGGACCGCTTCAAGCTGATGTCCGAGGATCGGACCAAAGACAAAGTACGGTCCGTACTACAGTACCTGAAACTCAAAAAAATACGGCGGCTGCTTTTGCGTAACCAGGAGGACATGGAAGCGGATAAGAAGTTCGAAAAGTTCAGGGAACTACATTTTATCCACAAATCCCTGAAAGACATGGAAAGGGATATCACTGCACAGCTGGGTATCGTTATCCTGGAATCCTGATTGCCTGAACTTATACTAGGGCCCGTTGCCCTCTAGAATCCAGGCCGACAGGGCTTCAATCTTATCCGTATTGATATACCCCACACCCATATCGGATAAGGTTTTCCAGGCATTGGGGTTATCAGGTGCATTCCAGAACCGTACCGGCCTGTGATAACGCCGAGCCAGGTCGATGGCTTTTTGAATTTTCAGGCTGTCTGACATCGGCAGCGGACCAACTCCCTTCCAGGAACTGAAAGTCTTGAAATTGGCGCTGAACAGTATAATTCTATTCAGGTTGCAACTGTCATAGTCCCCCTTTAAATTTCCATCGAACCAGATATAATCAGGATAATCACAGAACTGGTCTATCGGTGGCTGATTGCCGGTAATGACAATCCGCAATGTCGGACACTGACGCAGTGCCGGGAACCGCTGTAACTGTCTGATTAGCTCCTGAAGGGTACTGATGCCTTCAGTTTTGGGATCTATCAACAGGATCAGTTGTTGGGAACTGTCCGGATAAGCCCAACCCCTATTGTTGCGGATGCAAGAATCCAGTGGCCGGAGATACAGGTTTATCAGGTTGCGTTCAGGCCGGATGTCCTCCCGATTATGGGCCACTTTCAGGTCCCCTGCCTGCAGGTAGACATCCGCTTCTATCGAACCAAAACCATGTTGATAGGCCAGCTGAAAAGGCCGGGCCTGTTCATAATCATTATGAGAATGCGCATGACCACTGCTCCTTTCCTGGGCCGAAATTTCAGAACCGCATAACACCAGGAACAGCAGCCAGCAATTCCACCGTAAATACTTATGCATAGATAATCAGTTTCCGAAGAGAACGATACAGCAGGATCATTGCACCTGCATATCGTAGACGATTACTTTTTCCCATAAATGGCTGCAATTTTCAACAAACGCCTTATGTATGGGATGTACCTGATAGGCATTCTGGTCCTCTATATTGTCAAAAAATATAAGCTCAGATACCTGAAAACTATTGTCTACCACGTCCCTTTTTTCTGTGGGAGCAGGGGTGCCAATGAGTAATTTTTTGATCCCTGGTATTTTTTTAAGTGTGCGCAATCCTTCTATCAGCGCGTCGGCATCGGCACTGGACTGCGGATTTTTTAACCAGAAAAACACATGGTGAATGATCGATGAGGCTTTGGATGTACTAGGATCAGTCATTAATATCGTAGGCGCTACAGCAACCGCTGTAACATTTTTTAGAAACCGCCGCCGGGATTTGGGTGCAGCCATAAATAACTTTTATTTTATTTGTTAAAAGTCACAATTTACATTTTTTTACCCGTAAAACGGCTTCGGTTTATCGTACCCGTCATCGGCCTTGCAATTACACAGTCAGCTAATTATGCTACGATTACTGTAATATCATCAGGTCAACAGGCCTAATTAATCAATTCACTAAAAAGTCTTGGTCTCCATAAAATCAGTAACTTCTTCGCTATTTTCAGAAATGCCAACCACTTTAAAGATAAATACTTCGCTTTTGGGGAGGTAAAATGGACGCTGGTATGCATATATTATGTCAATGATTTTAAAATATTGATCCTGTAAACAGCTACGGAACTGTGGTTTAGGTAAGAGAAAGCCTTAATATGTGTAAAGATTAAATCCTGAGGCCCTGTCTCAAACACGCGTTTACACCAGATCTCCGCCCGTTATTGACATTCTGAACATTGTGATCCTGATACCGTAAAAATGAATAGTCGTAGTCTGGCAAACGGTCTGCCGGAATAAGAGAGAATGTAAAATTATTCACCTTTAAATTATATTCTAAAAGCGTTGTTTTATGGTTGGATGCAGTTATTTGTATTGTCATATGGGCGCTGGGATTGATGGTCATCTGCAACGGCACGGGTATTGGAAACCCAGTCCATATCTTGCTGGAAATAGCGATTATTGTCGTTTTCTACAATGTTATCTCGTAGTGCAAACCTTTTGAATAGCCTTGCCGAAGTTGTAAGGGAGGATTCCGATTTTATGTTACCTGCGACAGATTTAGGTATTGGACAGCTAGTGTCGATGCCATCATGGTTGCAAACGAAGTTTGTCAGGAATTTTAAAAAATAGTAAGCCTGCAAATGCGGTTGTGATAGGTATCAGTAGCCAGTAATATATTGTTAGTGACCGCCCATAATCCACCAATAACAGAGAAATTAAAAGGCGCTCCTGTACCGTTGGCAAATTTGCCAATTGTTTCTATAAAATCTTTGTCCTGGTATATAAGCCGAATCATATTGAAACTATCATTTTCACTTATGAAAATCGTACCGTTCGAGCTTACGGTAATTGCCTTGGGATGACTTAAACCCGATAAATGCTCCGGTGCGTTGCTTGCAATTGTAGTTACTAATCCCGTAGGCGTTATTTTTCTAACACTGTTATTGTAATAATCGGTTGTAAAAAGATTTCCTGCATCATCAATTGTAATACCCATTGGACGATTAAATCGGGCAGTAGTCCCCTGCCCATCCAGGCTTCCACTCTGCCCACCGGCAAAAGTTGTCACTTGTCCATCTGGAGTTATTTTTCTGATGGAATAATTATTATGATCAGCCACAAAAATGTTACCAGCAGCATCAATCGCCAGGTCTGTGAGGTCGTGAAATTTCGCTTCAGTGCCCCATGCGTCAGTAAATCCGATAGAGCCGCCTCCGGCGAATATTTGGGTACTAGCTGGTGGTTCAAAGCTGGTAATACACTGACTTATAAATTCGGTGATGTAAAGTTTACCATTGACTCCTGGTTTTACGGCAGTAGGGAGTCCGTAGTCTGTAATCGGACCTGATGGATTTTGCCAGGGTGCAAACCTTCCAGGTACCGTGGTCACCTGGCCGGTCGGGGTTATTTTTCTGACTTTAGAATTTGCATAGTCAGCTATATAAATGACACCTTCGCTATCTATAGATATCCCTTCAGGGTGATTAAATTTAGAGGTAGCCGCCGGACCATCGAGATACCCAGGATCACCGCCACCAGCTATTACTTCTACTATGCCGGTCCAATAATACAGCAGATTACTTCTACTGGTATCAGAATCTCCACCCACTGAAACGATTACCGGACCCGTTCCACAGGAGCGAGGCATGATAAATTTTAGCCGGGACCTATCAGCGGATACTACATTGGCTTTTATGCCATTCACCGTAACCATATTTTCTTCCGGAATAGAAGAAAATCCACTTCCCTGAATGTCTATCATGGAATCTGCAAAGGCGTAACCGCTAATCCAATCTATTCTTACTTTATGCTTTTGGGTAATTTTGAGTGTTTCGGGTTTTACGTTGGATGAGCTAAAAGTCACATCTACCTGCCTGGAGGAATTATCGAGCTGTCGTTCCGCAGATATGTAAAGTATAGTTTTGCCAATATTTCCAGAATCCTTGCTGAAATGTATCCAGTAGGAAATGTCGGACCGTATAATTTTCCATGGCTGAGTTGCTTCGATAACAATAGAATCTTCTCCGCCCATATCAGAGAATTCAATGGATAATTTATTGATATGGATAAAATGTTTTTCTTTCGAACTCGCGATATCTTTTTTACACGAGCCGGCCAAAACTAATGCCAATAATGATACGACGGAAATATAGCAGTGCAGTCGTCGGCGGTACATCAATTATTTTTTGAGTAGTAAAAGAATCAATTATTTTAATCAAAATTAAGGGTTTACTCTAAATTCAGGTGGCAGGATAGTCCGACGATTCCGAAAGTAAGAAATTCGAGTTGCTCATTGTGATGTCTGATTTTTAAGCATACATTGTCCTATGCCTGCAAATTTTTTTTTTACCCCGGCTAAAAAAATATTTTCAGCCCGAAAAATATTTTCAGTGCCCACTCCCTATTCCAATACCTACAATACTATTTATTAGCTTTGGAATCGTTGTGGCGGATTATTGCACTCCGGTCCCTAATTGTAGGAGGACCGTTTGTGAACCACTTGGAAAGTTCCGGCTTTAAGGCTGTAATTCTCATTCAATGTGTAGGACGCAGGCATACTCTCCTTTTCATGTACACTGGAGGTAGCATAGGCACATTAATGAGTGGACTTCCACCCTGCAAATCAAAGCCCAATGCGAACAGTGTAATTTAAATTTTATCATCGTAAACAGACTTAACTACTTTTCTTTATCAGCCGTATTCTGCTGTACCACGATCAGATCTTCCAGATCTACCTGCATCGGTAAAAGCCCGATTTTAACTACGGCACGTTTGCTGCCTTTCAATTCCAGAACAGAACCCACCTGATGGTTGCGCTTCATCTTTACCATATCACCCACTTTGATGGTCCCTCCTATTTCGCTGTACTGATTATTGATCTTTTTCTGCATTTTGCTGACCACTTTTTTCTCATTGCGGTTGAAGAGCAGGGCCTGTATCTGGCGAATCAGCTTTTGTTTGTCTTCTTCTTTTTTCCATTCGGTAGTAATCTGTTTGAGCTTGCGCTCCATATCTTTCAGGTAACTGATCCGCGATTCACTGATCCGGTTCTGTTCTTTCAATACGGCGACCTGCTGCTGATGGCGTTCGCGGTCCATCACCTGCTGCATCTCTCTTTGAAGTTGCTCATTTTCTTTAATAAGCTTTTTTAGCTCCCGGTCCTTGTCAGCAATATCCCGCAGGTCCTGTTCCGTCCGATTCAGCAGTTTGTCCAGTCGGTACTGATCGGCTTCGACCAGGGAGCGGGCTTTTTCAATCAGCTTTTTATCCAGACCGATCCGCTCCGCTATCGAAAAGGTATAGGAGCTGCCGGGTTTACCGGTAATCAGTTGATAAAGTGGCTGCAGCCGCTGTTCATCAAAAGCCATTGCCCCATTCAGGATGCCGGCAGTTCTGCCGGCCATGATTTTCAGGTTGAGGTAATGGGTGGTTACTATGCCGAAAGCGTGTTTGCGCAATAGTTCCAATAGAATCACTTCCGCGAAAGCGCCGCCCAGGTTTGGGTCACTGCCGCTGCCCAGCTCATCGATGAAGAAGAGGGTCTTGCCTCCCGCCTGTTCCATGAAATATTTCATATGAATCAGGTGGCTGCTGTAGGTACTCAGTTCAAATTCCAGGCTCTGGGTATCGCCGATATGGATCATCAGCTGTTTGAAAATCCCAAATTCACTTGAGGGATGTACCGGTACCAGTAGCCCGCTCTGTAACATCATTTGCAACAGACCGATGGTTTTCATCGTGACGGTTTTCCCGCCCGCATTCGGGCCGCTGATGACCAGGATACGCTGATCATCATTCAGCTGAAGGTTGACCGGAACGGTGGTTTTGCCACTGTTTTGATTGTATAGATACAGCAGCGGATGACGGGCATCTACCAGGTGCACCATCGCTTTGTCGTGTACCACCGGATATTCACCCTGAATGTCCAGGGCCAGCCTTGCTTTGGCACGTATGAAATCATAGGTTCCCGTGACTTCATAATAGGCCTTAAGTTCGGTCTGATATGCTGCCAGTTTAGCGGTCAGCTGTCGCAGTATCCGGTAGACTTCCTTCCCTTCCTGGTGTTCCAGATCTTGGATCTCATTGTTAAGATACATGGTCTCCTCAGGTTCAATAAAGGCAGTCTTCCGGCTGTCGCTTTCCCCGTGAAGCACGCCTTTCACCGCACGCTTCTGTTCGGCATAAACAGCTACGACCCGGCGGCCGTTCATAAAACTTTCCTCGATTTCCGCCAGATATCCCTGTTTGTTAAGTTTAGAAATGATACGGTCAAAGACCCGCCTTAGTTCATTTCTTTTTCGGTACAGTTGCTGCCGTAGTTCCCTCAGGGCATCTGATGCATGATCCATTACCTGCCCCTGAGGGTCTACCACTTCATCGATCAGGGCAATGATGGCTTTTTCATACCGGGTCGGTTCGATTACTTCCAACAATCCCGGATAGGCCTGGCGTCGCTCATCATTGAACCAACGGAAGATCTTTTCCATACTTTCCGCCAGTTTGCGCAGCTGCAGCAATTGCTCCGGTTGCAATACAGCTCCCGGGATACCCAGTAATTGCAGTTCTTTGGAAAGATTTAATATGGTGTCATTGGGAAAATAAATGCCATGTTGCATCAATTGTTTGAACTCATGGGATTGGCGTAAATGCGACTCCACAAAACTTTTTTGGGTATGAATCCGCAGGTTGCGCGCCTGTTCTGTCGCCAGGTTTCCCTGGCAGCGGGCAACAAGTAATTCCTTTATTTTATCAAATTCCAGCTGTAACGCGGCTGATTCCGGATATAATTTCATGCTTTATATGCTCCATTTTCTTATTCAGCGCCCCCAATCCGTCAAACACAAGCTATCCTTCTGATACCTCCGGGTGGGCTTTGGGACACTGAACCTGCAAAAGTAAAAAACAATCCTGCAATTTTACCCTGCGGCCTTTCTTTCTCTATAGGACTTTATGTGTTCAAACTTTTTAAGTCCTGTTTTTGTTATTCTAGTGTAAATTTGAATCAATCTCATTATTTTGAAACTTTTTATTCCCATAACCCTACTGATATGCTGTTTTTTGCCGGCCTGTGCCCAAAATTCAGCGAGTAACCCCAAGCCGGTCAGTTTTAAAAAACCTCAAAAATCTACTATGTCTACCGATCATAAACAGGATACAGCCACTTTTGCCAATGGATGCTTCTGGTGCACTGAAGCCATCTTTCAGGAATTGAAAGGTGTGACCGCGGTTACCAGCGGTTATACAGACGGCAATACGCCGGAGCCTACCTATGAAGAGGTCTGCACGGGTAATACCGGATATGCCGAAGCACTGAGAATTGTATACGACCCATCGGTGATTTCATTCGATGAGCTCCTGGAAGTATTCTGGAAAACCCATGATCCCACTACCCTGAATCGTCAGGGCAATGATGTTGGCACACAGTACCGCAGTGGTGTCTATTACCATAACGAGGAACAAAAAGAAAAAGCGGAGTATTATAAGACGGCCCTGGATAAAAGCGGCGCTTTTAATCATCCAATAGTAACCGAAATCAAGCCTTTCCGTAATTTCTTCAGCGCCGAGGCCTATCATCAGAGCTATTTCAATAACAACGAACAGAAGAATCCTTACTGTAAAATCGTCATTCGTCCCAAAGTCGACAAATTCAGGCTGGCCTTCAAGGACAAACTCAAAACACCCTGAGTTCTCACTTCCAGCCGCCGCGTTTCGACCGTATGGGATAAAGGCCGTATCTTGCACGCCGTTTAACAATGAAGCAAGACGATGTTGGATTTAAAAAACTTTGATCAGAATTCTGTCAGCAACCCTGAAAACAATATATTCGGACTGCCCAGTACAGAAGAGAATGCAGAACTGATCATTTTACCCGTTCCCTGGGAAGTTACCGTGAGTTATGGGGCAGGTACTGCCCGGGCCCCCGAAGCCATTTTCAGAGCCAGTTTACAGGTTGACCTCTATGATCCCCAGGTACCAGATGCCTGGAAGCACGGGTTTTATATGCCTCCGGTCGATAAAAAGATTCTACTGAAAAGTGATTATCTGCGCAAGGAAGCCGAACTCTATATCGATTATATTTCCAGGGGTGAAATACTGGAAGCCAATCAGTTCATGTGTAAATCCATCCGGGAAGTCAATGAAGGCAGCGAAATGCTGAACGAATGGGTCTACCGGCAGGCAGCGGATTATCTCGACCAGAATAAACTGGTAGGGCTGCTGGGCGGCGACCACAGTACCCCCTATGGGCTCTATAAAGCCCTTGCTGAGAGACATGAGCAGTTCGGTATATTGCAAATTGATGCCCACTGTGATCTGAAAAAAGACTACGAAGGCTTCAAACATTCCCACGCCAGCATTATGTACAATACCCTGAACGATTTTCCGCAGGTGCAAAACATCCTGCAGGTAGGCGTCCGGGATTTGAGCAGTGATGAATGGGATTATATCCGCAACAGTGATTATCGCGTTATCACTTATTTTGATCAGGAAATCAAGGAACGCCAGTATGGCGGAGACCATTTCCAGCATATCGTTCAGGAAATCGTCGGCAAACTGCCACATAAAGTTCATATCAGTTTCGATATTGACGGACTGGATCCCAAGCTTTGCCCGGATACGGGTACACCGGTGCCCGGCGGATTTGAGCTCGACCGGATGTTTTATCTGTTCCATGAGATCCTGAAATCCGGTCGCCAGATCATCGGATTTGATTTGGTGGAAGTAGGGACCGGCGATACAGAATGGAACGCCAATGTGGGCGCCAGGGCATTATTCAAATTGTGCAGCGTGCTGATTAACAGCAATAAAAGGCAGATAGCTTAATATTTACTACAATTATTTCATTTGAAGGAATATTCATTTCTGATTCCCAATCGAAAAAGGTTCAGTTACCAGGTTTTGGCCTACGGCATCCTGATACTGAACGGACTCGCCTATTTCTTCTATGGATTACGGGAAAAGGGCCATTATGGCTACCTGGTACTATTAGGGGTATTGCTGATCGCTATCGCCTTTAATTACTACCAGTACAAAAAGACCCGACAACATAGTTCGGTAGCTGTCTGGCTGATCCTGCCTGCCATTTTATGGGGTAGCGCGGGCGAACTGCTGCCAGCCGCATTGAATATCCTATTCTGGGCATTGTATCGGATATCGGTCCGTCCCTTAAGACTGACGGTGGATGGAGAAGGAATCCGATATCCATCCTTTCCTCAGAGACACTATCCCTGGCCTGCCGTCCGGCATATCCTACTCAAAGATGATATTCTGACCCTGGAACTGGCCAGTAACAAAATTTACCAGCATTTGGTCACCGAGGATGTTACTGCCGTAAATGAACAGGAATTTAACGATTTTTGCAGTCAACTATTAAAGGTATGAGTCTAAAGCAATCTCCTTATATCCTGTATTCCGACGGAAATGGAAATATTTTCGAGGACACCAGTCTGTACGTGACCGGCCGTACCGGGTGGGATGCCGTCCCCATACCTGCGGAGGAATGGATCCCCTTACCCGATGGAGGGTCCCTTTATGAACTACCCGGAAGAAGGGGCATTGGTATCGATGTCATCACCGGTGAAATGCGGATCTGTGAAAAAGGCTGGGCCGTTGCTGCTTTTATTCCACCTGCCCACACCGGTTTTTACCTGGCGGCCTATGAAACACAGCCGAAGGCGCCCATACTCCCCTTGTTCTGCTATACCGCTACCGGCTGGCTGGACGACCAATTTTATGTACCTGCTGTCCGGATTGAAGCGGATATCCGTCAGGAATGTGAGGGTTTCGATGCTGACAAGGTATCCGGCGGTGTCGAGCAGCTGATGGCCGCCTATCCACATAACAGGCTGGTAAAGCATCTGGCGCAGAATTGTGCACTCACTTATCACTGCCCGGCCGCCCGCAACTATTTTATGGGTCGCTGGGAATGCCCGGTGCCCGCCTCCCCTGCCTGTAATGCCAATTGCGTGGGCTGTATCTCCCTGCAACCTGATGAAGAGCCGGTGGTTTCCAACCAGGAGCGTTTGAATTTCAAACCTTCGGTGGAAGAGATTGTAGAGTTTACCATACCCCATCTGGAGACCGCCCCCTATCCGCTGATCAGTTTTGGTCAGGGTTGTGAGGGCGAACCCCTGTTGATGTGGGAGACCCTTGAAAAATCCATAATTGAAATACGAAAGCATACCGACAAGGGCAGTATCAATATCAATACCAACGGCTCCAAACCGGATGCTGTGAGAAGACTATGCGAAGCCGGCCTGAACTCAATCCGGGTTAGTACCAACAGCGCCCGAAGACAGATTTATATGCCCTACTACCGGCCCAATAATTATGAATTTGAAGACATTATTGAAAGCCTGAAAGTGGTAAAAAGTTTCGGAGGCTGGACCTCCATCAATTATTTTGTTTTCCCCGGGATGACGGATAGTATCGAGGAATATGAAGCCCTGCGCCGCCTGATCCGGGATACCCATCTGGATATGATTCAGTGGCGCAATTTCAATATCGATCCCGACTGGTATCTGACCAAGATCGGTGTATCCGATGCGGGCGAATGTATGGGTGTCAAACAATTACAGGAAGCCATCCGGGAAGAGTTTCCAGACCTGAAATACGGTTACTATAACCCGCCCATGGAAAGAATCAATGGCGATTTCAATCTGGATTTTGCGCATATTGACTAAAATCACCCAGGGTCGGATTGAAACTGGCCAATGTGAACTCCTACCCACTGGCTAAAAGACCAATAGACTTCGTGCTTCACAGCAAATTGCGTATACCTTAAACGGATAGTAAATTTCTTCTTTTTTGCATGGATATAAGTAATTAAAAAACCTCCAAAAACTGTGGATTCCTATTTACCAAATAATGTACATCCTTAATTAATGTTTTCTGTGCATTTTTAGCTATTGGTAACACCTGACCTCACCAATCGTATAATTCAGAAAAAAGCCGACTCACTTGATGGAGCCGACTTTAATATTTTATTCGAGAACGATTCTTATCTTAAATCTACCACTTCCACACCTGGATACTTGGCTTTGTCAAAAGTAAAAACGGCATCGGATACTTCGACATCGGGTTTAAAATTGGAGATACTGTAAACATAATTATTTCCGCTTTTTTCCACGAATGTGGTACTGACAACATTCTTAGTCGCTTTGTCGATGGCCAGATATACCCGGGCAATGGCTTTGCTCGCATCCACAGGTTTCAGGATGATTTTATTAACCAGCCGACCGGCTACTTTTGTATCCTTGTCCAGTACATAACTGAAATTCTTATTGTAGAAATCCGTAAACAATTTCTGCGGGCTGATGGAATTATCACCTGCTTCCACATTGCTGACGGTTACTTCCTTGGCTTCCGGATTATAATTCCAAACGGTCTTACCATCGCTGATGATCTTCATGCCGCCAAGATCAATCGCATATTTATTTCCTTTCATCTGGACCATTCCTTTTTTTGTTGCAAGCACTTTTCCGGCCGCATTGGAAAGCTGGTAACCAAAATTGGCCACTGCGGTACTATAGGATTTAAACCGGGCGCTTACTTCGTCCAGCACGGCTTTCGCTTTGGGATCCCGGTATTGTGCAAAACTGATAAAGGCGGTTAGCATGATCAAGCCTGTCAATAACAACTTCTTCATAATCAATTATACTTTTTTCTTTTTTAAATAAATTCACCCTTTAGACGCCAATTTTTGTGCCTGAGTGTGCCCTTTAACATTTATTAACAAATAGCCCTGAAAAGGCGCTAAGAAAGCCGGCGTATTCCAACTACTGCCGCAATTGGTTAGCGGATCAAAAACCCAGTGTATCAAGGTGTTGCTGTAGTTCAGCTTCGGTTTTAATTAATACTTCCCGGGCCTTACTGCCCAGGTTTGGACCTACAATACCCGCCTGCTCCAACTGGTCCATTAGCCGGCCGGCACGATTATAACCCAGTTTCATCCGCCGTTGTAGCAGGGAGGTGGAACCGATCTGGTTGGCCACGATTACCCTGGCTGCTTCCTCAAAAAGTTTATCCCGGTCCCCCATATCCAGTTCACCGCTACTCAGTTCCTTCTCATCCACATATTCCGGCAGCAGGAAAGGCTCCGGATAACCTTCCTGAAACGCGATAAACTCGACGACTTTGTCCACTTCCGGTGTGTCTACAAAAGCACATTGCAGCCGGGCGATCTCTCCATTCAGACTGATCAGCATGTCCCCTTTTCCAATGAGCTGCTCGGCACCACCGGCATCCAGTATCGTACGGCTGTCGATTTTACTACTGACTTTAAAAGCGACCCGTGCCGGGAAATTGGCTTTGATCGTACCGGTAATGATATTAACCGAAGGACGTTGGGTGGCAATAATCAGGTGAATCCCTACCGCCCGTGCCAGCTGTGCCAGTCGGGCAATGGGCATTTCCACTTCCTTACCCGCCGTCATGATCAGATCAGCGAACTCATCCACTACCAACACGATAAAAGGCAGGAACTGATGTCCTTTTTCAGGATTCAGTTTACGGGCATTGAACTTGTTATTGTATTCCTTGATATTACGGCATCCGGCTTCCTTGAGCAGGTCATAGCGGTTGTCCATTTCGATACAAAGCGCGTTCAGGGTATTAATGACCTTGCGCGTATCGGTAATGATGGCATCCTCCTCATTGGGCAGTTTGGCCAGGAAATGTCTTTCTATATGGGAATAAATGCTCAGCTCCACCTTCTTGGGATCCACCATCACAAATTTCAGTTGTGAAGGATGCTTTTTATAGAGCAGCGATACCAGGATGGCATTAATCCCTACGGATTTACCCTGACCGGTAGCACCCGCCATCAACAGGTGGGGCATGGAAGCCAGGTCTACGATAAAGAGTTCGTTATCTATTTTTTTACCCAGTGCAATGGGCAGGGAATGCTGACTTTTCTGAAATTTCTCCGAAGCCAGCAGGGTCTTCATGCTGACAATGGATTTTTTGGCATTGGGAACTTCAATCCCAATGGTACCACGACCGGGAATGGGTGCGATGATCCGGATGCCCAGCGCCGAAAGACTCAATGCGATATCGTCCTCCAGGTTCTTGATCCGGGAAATCCGGACACCTGCTGCCGGAACGATTTCATACAGGGTAACCGTCGGTCCAATGGTGGCACTGATACGCTGGATTTCGATATCATAGTTACGCAGCGTGGTAATGATCTGATTTTTATTGTTCTCAAGCTCCACCGGGTCATGTTCTACCTTATCACTGCCATGAGATTCCAGCAGGTCCAGCGACGGATACTTATAATTGCGCAGGTCCAGGGTAGGCTCGTAGGCGCGGGTTTTTTCAGCCGGTTCAGCGGACTTGGCTTCCTGCTGCGACTGGGGCAGCGGTTCGGAATTGATCTCCAGTTTCAGGCCATCCGCCGATGTGGCCGCCTGTTTGCCTGCCGCTTTTTTTGCCGCTGTTTCCTGGGTCTCAAAATCGATCCGGGCCTCTGGTTTCAAAACAGTAATACGCTCAAAGCCTGCTTCCTCCTCTTTGGTACGGGCTGCCGCTTTTTCCACCAGATTAAACTCCTGAGGTTTCTGAACGGATTCATCAATCTCAAGCACCGCTGACGCAGACGCCGCTTCAGGTTCCTGTTGATCGATAAAATCATGTTGCGGCAAAGCTGCATTTGTAGCACCCGCCGATTCATCATCGGTGGCTGCTGCCGCAGGAGCAGCCATCCGGACCAGCTTCTTTGGAAAACTGAAAGCCGGGTTGAACTGCCAAACCAGATAGGCGATTACGATTAGCAGTAAAATAGCGGCCGTACCGATAAAGCCCAGAGAAGCCATCAGCCAGTCACTGATTACATTGCCAACGCCCCCACCCCAGCTAAACTCCTGATCACGCAGGACAAATGCGAGAATGGTCGCAACGACCAGCATGCCCAGGGTTACATACTTGAGATTGCGCCAGATGGAAAAAACCCGGCGCCGCCATAGCAGGTTAATGCCTACCACAAAAAAGAAAGTGCAGACCAGCATTGCAGCCACACCGAATAAGCGGTATATAAATAAATGCGCGGCCAGGGCACCGGTTTTGCCCATCAGGTTGCTGACCTTGGTGTCAAATTCACTCAGGATCACGGCACCACGGGAAGCCTGTACAAAATCCTGTCGCCAGGTATAGAAATAAGAAACAAAGGAGATGATCAGAAAGATCGAGATCAGCAAAAAGGCCAATCCCAGTATTTTAAAGGTACGTTCGTCTTTTGCAATTGCCTTTAAAGCAATTTTTTCCCCCTTTTCCAGTTTAAGATCGGTGATCGGCTTAGTTTTCCTGTCTGTTGATTTTTTGCTCGTCGATTTACGCTTAGTCGCCATGGCAACAAAGATAAATTTTAAGGTTGATATCTATCCTGCCGATCGGAGATAAGTTCAAAAAAGCGGAAAACCTGCTTAAACCGGCTGTTGCCGCAGCAATGCCCAGATCAGCAAGGCCCAGCCGGCGATAAAAAACAAGCCGCCGATAGGCGTCAGTATACCCAGCCCGGACAAGCCTACCTTACCGGTCGCTTTGAGCGCTGCCAATGCATACAATGAACCCGAAAACAACAGGGTACCAATCAGAAAACAGGTGCCGCCGGCCTGAAGCGCCTTTCCGGGATACCGGGCAAACAGAATACCGGTAATCAACAGGGCAAAAGCATAGTACATCTGATACTGCACGCCCGTCTGAAAAGTGGGAACTACATCCGGCGCAATGGATTTCAGTTTATGGGCCCCAAAAGCGCCCAGAATAACACCCAGTCCGCCCAACAGACTACCCCAGATTAAAAAAGCCTTGTTCATATTGTATATGCAAAATTTGTTTTAGACGGGAGACATCAGGAAGTTGAACCATCAGCATCTTCAACGAATATCCTTTTCATAAAGCCTTCCAGTGTGGCTTCCTGCTCACTGATCCGGATTTTGGCGCGTTCATAAAATATCCGCCGGTCACTGCTTTTTTTCAGAATATAAGCCTGTAACTGCGCATCATCCAGTTCTTTCAGCAGGGGGCGTTTTTCCTGATGCTGCCGCAGCCGGCCCAGCAGAATTTCAAAGGGGGCATCGATCCACACCGTGAGCCCTTTCTGGTTCATATAATCAATATTATTGAAGAAACAGGGCGCGCCGCCTCCGCAGGAAAGAATCATGGCATCGTGACTTTCGCTGACCCATTGCAGGATCTCCCGTTCTTTCATTCGGAAATATTCTTCACCCTGTTGCTCAAAAATCTCAGTGACTGTTTTTTCTTCTGCATCCACAATCAGCTCATCCAGATCAAAAAACGGCATTTCCAGTTTTTTGGCCAGCTGCCTGCCCCAGTGGGTCTTCCCCACCCCCATAAATCCGATCAGATAAATACGCATAAATCCTGCAATTTAAATTACACTACGGCCTGCCCGCTGAATTCCACATTGAAAACGGCTTCGAAACTGGATTTCAGGACCTCCTGCAATGCCATCATATCCACTTCCCGGCCTAGTTCCTTTTTAAGTGAAGTTACCTGTTTACCACGTATACCGCAGGGAATGATCATATCAAAATATTGGAGATCCGTATTTACGTTCAACGCAAATCCGTGCATGGTAATCCAGCGGCTGGTACGTACGCCAATCGCACAGATTTTCCTTTCATACCCCTTTCGATCAGGTTCCAGCCAGACGCCGGTCTCGCCGGCCGATCTTTCGCCCTTCAATCCAAAGGCCGCCAGCGTCTGTATGATTACTTCCTCAATATTCCTTAAATATTTACCGATATCCGTATAAAAATGCTCAAGATCCAGAACCGGATAACCTACCAGCTGTCCTGGTCCATGGAAGGTAATATCCCCACCCCGGTTGATCCTGAAGAAATCGATCCCTCTTTTTTCCAGATGTTCCGGTGACAGCAGCACGTTTTCCATATGACCGCTTTTTCCCAGCGTAAAGACCGGCGGATGTTCCACAAAAAGCAGGTAATCCCTGGTTCTCAGTGTATCGGGAACAGGCTGGCTGGCATCTTCAAGCTCCCGAATCCGGGTCTTCCGGACCACATTTTCCTGTAACAACTGTTCCTGATAGTCCCAGGCATCCTTATAGCGCATCTGGCCCAGATCCCGAAAGATCACGGCAGGCTTCATTATGGTCTCCTTTTGTTCCAATATGCTCAAAAATGGTGAATCTAATTCAAAACGCCAAAACCTTCAGGATTTTGGATATGAATGGGATATTATTGAAAAAAAACAACACAGAAAGCGTTTTGTTCGGTTTATTTTTGTGGCATGCAAATAAGCGCCTTTGTCCAATATCTGGAAAACCTGGCCCCGCGTAACCTGCAGGAGCCGTATGATAATGCCGGATTGCTTACCGGTGCTGCCGACTGGGAATGTAAAGGCGTGCTCTGCTGCCTGGACGCACTGGAATCCGTAGTTGATGAAGCCATGGAAAGGAACTGCAATCTGATTGTAGCCCATCATCCGATTCTGTTCAGGGGACTCAAAAGCCTTACCGGCAAAAATTATGTTGAGCGTACCCTCATCAAAGCGATCAAGAATGATATTGCCATTTATGCCATCCATACCAATCTGGACGCTGTACTGGACGGTGTAAATGGTAAAATTGCAGAAAAGCTGGGGCTGACCGAACAACGCATATTAAGGCCCAAAACGGGGCTGCTGAATAAATTGTATTTCTATGTACCCGAAGCACAGGCGGCATCCGTTCTCGAAGCGCTTTTCGAGGCCGGCGGTGGTCGTATCGGCAATTACAGCGAATGCAGTTTTCGGGTGGCCGGAACGGGGACTTTCAAACCCCTGGATGGTGCGCAGCCTTTTCTGGGGGCGATTGGCCAAAGGGAAACGGCAGCAGAGCTCAAAGTGGAGCTCCTGGTACCGGAATACCGGAGCGCGGCACTTATCCGACACCTGCAGGAAGTGCACCCCTATGAGGAAGTCGCCTATGAACTGGTCGGATTACAAAATGAGCATCCCCAAATCGGCTCCGGTCTGTCCGGCAGGCTGCCGCAGCCCATGGCTACCGGGGAATTTCTGGAGCGGCTCCGGGAGATTTTCGGCTGTTCCGTGATCAGGCATACCGCAATCCGGCAGGAGCAGGTCGAGCGGATCAGTGTTTGTGGCGGGGCCGGCAGCTTCCTGATAAACGACGCTATATCCTGTAAATCTGATGTTTATGTCACATCTGACCTGAAATATCACGAGTTTTTTGATGCGGATCACCGGCTGCTACTGGTGGATATCGGTCATTATGAGAGTGAGCAATTTACCATCGAGCTGCTGAAAGACCGTTTAGCCGAAAAATTCCCTAACTTTGCCGTCCTTAAAACAGGGATAATTACCAATCCTGTCCGGTATTTTGTGTAACCAGCGGGAACGTTTATCTCTTTAAAGACAAACACATAAAAATAATATGGCACAGCTAAAAGAATTCTCTATCGAAGAAAAACTGAGTTCATTAATTCAACTGCAAAAAATTGACAGCAAACTTGATGAAATAAAAATCCTCAAGGGAGAATTACCCATGGAGGTTGCCGATCTGGAAGATGAAATTCAGGGCCTGCATGCCAGACAGGTTCGTATCGAAGAAGAAATAAACGGTGTCACTGAATTTATCGAGGAGCGCAAGAACGCCATCAAGGAAAGTGAAGAACTGATTAAGAAATACGAGAAGGACAGCGAGAACGTTAAGAACAACCGCGAGTTTGACGCCATCAATAAGGAGGTGGAAATGCAGCAGCTGGAAATCAAACTGGCAGAGAAGCATATCAAAGACGCGAATGAGGAAATTGCTGATAAAGTAGTCCTGCTGGAAAAAGCCAAGAAAAATATTTCGACCAAGGAAGGTTCGCTGGAATTAAAGAAAGCCGAACTGGAGAAAATCATTCAGGCCAACGAAAAGGAAGAAAAGCAGTTTTCCAAATTATCTGATGATGCCAAGGAAGAAGTAGAACCCCGCTTACTGGCCAGCTATCAGAAAATCCGGGGTAATTTCAGAAATGGTCTGGCAGTGGTACCGGTAATCAGAGATGCCTGCGGTGGTTGTTTCTATGCCATCCCGCCCCAGAAACAAAGTGAGATCAAACAGCATAAGAAAATCATCGCCTGCGAAAACTGCGGTAGAATTCTGGTCGATGAAGAGTTGCATACAACGATCGAATTAAAATAATTCAATAAAAGTCTTTATTTTTTTTACCTCCTGTTTCAGGAGGTTTTTTTTGTGCGGTACTATGGTCATCGACCCTTTTAAGAACTAGCTGTCGGATCTCCGTCAGCTGCATTCCGGGCCTTGAAAATCCGGTCGGCTACATAAGTAATGGCCGTTTTGCCATGCGGACGGGGCTGTCCCTGTTCATCCAGGTTAACGAAGACCATTTTCTCAATCGTAAGGATTTTCTCCCGGGTTAGTTTGTTACGGATTTCACATTTTAAGGTAATGGAGGTGCGCCCAAAATGGGTCGCTACAATACCGATTTCAATGATATCACCCTGACGCGGCGATGCAATAAAATTAATTTCAGAAATAAACTTCGTCACTACGAATTTATTCTCCAGCTGAATGATGGCATAGAGCGCCGCCTCTTCGTCTATCCATTGCAGCAGGCGTCCACCGAAAAGCGTATGATTGGGATTCAGGTCTTCCGGCTTTACCCATTTGCGGGTATGAAATTTCATCTCATTTTCCATTCCATTCATATATTAAAATTTTAAGCCTGGGTCATCCTTACTCATTCGTGGCCCCAGCATCCTTACCCTTTCTTTCCTTGTAAGTGGCGACCACCTGATCCAGGTGCCGAATAAAGTTACTGACCGAGGGATCGTAAGGATAGCCTTCGGGCGCCAGCCGCTGTTCCTGGTTATCCAGAAAGAAATAGAAAGGCTGGGTATTCGAGCCGAAACGACTGACCTGCAGATCGGTATTCAGTTCGCCCAGGGTTTCCACGGTCTTACCCAGATCCCTGGATTCATACTGTTCACTGATGGGCAGATCGACGCCCTTATGGACATCAACAAACAGGGAAGCAATGACAAAGTTGTCCCGCAGTCTGCGGATGACTTCGGGGTCACTCCATACTTCACCTTCCATTTTGCGACAGTTGATACAGTTAATACCGGTAAAATCCAGCATCAGGGGCCGGTCCGTCTGACGGGCTACTGCCAGGGCTTCCTGATAATCAAAATAGGTAATCAGGCCATTATTGACGACAACATCCGGTTCATTTTTCTTCATCACTTCCGCATATTTTACCGGTGCCGGAAGTGCTGCTGCGGTATTGCTGTTGCCAGCAGAAAACGGCGCGGCAGAAAGGGAATAACCTTTTGGCAGGTCGTCCGCATTAAAATCCTGGGTACCCATGGGCGGCAGAAAGGCGCTCAGTCCTCTGAGCGGTGCACCCCAGAGACCGGGTACCAGATAAATGGTAAAAGCCAGTGCGGCACCGGCGAAGAGCAAACGGGTTACCGAGAGATGCGGTAGTTCAAAATCATTTTTAGGCAGGGCACTGTCATGGCGAAAACGGATTTTCCCCAACAGGTAGAGGCTCAATAAAAGAAAGATGGCGATCCAGAGTACCAGAAATATTTCCCGGTCCAGGATCCGCCAGTTCTGGGTAAGATCTGCATTGGAAAGAAACTTCAGGGCCAGGGCCAGTTCCAGAAAACCCAAGGTGACTTTTACGGCATTCAACCAGCCGCCTGATTTTCCCAATACATTCAGTTTACTGGGGAAAAAGGCAAATAAGGCAAAAGGCAGTGCCAGCGCAAGTGAAAATCCGAACATCCCCACCAGGGGACCCAGCCGGCTGCCTTTGGAAGCCAGGACCAGCAAACCGCCGATTATCGGGCTGGTACAGGAAAAGGATACGATGACCAGGGTCAGGGCCAGGAAGAAAATACCCATCATATTTTTGGTGCCCGCCTTGCTGTCGGCGGCAGTGCCCCAGGATGCCGGCAATTCGATTTCAAAAGCGCCCAGAAAGGACAAACCGAAAACCAGAAATATGGTAAAGAATACCAGATTGGCGATCCAGTGGGTGGACAATTTATTCAGGGCATCGGGACCGAAAATCAGGGTGATCAGAAATCCCAGAAAGGTGAATATCGTAATAATCGATAACGAATAAATAAGTGCGTTGCGGAGTCCCTGCGCCCGGTTGGTGCTTCTTTTTGTAAAAAAGCTCACCGTAATGGGAATCATGGAATAGATACAGGGTGTGGCCAGGGCCAGCAATCCTCCGGCAAAAGCAATGGCAAAAATCCACCACAACGAACTTTCCTTTGAGCTGTTGGTGGCGGACCCCGTCGCTGCCTGGGTTGCCGGTGCCTCAGGCAGGATGACAAAACGAAATTCCTTTTCCAGGGCCGGAAATTCCTCGCCCCGGGCAAACATATAATTGATGGTCCCTTTTATAACAGCCGAATCCCCTTCAGCCAGCAGGACGGTCTGCTGCCAGCGAACCGAATCCGTAATCTGATTTACGGGCAACTCCAGTACCGGGTCCTGAACGGTTTCCACCCGGGCATCTTCCTTCAGTTCCCCTGTCAGCAGGGATTGGGTTGCGGTGTCAAAAAGTATGCTGGAATAGACCGCATCCTCAGGACTGCGCTGCAGGGCAAATAACCGTACATCAGGCTGGCTAACCAGGGCACTGATGGTGAGCTGAATTTCCTTATCATTGACGCGCTGCTGCGAAAAATTAAAAGCGATGGCTGAAGAATCCTGCGCTCCGGCCACTCCGGCCCAGAAAAAAAATAGGAGTACAGCAAAGAATTTCATGAATGCAAGATTTTTAAGGGTAAAACGGAGCCAAAGGTATCGGAAAAAAGTTCCGCCACCTTGGGACTGAATATTTTCAAAAAATCTGAAATTCTCTTTAGATAAAATCAGCAGTCCCGGGCAGGATTCCTAATAATTACAAATCCACCGCGCAAAGGTTTAATCTTATTAAATGCAGTTCCGAGGTCTCAGCACCGGCGCAGGGACCAGGTACGTTCAAAACTTTGGCCGGCCGGCAGCAGTTGGATGCCCTCCTTATGGATCAGTTGCTGATCACTGTCCTGGCTGTCGGCGATACCGCACCAGGGTTCAATGCAGACGAAATCTGCATTTTTGGCCGCCCAGATTCCCAGATAGGGAAAACCGCTGAAATCAAATTCAAATCCCTGCCCGGTTTTACGACTACATAAACGGACACTGGAGCTGTTCAGGTTTTTCAGCACAATAGCATCCTGGGAGAACAGGGATTTATCCAGATCGATACGATCCGCATTTTCCAGGAAGGGCACAGGTACGGGGCCGAGACAACCGCCGGCAGTAACCGGCCAGCGACTGGCAGTTTCCTTTTGATTGAAAGCCAGGAAATAATCCCGGTATGCATCTCCTTCAAAAAGCGGCAGCCGGAACGCAGGATGGCCACCGACTGAAAAATAGCAGGGCCCATCCCCCCTGTTGTCGATCCGGTACTGCACATCCAGGGTGGCCCCCTGCAGGCGATAATCTATTGTAAACCGGAAATCAAAGGGATACAGTTCGCGGGTTTGGTCATCGGCATCCAGGACCAGAGACAGAAAATCAGCTTCCTGCTGATCTAACCGGAATTCCCGGTCCCGCGCAAAACCGTGGCGGCCCATTGAATAGAACCTGCCTTCATAATAATAGCCGCCTTCTTTCAGGGCGCCTACGATCGGAAAAAGCACAGGGGATCTTTTGGCCCAGAAAGCAGGATCCCCCTGCCAGAGGTATTCCAGCCCCGTGTCAGGATCCTTCAGGTTTTGCAATTCTGCTCCATGGGAAGCGACCCTTACCTGCCAGAAATCATTTTCAATAAGATAGTCCATAGACTTTGTTTTCGATCAGACGCCGCCAAATACGGTAAAGCCACCGTCTACGATAATGGAAGCCCCGTTGACAAAAGCCGATGCGTCACTGAGCAACCAGACCAGTGCGCCGCCCAGTTCTTCCGGCTTTCCGAACCTTTTATAAGGCGTCTGCCGGATCACCCGCTCGCCACGATCGGTATAGCTGCCGTCCTCATTGGTCAGCAGGGCCCGGTTTTGCTCGGCCAGGAAGAAACCTGGTACCAGGGCATTCATCCGAAGCTTGTCACCATACCGGTTGGCCAGTTCCACGGCACTCCATTTGGTAAAGCTCTCAATGGCAGTCTTTGCCAGACTGTACCCCAATACCCGGGTAATCGTTTCATGTGCGGAGACCGAAGAAATATTGACGATGCTGCCGGTACCGGCACTGTCGATAATTGCCTTTCCGAATATTTTCGTTGGCAGCAGGGTGCCGAACAGGTTCAGATCCATAACTTTTCGCAAGGCTTCCATATCCATCGAAAAATAATCCTGATCCGGCAAAATCACCGCCCCTGGCTGATTGCCGCCGGCCGCATTGATCAGGCCGTCTATTTTGCCAAATGCTGCCAGTACCTGATCCCTGGCCGCAATGAGTTGCCCTTCATCCAGTACATCTGCCACTAAAGCAATGGCACGGCCGCCTTTCTGGGTGAGTGCTGCCGCCCGCTGCTCTGCCACTTCCCGGTTCCGTCCCAGGATGCCCACCACAGCCCCCTGTTCCTGTATGGCCTGGATAAATGCATGCCCCAGTACACCTGTGGCACCCGTCACAATAATAACTTTGTCTTTCAGTGAAAATTGATTGTGCATAGTCGTTCTAAAGTTTCTGATTCTCTAATTATATAAAGGATGTGTAAACTGACTGTCCGCATCTTTTTCAAGGATCACTTTCCCGTTTTGATCCGGAATAAAAGTAAGGACACTCAGGGTCTGTTTTGTCGTATTGATCCGCATCAGCCGCATGGTCCCGTTACCACCATTACGGTCTTTGGCGCCGGAATAGGGCGGATTCTGCCGGGACTGATAGTCCGAAAGGTAAGTCTTTATCACAGAAGCCCCCGTACTGTCTTTGCGGAAAGATTCGCCGGCAATATGGCCACCCAGCATCATAAATACATTCGGATGTTTACGTGCCATCTCATAAATCACCTTTCCCTGTTTGGTAAAATCGGGCGTTGTATTAAAATCGCCTTCGCCCGGCCGGGTATTGCTATTGGAATTTTTTGGTTTTCTGAGCATGCTGTGGGCAACCAGAATAGCTTTACGATCGGCATGGGCGCCCAGTACGCTGTCCCCCCAGTGCATCACCTGTTGCTGGTAGGCGGCATTATAATTTTTATTGCCCGGATCGTTGAACGCAAAATAGAGCACCAGAAAATCAGTACCCTTTCCCGAGAACAGGTCGAAATGGTTCTCGTTACTTTTTGGGGTGCGGGAACCACCATACCAGTGGCGGCTTTTATAGCGGTCCGTACCAAAATACTGATTGTAATAACTGGCGGGATCATCCACCGACGGTTTACCATTGGGTGTCTGGTCGTGATTGCCTACAGCCAGACCGTGGGGAATCTTACGCTGGTCCAGCTTATCAATCAGTTTTCGCGCCCGCTCCCATTCCGCCGGCGCATTGTGATCGGTGATATCCCCCAGATGAATCACATAACTTATTTTTTCTTTCTTCTGATTGTCAAGAATCCAGTCAATCTGATTTTCAAACATGCTGATCGTCCCGCCGTTTCGCTGGGCGGTATAATACTGGGTATCGGGCAATACCACCACAGAAATGTACTGATCATTTTTATCGATGCCATAGTCCGAGAGCAGTGAAACCGGCTTACAGCTTATAATAAAGCATAAAAGAACAAAGGAAAAAATACGTCGGTTCATCATGTGATTTAAAATTTAAGGGATTTGCGAATGTAATTTAATTTCAGTTCAATCAACTCATCCGGCAGCTGACTTCGGGGTTTTGGTTTTAAATGACCAGGTAAACAGGAATTCGGCAACTTCCGCTCCCGAACGATCCCTGCCCACGCTTTTTACCACCAGTTCTGTGGAAGCGCCGCTGCGGACCGCTTCTTCGATCGCCTGTTCGAATTCCGCCCCCTGGTCGCAGGTAAAGACAATCCGCCCCAGGGCTTTTTTAAAATACCGGGCCTGCATCGCCACAACCAGCATCGAAACCGGTGGCCGGCGTTTATAGATCCGGGCCATGGCCTGTAATCCCGTGCTGAGTTCTGCCGCCATCGCCAGGCTGGCAAAATAGATGGAGCGAAAAGGATTCTGGGTAAACCATTTATAGGGGACGGAAACAGAACAGCTGTCATCATTTAAAGTTTCTACCCGAAGACCGCTGAAAAATGCTGCCGGAAGCTTACGCAGCATATACAACCGGAACCTGCCCGAACGGGCCAGTTGCATAAAAGTATTTTCGGTTGGATTCATCGCTGGCAATATTTTAATACCCAATCCCCGCGCCCTGCAGCCGGTAATGGGGGTTGGCACAAGATAAGGATGTTGCACTGGATTTAGCCTTCTTAATAATTATTTCACAGACCCTGAAACCTTATTTTTCCCCTTCACTGCAACCCGGTATCAGCGCATGTACAACCCTTTTGGGTTTCGGTACGGAAGTCTGCCCGCACAGGATCCATTGTCGCGCTGGCTGTCGCGCCGGCCTTTGGGTCGCCAAAGACAACGGCATCCCATAACAGGATGCCGTTGTGCAGATGATTCGCTGTTCCCGCCAAAAGAAGCAGGCGGATGTATTGTATAATGGTACTTACTGATCCTTAAACTGCCATCCAAAAGGCACAATAATCCGGGCGGTAAAATTGCGTCCCATATTAAATACCCCTACCCGCCCGGTAACCGGATTTGTGTCGGTATATTTCAACCGGCTGAGATGACTCTGATAAGCCTGGTCGGTGATATTGTTCAGCGCCAGTTCCAGACTGATGATCTGCTGTGGACCGATTTTAATATCCGCACCCGCGCCGCTGTTTAAAAGCATATAGCCCTTGGTGGCGGTTTCCGTGGCATAACCGGAAAAATAGCGGTCCTGATCCGCCACCGTCTGCAGTTCTGCCCGCAGGTGCAGGTTCCGGATATGTTTTCCGGTATGCGGCAGTTCCGCCCGGAGTTCTGTTCGAAGGCTGGCCGGAGCGATCAGGGGCAGGTTCCGGGAACCGTCCACCGCTTCCGTAAAACGGCCCCTTACCCAGCTGAAGGTATTTTCAAAATGAAGCCAGTCCAGGGGATGCGGATGCAGATCAATCCGGGCTTCCAGACCATACAACCGGGCAGACTGCTGGTTGAACTGATAGACAACAGCACCATCTATCAGTGAATCGGTGCCGCTTTCATTAAGGAGCTTATTATAGAAAATAAAATGGCTGATATGATTGAAATACGGCGCCACTGATATATCCAGGTGCTGGGTGGTGATATCCATACTGCCGTCAACGGCCGTCGCAATTTCACTGCGCAGACCGTTATTGCCGATCTCGTAGCGGCCTGTGCCTTCATGTTCTCCATTCGCAGAGAGTTCGGAAGCATTCGGCGCCCGGAATCCCCGGCTGACGCCCAGTTTTAACAAGAGGATATCATTGACCGCATGGGAGAGGCCGATGCTCCCGCTGATATTGGAAAACTTTTTATGCAGGGGATCGAACCTGGGCCCCGCCGCTTCCTCCATCGATTGGCTGTCATAATCACGGTGATCAAAACGCAGGCCGCCACTCAGGGTGGTTTGCTGCCAGTTTTTACTGGCCACCAGATAAAGGCCCAGGTCCAGAAGCCCATAATCCGGAATCAGGGCTTCTTCTGCACGATTGCGGTTCTGTTGGTACATCCCGCTGAATCCCAGGCTGCCCTGGAAACCCGAGGGTGAATGCAAATGGTAACCCAGGTTATAATCGAGGGTGCGCAGCTCAAAATAAGCTTCAGGTTCCGATGGGGCGTCAACTTCTCCAAATTCTTTGCGGCGGTTTTGCTGGAAAGCCAGCAGGGCAGTCAGGCGATGTCCGTTTTGCAGTGAAAACGCATTATCTGAAGTAACTGTCAGATGGTTGACGGACTGGTAAGGTACCAGCGGCTTCCTGTCGGAACGCTGCTGGTCAGAAGGCGGATAACCGTCAAGTACCAGACGCCCCTGGTCATCCCGCTCGCCTTCCACCATGCCTGGCTCCTGATGAAAACTGGATACCAGTAAATGGCTGTAGCCCCAACTCTTGTTGACCCCTAGGGCACCACCGAAATTTTTCTCCCGGAAGCGGCTGTTCAGGACCTGACCATCGTATTTATTCTGGTAATCTGCCGCTGATTTCAGGCTGCCATAAAGATTCCAGTTCCAGCCATTATGATTGCTGCCGAGTCGCAGGTGGGTACCGTACATCCGGTTATTGGAATTAAAACTGGCGGAAGCCGTGCCCTGCATACTGTTGAGGGGTACCGGTGTATAGGTCAGGATATTGATGACACCGCCGATGGCATCGCTGCCATAGATCAGTGAAGCCGGTCCCCTGAGTATCTCAATCCTGCGGGTGCTGTATTCATCTACTTCAAGTCCGTGTTCATCGCCCCATTGCTGTCCTTCCTGGCGAACCCCGTCATGTACTGCCAGTACCCGGTTATAACCTAAACCCCGGATAAAGGGCTTCGCCACGGCAGGACCGGTAGTGACGATAGAAACCCCCGGTTCCCGGGCCACCATATCGAGCAATGTGGTACCGGTGGATTGCTGGAGTTCTGCCGCAGATATAACAGAAACCTGCTGGGGACTGCGTTTCAGGGAAGTAGCCGTACTGACCCCGGTAACGGTTACCGTCTCGGTTTCAACGATTGAAGCCTGTAACTGAAAATCCAGTTCTGTCTCATTGTTGATCCGGATCCGGGTGACAACAGACTTATAGCCCACGTAGGATACCTGCAGGGTCAATTCGGTCTGCGGCAGGGAATTGATATGATAGCGACCGTCCCTTCCGGAAACGGAAGTTATTTTCAGATCCGGCAGCGAAATCGTAGCTCCTTCCAGGGGATGGCCCGTCGCTGCGTCGGTAATCAGTCCTGAAAGACGGCCCTTATAAACTTCGGGATTCACATTAGGGCCGGGCGATACACGGCCATATACCGGAGCACCACCCAGTAGTAGAAATATAAAGTAACATAGGATTCTGGAAAACATATTAATATATTGTTGCTGATTTAAAAAGAATCGATAGCAGCGCCTGTAAAACAGCCAGAAGGCACACCATCCTTAAAGTCAAAATGAAAAATAGACGGCCGGTGAGCCGGCGTCCATGTCGTAGCTGCCGTCAGCAGTACGCAGTGATGGATCAGACAATATAGGGAGGACCCCGATGGGCAAAACAATCAAAATCTGCTTTGGTCAGGACTTCGGGCAATAAAACAGCCGGCATCTGCCTGCAGTATGGGGGTCTAAAATCAGGTGCAAAATCTACTGCCAGAAAAGCCGGCAGTGTATGCTGCAGCACCATACCACAGTTAAACTGGTGGTGGTGGATTTGCTGTTTGGGTTGTGGGACGCCGGGCAGCAGTTCAGTGAACTGTTCATCCCGGTGGTCGAGGACCAGGTCATGCAGCCATTGCCGGGGGGTAAAACTCAGCGCAAAAACCCAGACAAGAATCAGGGCTGCAGATTTTCTTATATGGAAAATACCGGTCAAATTTGAAACTTCGTTGCAAATATAAGCAAAACAGGGAAAACCGACATGCACCGAAATAGCTATTCCATCAGGCTGTTATAGCCAACCAGCAGGATGGCCTGAAAAATAAAGCAGGAAAATCAGAAAATTCAGCAATTAAACGCCCCGGATCCGGGCCTGCGAACCGATAACCCGAGGGGATTATTCGACGGCCAGCTTCAGCACGATTTCATCTTCGAGTATGCCTTCCAGCATATCACCAGGCAGCGTTTCCCCGACGCCTTCAGGAGTGCCGGTAAAAATGATATCGCCGATATTGAGGGAGAAATATTTGGAGATATGGGCAACAATGGCATTGAAACTGTGGATCATCTGGGAAGAATTTCCCTCCTGCACCAATTCATTGTTTTTATAGAAACCGAAATTGATGCGTCTCAGGTCATCAAAATCAGAAAGGGGTCGCCAGCTGCCGATGGCCGCCGAATTATCCCAGGCTTTGGCTTTTTCCCAGGGGAGTCCTTTTTGCTTCAGTTCGCGCTGGATGTCCCTTGCCGTAAAATCGATGCCCAGGGTAATGGCATCATAGTACTGGTGGGCATACCGTTTATTCACATAACGCCCGTTCTTACTCACCCGCAGCACCAGTTCACACTCGTAATGCAACTCATTGGTGAACTCCGGATAATAAAACGGAAGATGGGATTTAAGCAATGCAGTTTTGGGCTTCAGAAAAACAACCGGTTCTTCCGGAATACTGTTTCCAAGTTCTTTGGCGTGGGCCACGTAATTACGCCCAATGCAAAAAATCTTCATAAATTTTCTTTTTAAGGTTCTGGAACCTACCCCTTATACTCCTGATTGTTGATACTGGTCATTGCCGCAGCTAAGCCCTGCGTAATAAATAGTTCAATTGCACCGACCGCCATCTGGATTTTTTGGGCAACAACAGCTTCTTCTTCCCGCTGCCATTTTCCCAATACAAAATCAATTTGCGTGCCCGGTTTGAAGCCATTACCGATTCCGAATCTCAGCCTCGGGTAGTTTTGGGTTTGTACCGAAGCTTCAATACTTTTGAGTCCGTTATGGCCTCCTGCACTCCCACTGCCACGTAGTCGTAGTTTGGTAATCGGCAGTGATAGTTCATCAACAACAGTTAAGGTCTTGTCTAATGTTAGTTTCTCTTTCTCCACCCAGTATTTGAACGCTTTGCCACTCAGGTTCATATAAGTCGTCGGACAAACACAAACCATCAACCTTCCCTTCCATTTAATCTCGGCAACATAGGCGAGACGCTCCTGTCTGAATTTCCCTCCATGTTTCTGAACCAGTGCCGCAACCACATCAAAACCAATATTATGACGTGTATGGGCGTACTCCTCACCGATATTCCCGAGCCCTACAATCAGAAACTTCATTGTTTTGACTTCAAAAGTACTAAAACTGAATGTTTTTTAGCCCCCATCCCCTAAAAAAGTTATCCTGAATCATCTTTCGTTAATCTCCCCGCCTGTAACTTTGGCCGATCCACCGATCCTGTATGGATCTGGTATTGATGCCGGCACATGAATAACAGACCCGCAAAAATGGAATAGATTGAATTGTAATTTGAGAAGCTGGGTTAAAATCTGTAATTTAGCGCTGCTTGATTACAAACCCCGACTGCCGATTGATGTGACTAACGGATGAGAATTCAAAACTTTTCTAAGTGCCAGTTTATAATCAGGATTATCATTAGAGGAAAAGATGAAGCCGCAAAGGCCGGTGCTGCCCTTCTTGGGTAAATGGAACGCAAACAGGCCTGAGGCCTGCATTGATGGCATTACATATTCACTATAAATAAAATAAACATCTAATGAAAAAGTTAACTACGATGCTAACTATGGCAGTTTTGAGCCTTTTTTTCTCTCAAACTGTCCTGGCACAGGATACCCTGTACTCAGTAAATAACTGGGGCACAGTCGGTATTACCCAATATACCAATGTCAATCCGACGACCGGCACTTTTTCCGGTACCACTTCTACCTATGCATCTGCTGACAACGTCACCAGTTCCGCAGCATTGGCCGTAAATAGTAACGGTACTTTTATTTATTATATTCCCAACGAGGCGGCGAATCAGGGTGTTTTTGAAGTATTTTCGATACCCGCCTTTCCGCACAGCAGCCAGGCCATCGAACCCACTGCCGGTACCATGGTCATGACTGCCCAGGATCTGAATGGTGCAGGCAATACCAACGAATTATATTTCAGAAGGCTGGCCACCAACACGAATGGCTGGGCCTATATGGTGACCAGTGAGGATGTAACCGGCACCATCTACCTGAGTCGTTTTCTGACCCATGCCGATGGCACGGCAACAGATTTTCAGGAACTGGGAACAGTGACCCTGGATGGCGTGGCACTGACAAATAATTTTTACAATGGCGATATTGCCTTCGATGCGATGGGTAATCTTTACGCCCTAGTCAATGATATCGCCGGTGGCGGGCTTACCAATGTTTATTATATCCCCGCCGCAGACCTGGCAGCTGCTGTCAACGCCAGTTCGGTCACCGATATGAAATTTAAATATTCGGTAAAAGATCCCGGTGGCGATGATTTCACCGGACTGGTTACCGGTATTGCTTTCTCTTCCGCCGGTAATTTATTCTTTTCAATTCAGGGCGTAGACGGCGGTATCTATTTTTTCTCCCGCACCGGCGTCGATATGACGGGTGATATCAGTGTTACCGGACCGGTGAGCACTTTCAGCAGCGACAACCTGGCGGATCTGACTTCCAGTTATTTCCCGGTCAACAATGTGCTACCGGTGAATTGGGGTACCGTCAGTGCTAAAATCCGGGGCAATTCCCTGCAGGTGGATTTCTCTACCCTCTCTGAAACCAATAACGCTTCATTTGCCGTGCAGGTATCTGCAGATGGTAATCAATTTGAGACCGTCAAAACCATCAGCAGCCAGGCGGATAACGGTAATTCCGACAAGGTATTAAACTATAGCGTTACCATTGGCGTCGACAGTAGTACCGGTTTGGTGCTGGGTATTTCGATCATGGTTTTTGCCTTCGGACTATTACTGATTAACCGAAAAAACAAATGGCTCACCGGTCTGACGATGGCGGTGGGTATGATCGTATTGGGAAGCGCCTGTAGCAAACCGGCTTCCGAAATTGACGTTAAAGGGGTGGATAAATTATACGTGAAAATTGTGCAGACCGATATTGATGGGCACTCCACCCAAACCGATATTATTACTGCTTACCGGGTAGACTGATCCGGAATCATTTACTAGAAAACCTGCATGATTACATGCAGGTTTTTTTATGAATGTAATTGACTTTTTTAAATTTTTAGAAATTTAACCTACTGATTATTAACAAAATCAACGAAATAATTTAGTTTAAAAGGGTAGATTCTCAGCGTTCGTCATTTAAAATAATTAACTTCAATGGGTCAAATTTACCCATAAAATAAGGTTATTGGTGTACGAACGATTCATTTTTCCCGCTATCAAAGATGCACTGGCGGATACGCCGGTAATACTAATATCCGTTCACCACAGGATCATGGACCAGGTGGACTGATCCGAAATCCTGCATAAAAAAAACCTGCATGATTACATGCAGGTTTTTATTGAAAATAAGGTAGCTTATTTCTTATCCGCAGCTGCAGCAGCAGCTTCTTCCTGTTTGAGCTGTCTGGTCATAACGACAGAAGCGATAGGAATACGCGGTGAGTTCAGGATTTCCATTTGAGGTGCTTTAATATCCTCAACGCGGATATTGCCGTTGATTTCCAGGTCATCAATCGGAACTTCAATAGCTTCTGCCAGATCCTGAGGCAGTACTTTTACTTTAACGGATTTGATTTTGGGAACAAAGCGACCACCGGCTTTAACACCTTTGGCAGCACCTGTAAATTTGATGGGCACGGTAGCAATGACTTTTTTGCCTTCCACCAGTTCCAGCAGATCCACGTGAATCAGTGTATCAGTTACCTTGTCGAACTGCAGATCTTTTAAAATACATCTGTAAGTAGCGCCATCTACCTGTACAGAAGCCAGCTGGAAATTGGGTGTGTAAACCAGCGGTTTGAAAGCTGCTGCCGGCGCACTGAAATTGATTTCCTTGGCACCCCCGTAAATTACAGCAGGCACATTACCCTGAGAGCGTACCTGGCGGGTGGCTGTTTTGCCAAATGCGGTCCTCAGTTGTCCTTCGATTGTAATCGTCTTCATTTTTTATATTGATTTAAATTTTACTTTTCTATCGGCTGGTTGTACGCAAATTGGAATGTACAAACAGACTGGTGATACTCTTGTTCTCAAAAGCATGTTTAATGGCTACTGAGAATAATGCTGCTACAGAGATCACTTTTATCTTGGAACTGGTCTTTTTTACCGGAATGGTATTACATACCACCAATTCCTCCAGCACACTGTTCTCTATATTCTCGTATGCTTTTCCACTGAGCAGCGGGTGGGTGATAAATGCCCTTACACTGCGTGCCCCCTTTTCCTTGATCAGTGAGGCACATTTGGCCAGGGTACCGCCGGTATCACAGATATCATCAATAATCACTACATCCCGGCCTTCCACCTCCCCAATCAGCCGCATCCCGGCTATTTCGTTGGCTCTTTTGCGGTGCTTGTCGCAAATCACCATTTCCGCATTGAAATAGCTGGCAATTTCACGGATTCTGTTGGTTGCCCCTACGTCAGGGGCCGCAAAGGTAAGGTTTTCCAGCTTTAATTGCTCCACATAAGGGATAAAAACGGCATGACTGTCCAAATGATCCACCGGGATATCAAAATAGCCCTGAATCTGGGGTGCATGTAAATCCATCGTAATCACCCGGTCTGCGCCGGCAGCTACTAACATATTGGCAACCAGCTTACTGCCTATTGCCACCCTGGGCCGGTCCTTGCGGTCCTGTCGGGCATAGCCGTAATAAGGCAGTACGGCAATGACTTTATAGGCAGAAGCCCGCTTGGCGGCATCGATCATCAGAAGCAGTTCCATCAGATTTTCCGCCGGAGAATACGTGCTCTGAATCAGGAAAATATAATCGCCCCGGACACTTTCCAGGTAATTGGGAGAAATCTCTCCGTCCGCAAATCGCTGGATATTGATCTGACCCAGGGTACAACCGAAATGCGCGCAGATCTCCGCCGTCAGCTCCTGGGAAGCGGTTCCGGCGAATATTTTAGCAGAATGGGGAATGGGGGAAGCTGTATGCATGATAATTGTTAAGATATGCGGCGAAGATATTTTTTTTTATCTTTTTTCGGGGTATGTTTTTAAAAAAATCACCCGTCTTAAATTTCATTCCCCGCTAAGTCGGGCGGGGCGGGCCTCACAGCGCATTTCGGCCGAAAAGTGCTACCTTGGTATTATGGAGACAAAGCGCGGTATTAAAAATTGGGCCCCGGATGACCGGCCGCGGGAAAAGCTACTGACCATCGGTGCAGCACAGCTCAGTAACGCCGAACTGCTGGCCATTCTGATCCATAACGGCACCCCAAACCGGTCTGCTGTCGAACTCGCCCGGGAAATCCTGAAAAAAGGCGCCGATGACCTCAATGAGCTGGGCCTGCTCAGCCTGAAGGAGCTGATGCAGGTCAAAGGGATCGGTGAAGCCAAGGCCATTACCATTGCAGCCGCCCTGGAACTGGGCCGCCGGCGGCAGCTGGGAAGCCTGCCCCATCGGGAAATCATCCGGGGCTCCCGGGAAATCGGTGTATTTCTGCGCGAAAGGTTTAAGGATTACCACCACGAAGTATTTGGCGTCGTCTACCTTAATCGGGGTGCCCGGATGCTGGGTTATGACCTGGTCAGTGAAGGCGGTATCACCGGAACCGTCGCTGATCCCCGGATCATCCTGAAAAAAGCCCTGGAAAAAAACGCGGTAAGCATCGTATTATTCCACAACCACCCCTCCGGCAGCCTGGAGCCCAGTATGGCAGACGTCTACCTGACCGATAAGATCAAGGCAGCCGGATTATTGCTGGATATCAAGGTCCTGGATCATATCATCGTCAGCCGGGAGGGTTATTACAGCTTTGCCGACCACGATCGTCTCTAAGTCTTAATGAAAACCGGATAAGGTCGCTGTAAACATCCCCCGCTCCCTTTTCTGGGTGAACACATGCCAGTTGCCATAGTACCGCAAAACGGCAGGTACCAGTAATTTACCAAAGCGGGTCAGCTGCACTTCCATATGCACGTCAAAATCATAAGCCCCGGTATTATAACTCAGGTCGTAATTGCGTCCGAGGATTTCAAAACTCTTGTCCGCAAACCAGGTCGTCATATTGTCGTAGACGATCCGGTCCCGCTGGGCGGAGCTGAGATCCGGTCTTGCCTTGATGGTAAATTTATAGGCATCCCGGCCATTATAAACTTCAAAGTCGATACTGAAATCATAGTACTCCGTAGCCCGGGGATCGAAAATATTACTCTTCTCCCCCATCAGCGGAATCCCCGGAATTTTCTTGCCCGGATTGAAAAAAAGCATTTTAAGCTGTTCCTTTCTTTTGGCGATGCCTGATTTATTTCTGGGATTGAGGCCCGCTTTACCCACAATATTGGTTTCACCGCAGACCCGGCCTTCGGTAAAAAAAAGGCTGGCATAGAGTTCGGCTGTGTAATAATTATAATCCCCCCGGCGGTCCAGCATATCGCCGGTTACCTGTTCATAGGCCTTGGTCATGGTCCTGCAGCCGTTGCGGTAGGTCTGGGTAGTTTTGCTGTTCAGCGAAGCGATCTGCCGGCCGGCCTTGTTCTTCATCACAATATTGTTCAGTGAGGTAAAGCCGAGAACACGCAGGTTTTTGAATGCCTTGTAAAAAGTCGTATCGTTTTTGACCCTTCTGATGAAATCAGGTACGTTGAGATCGTTGCGCACCACTACCTCACTTAAGGTGATCACTTTTATCAGGGCATCGGTCTGAAGCGAATCCGGATCGGTCTGGGCCCGGACCGTCAGGAGGGTGCCCAGGATCAAAAAACCGGTCAGACAAAATGATTTCATAAAGCCAAAATAAAGTAAAACCCTGTTAAGGGCGCTTTAAAACTGCGCCTCAGGAACCAAAGGACATGCGGTAATCTACCCGGATCTTACCGGCAGCGATATCATTGAGCTTGCTTTTGAGCAATTTTCTTTTCAACAGGGGCAGGTGATCTATAAAGAGCTTGCCTTCAATATGATCATATTCGTGGAGAATGACCCTGGCGGAAATTCCGGTGAAAGTCTCGGTGTGCAACTCAAAATGTTCATCTTCATATTCCAGGGTAACGGATTCGGGTCTTTTGATGTCTTCCCTTACTTTGGGGATGCTCAGACAGCCCTCATTATAAGCCCAGGGGGCACCGTTGAGTTCTTTGATATAAGCGTTTATAAATGCTTTTTTGATGCCGGCATCTCCGGGATACTGTTCCTTTTCTTCTTCGTCTTCCATGCTTTCGAATATCTGCACGGTATCCACGACAAATAACCGGATGGAGCGGTTGATCTGGGGTGCCGCCAGGCCCACCCCGCTACTGGCATACATGGTCTCCCACATATTGTCAATCAGGGTCTGCAGATCCGGGTAGCCGGGTTCAATTTCTTCGGCCACTTTTCTAAGTACCGGGCTGCCGTAGGCAACTATAGGTAAAATCATAAATGCAAAGTTACTGAAAAGCGCAGGATATCACCGGCGCTCCGAAGGGAAATGTTGGCTCCTTTTACCGGCCCAGGTATTCCTGGAGCATGATGGTGGCGGCGATTTCATCTACCAGGGCTTTGTCCCTTCGCTGCTTTTTTTTCAGGCCCATTTCCAGCATGGCATCCCGGGCCATTTTCGAAGTATAGCGTTCATCTACGGTTTCGATGGGCATCGAGGGAAACTGTTTTTTGAGCTTGCCGATGATCTTCTCCACCAGAGGGGTGGCATCGGTAGCGCTGCCGTCCCAGTTTACCGGCAGACCGATCAGTATTTTTTCCACGGCTTCCTGACTGAAATAGGTCTTCAGAAAGGGAATCAGTTCTGCCGAAGGAATGGTTTTCAGGCCGGTGGCAATCAGCTGCAGGGGATCGGTTACCGCGATCCCGGTGCGTTTCAGGCCATAATCTATAGACAGTATCCGGGGCAATTTTTTATTTTAGGTTTGATTGACTTTTAATTTTCCTGTGTGTAGGGAAGGCCCGGTTCTTTAGCCGGCATGGGAAACGAAAAGATCGGCTATCACAAAAGCCGCAAATATCACTGAAGCAATGCCATTGGCCGTCATAAAAGCCAGGTTGACCCGGCTCAGGTCCCGGGGACCAACAATACTGTGCTGGTACCATAACATACCGGCGAAGACCGCTACCCCGGCCCAATACAGCCAGCCAAAGCCACCGGTAAGTCCGGCGATTACGACAGCCGATGCGCTGAGCACATGTAACAGGGAGGACACCCGCAGGGCAGGTCCCGCACCCAGGGCGGCCGGAATCGAATAGAGTTGCTGTGATTTGTCAAAAGCCTCATCCTGCAGGGCATAGATGATGTCAAATCCACTGACCCAGAAGACCACCGCCAGCGAGAACAGGATGGGCAACCAGTCAAACCGGCCGGTTACGGCCAGGTAAGCGCCAATGGGCGCCAATGCCAGTCCGATACCCAGTACCAGATGACAGAGTGCCGTAAATCGCTTGGTAAAACTGTATCCCAGCACCACCAGCAGGGCGACCGGGGACAGAAAAAAGCAGATGGGATTGATCCACCAGGTACAAAAGACAAAAAGCAGGCAGTTCGCAATGGTGAACCAGAGGACATGATCAGCCCGCAACAGCCCTGCGGGAATCTCCCGGACAGCCGTTCGCGGATTCCGGGCATCGAACTGCCGGTCCAGGTAACGGTTGAAGGCCATGGCGGCACTGCGGGCAAAGACCATACAAAGGATTACCAGCACAAATACCAGCCATTTTTCGCGGAAAAAAGCCAGCAGGGAATCCCCGAAGGAAGGATAGACCCCGGCATCACTCCAGTAACTGAAGGCCAGTACCCCCAGAAAAAAACCGATCATCGCAAAGGGCATCGCGAAGATGGTATGCGAAAATTTGATCAGGCTCAGGTATTTCTTTGCGTGCTGCAATTTATGGTTGTTTTAAAGTTCTGCTGACCAGTTCCCAGAGAACCACACCGGCAGCGGTAGCGATATTTAATGAATGTTTCATGCCCCATTGCGGGATTTCGACGGCACCGTCACAAAGGGCAATGGTCTCCTGCTCCACCCCCGTTACCTCATTGCCGAAAACCAGGGCAATGGGCGTCCCTTCCGTCCAGGGCAGCCGGTTCAACGGCAGGGCACCACTTACCTGCTCTACCGCATAGATAGCATAACCCGAGCGCCGCAGCGCTTCGATGGCGGCCGGGCCATTGGCAAAATGCTGCCAGCTGACAGATTCCTCTGCACCCAGGGCGGTCTTTTTGATTTCCTTGTGCGGCGGCCTGGCAGAATAACCGGTGATATAAATCGCTTCAATCAGAAAAGCATCACTGGTCCGGAACACACTACCGACATTATAGGCACTGCGAATATTTTCCAGCACAACGATCACCGGCACCTTGCGGGTACCCCTTACCTCTTCCACCGATTTACGGCCCAGTTCCGCCATGGTTAATTTTCGCATCGCGCAAAAATAACAAGCTTCTGCCAAAACGAGCAAATCACGATACGGGCCCCTTCAAAACAGAACAGCCGACAGAAAATCTGCCGGCCGCTCCTGAGGATACGGATCAAAACTTATTGATTGCCGAGCCCTATATTATAGGCCAGGCCGATGCCGATCATGCCGGCATTGTATTTCTGGGTCTGATTGCCCACCTGGATACTGCCTTTGTCGCCGGTAAATACCTTGGCATACTGCGCAAAAATATTCCAGTGGCGGTTATGGTAGCCTATTTCAGGCTTGAGGTAAAATCCTCCTGAAGGGCGATCTGCGCCTGAATTGGCAGCCACTTTATCGTCTCCTGTAAGGGCCCCGTAGCCCAGGTCGGTACCTACATAAATGCCTTCCGCTCTGGGATAATAGCGGATCAGCGCGGCTACCGGTACGACCCCAAAACTATTATTGTCGATGGTCGTACCCCCCAGGTCATTTTCTTTACCAAAATGGTGCTGGTATCCGGTCGCGATCCCCAATCCGAAATGCGGGGTAATCAGGTTCTGATAAGCCAGGTCGATGCCGGCGGCTGCGGCTGCATTATTGGAGGGTACCGAAGCGCCTGCCAGGGCACCGATTTTCAGTGTGTTTTTCATGCTCTGTGCCTGTACGCCCAGGGAGCCGGCGAGCAGGGCCAGCCCCAATACTGCTACATTTCTCTTTTTCATAACTAAGGTTTTAAAATTTTCCGAACGGGTTCCCCTGCCAGGGCAAAAGGGAACATCACCTGTTCACCGACCTAGAGGCAAAGGCCATGCCAAGCTGCCGGAATTTGATCCATTTCAGGAAGCAGGAAAAGAGATAGACCGCAGTCAATCAAAAACTTAAGTGGCAAAAATTAAATTTTTCGTAAAGCTTTGCGCCCTGCCGCTCCTGCCATCGAACCTGGCAGGTTGCGCCGACCCGCAACACCGATACTGGTGAACCAGGCCAGGGAAAAACCCGCCCTGCGGGATTATTCAGGATCCTGGTGAAATTGCGCCAGTTCGCGGACCACACGACTGACGGGGAGTCCCATAACATTATAAAAATCTCCATGTATCGACCGGATGCCTACCACACCAATCCATTCCTGAATACCGTAGGCTCCTGCCTTATCATAAGGCTGGTATTGCTGTACATAATAACGGATCTGCGCTGCTGTCAGCGGATGAAAAACCACTTCCGTGCTGTCTGCAAACAGCAGCTGCCGGCTGCCCCTGAGCAGGGCGACGCCGGTAATGACCTGATGGGTATGCGCCTGCAGCCGGGTGAGCATATCGATGGCTTCCTGCCCGGTGCGGGGCTTCCCCAATACCTGGCCCCCGGCTACCACCATGGTATCAGCAGCTAGAATAATCCGATCCGGTTCGCAGACGGCCTGTACCGCTTCCGCTTTCCGCAGGGCCACGGCGATAGCTGCCTCACGGCTATCCATATCCGGGTCAAAGGATTCGTCTGTGGGTTGTACCCTAATCTCAAAGGGGATTTCTGCCCATTCGAGTAATTGTTTCCGACGGGGGGACCCCGAAGCCAGGATGATTTTTTCAGTCATAATTATGGGCGCCTACCGCAACCGGATGTCAAAGGTAAATATAGAAAAATACCATCGACAATATTCCGGTCAGCATCACGGTCTTGGTCAGGTTGCTTAAATGATGATAGTCTGCCGTCGTGCCGGCTTTTAATAATTTCAGGAGAATATGGATCAGGGGGGCAATGATCAACACCAGGCAGTAGATCACGGCCAGCCACCATTGGAACTGCAGGATATAAAACTGAATGATCAGCAGGCTGAGAATAAGGATCATCAGCCATACTGCGATATACACTTTTGTCACATTGACGCCCCAGACCACGGGCATGGTCCGGCAGCCGTATTTGGCATCACCGGCCCGGTCTTCAATATCTTTAATCGCTTCCCGGATCAGCGAGATAATAAACGCGAAGCCGGCATACAGTATTGCATACCGGAACAGCCGGACCTGACCGGGATCAATACTGCCCAGGGCATCCCGAAGAGAGTATTTGGAAAGAAATATAATCGCAATGGTCCAGGCAGTGAGCAGGGACACCACGATATTGCCAATCAGCAGGTCTTTTTTAAACCTTGCAGAATACAGCCATAACAGAATAACGCAGCAGATATTGGCCACGACAAGGTACCAGCGGGAAAAGAAATTTACGGCGATAGCCGTACACAACACACCGGCCACACTCAGCCCCAGATGCCAGGCCAGTGCCCAGCGCCTGCTGAGCAGGTTGCCCAGCACCATTTTATCGGGCTTGTTGATCCGATCAATATTGATATCAAAATAATCGTTGATGATATTGCCGCCTGCCGCAATAAATACCGAAGCCAGCACCAGCAGCACAAACTGAAAACCATCGTGATCCGGCACCCGCGTCGCATAGACGGGATAATAAATACAGAACTGAAACAAAAGCTGTGTCAGCGCAATAAAAACCAGATTGGGCCATCGGATCAGCCTGAAAAAAGCGTTGATAAGCGCCATATTAATTCATGATTGCCGAAAGGGTCAGGCAGATACGATTTCCGTATCCACTTTCCAGTCGTTATTTAATTTCAGCACTTTCTCAATGACTTCCCGGACACATCCACCCCCGCCGGGCTGGGTAGCAATATAGGAAGCCGCATGCTTAACATCCACTGCTGCATCTGCAGGACAGGCGCCGATCGCCACAACGCTGAAGACGGGCAGATCAGGCATATCATCGCCCATAAACAGGACTTCACCGGCATCCAGTTGATATTTTACCATCAGTTCCTGCACCAGTTCTTTTTTATGCTTCACGCCAAAATAAATTTCTTCAACCCCCAGATAACGGAGGCGGCTTTCAATACCACTGGGAGCACCACCGCTGACAATAAAAACCCGATAACCTTTTTTGATGGCCAGCTGGAGGGCATACCCGTCGCGGGCATTGGTGATCCGGGCCATTTCACCGCTTTCCAGTACCAGTATGCTGCCATCGGTCAATACACCGTCCACGTCCAGAATAAAAGTTTTGATATGCTCCAGGCCACCCAGTATATTCATATAATTGATTTTGCTACAAAAGTAGGGGCTTCCACCAAAAAACCTAACGCAGAACAGCCTAGGGCATGGAAATACTTTCGGTCATCAGCTGGTACAACCTGCGCAGCTTCGGATAAGCGCTAAGTAGTTCCAGGTGTTTTTCGATAGTGGTCTCATCTCCTCTGGCGGCAGGTCCGGTCTGCATCGCAGCGGGTGAAAAATCCTGGAGCCGGGAAAAGGTATTTTCTACCAGCGGCAATAATTCCCGGAAGGCAATGCCTTCTTTCTTGCAATAGGCTTCCGTAAGGCTGAACAGGTGGTTGGTGAAATTATTGACCAGCACCGCGGCCAGGTGAAGTTTACTGCGTTTATCCAGATCGGCGTTTAAGGGTGCATGACCGGAAATGGAGCTGGCCAGCCGGGTCAGTACCGTCCGGGTAGCTTCGTTTGCCGCTTCAATATAAATAGGAAGTTCGGGGATATCCTGCTGTTCTTTGCGGATGCTTTGCAAGGGATAAAAAACGCCGTAGTTTCCGGAAACAGGCGCCAGTACCTCCATCGCTACCGCACCGGCGGTATGGGCCACCACCTTCCCTTCCAGCCGCAGGTCGGCCGCCAGGCCCGGCAAAGCTTCATCACTGACGGCAAAAAGATAACAATCCGCGTCCCGGTTAATCAGGCTCAGGTAATTGGCCGATTCCGTATCCCATTCATAAGCCAGTTCAGATGCAGTGCTGGCATTGCGGCTGATGATCTGCAGGATCTGATGTCCCGCTGCTACAAATTTACGGCCCAGTACGGCCGCGATATTCCCCGAACCCAGAATCACTAATTTCATCTATTCAGTTTTACTAATTTCAGGACCTGCATGCCGGCGCCTGTTACCGGTTTGTCGGCGATCAATATTTTCAGCTGTTGTCCGGTTGCACCCAACAGGGACTATCTTCGCCTGCGATGAAAATACAAAATTTTCTGATCCGGTATTTCAGAATGGAAATTCAGTTCCTGGCCCGGCTTTCCAAAAGAAAAGCCGCTGACCGGGCATTTCAGATCTTCTGTACACCCTATACCCGGATGCGGGCGGACCCGGCCCTGTACCGGGACGCCATTCCCATCCGGTACCGCTTCGGGAACAAAACCGTGGAGGGCTATCGCTGGCACCCGGAGGGGCAGAAAAAAATCCTGATTGCCCATGGATTCCGCTCGGCTTCAGCAAATTTCGTATCCCTGGCCCGGCAACTGGTCGAAAAGGGCTATCAGGTACTGGCCTTTGATGCCCCGGCACATGGCAGCAGCGCTGGAAGGCAGCTGAATGCCCTGCAATACAAGGAATTTATCGGTGCCCTGATCCGTGATTTCGGACCCTTCGATGCCTACCTCTCCCACTCTTTCGATGGCCTGGCGACAGCAATGAATCTGGCAGAAATGCCACATAGCGCTGCTGTACGCGCCGTATTTATTGCACCGGCGGCCAACTCCCGTGTATTGACCGAAGTTTTCTTTAGGGAATTGCGGATACAGGATCCGCTTGTTCAGCAATATTTTTATGAAAACATCCGGCGGCTCAGTGGCAGGGATATTGACTGGTTCAGTCTGCAACGCTGCGCCGGAGCGATTGCCGCCCGTGTGTTATGGGTGCATGACCATGATGATGACCTCACACCCGTAAAGGATGCGCTGGAACTCCGACAGGCCGCCTTACCTAATTTCAGCTTTATACTCACCCGGGGACTGGGACATCGCCGGATTTATCGGGATCCCCACACGATCGCTGCGGTACTGGATTTTCTCTGAGCTGCCAGTCCTTTTTTGTGGCAGTTGTCGAATAGGATGGGTATACCTGCAGCCATCGGCCACTCCGAATTGAACCGACCCGCTGATTTTTACCGGGACCTGAATTTCGCTAAAACCCGGGCCCCGGGCGGCATCGGACGCCCTGAAACCCAGGCATCTGACCGAAAGAGTTTTGAGTTTTCAGCGGCATTAATGAAAAAAATATTAATCTTGCCTACAATATCACCGGCTGTGACAGTTACATTTAGTGGAGAACGGCGGGTGGTCAGGCCGGTTCGCTGCCATCCCGGAATTGTTCAGACTGGAACGGTAGCTGTCATTTCGGCAATAGCGACAAGGCAATAGTGACAATTTATAAAAGCATACCTGTATTATATATATGGCGAAGAATTTATTGATAGTGGAGAGCCCCGCAAAGGCAAAAACAATTGAAAAGTTTCTGGGTAAGGATTTCCAGGTAAAGAGTTGCTTCGGGCATATACGGGACCTGGAGAAAGCCGATATGGGCATCGATGTGGCAAATCAATTTGCCCCCCGCTATGTGGTCAGTGAGGGTAAGGAAAAAGTCGTGCGCGAACTGCGAAGCCTGGCTTCCAAAAGTGACGAAGTCTGGCTGGCTACGGATGAGGACCGGGAAGGGGAAGCCATCAGCTGGCACCTCTGCGAAGTGCTGGGACTGAACCCGGAAACCACTAAAAGGATCGTTTTTCATGAAATCACCAAACCGGCCATACAGGGAGCAGTAGCACAACCCCGTACCCTGGACATGAACCTGGTCAATGCCCAACAGGCCCGCCGGGTACTTGACCGTATTGTGGGTTTTGAACTGAGCCCGGTACTCTGGCGCAAGATCAGCGTCCGCAACAACCTGAGTGCCGGAAGGGTGCAAAGTGTCGCTGTCCGGCTGATCGCTGAAAGGGAAAGGGAAATCAACGCTTTTCAGTCCCAGAGCAGCTTTAAGACAGAAGCCCAGTTTACCGCCACTGATACCAGCGGCAAATCCCTGTCCTTCCGTGCCGAAGGGCGGCGTTATGAGAACAGTGAGGGGGCTGAAGCTTTCCTGCTTTCCTGCAGGGGTGCGGATTATACCGTATCCAATATCCAGGTAAAGCCGGGCAAACGTACACCGGCGGCGCCTTTTACCACTTCCACCCTGCAGCAGGAAGCCAGTCGTAAACTGGGGTATAGTGTCAGCCGCACCATGCAGATCGCCCAGCAGCTCTATGAAAACGGGCATATTACTTATATGCGTACCGACAGTGTTAACCTGAGTGATACCGCACTGGGCGATATTACCCAGAACATCCAATCGATGTATGGGGACAATTATCACCAGTTCCGTCGCTATAAAAACAAGAACCAGAGTGCACAGGAAGCCCACGAAGCCATCCGGCCTACTTATATGTCTCAAACCAGCGTGGACCGTGAGGATTGGAAAAGATTGTATGACCTGATCTGGAAACGCACGATGGCCAGCCAGATGGCGGATGCCCAACTGGAGAAAACAACCGCAACGATTGATATTTCCACGAATAAAGAACAGTTGACCGCCAGTGGTGAAGTGATCAAATTTGAAGGCTTTCTGAAAGTCTATCGCGAGGATCGCGATGAAGAGGATATCAGTGAAGACGACACACAGGATGGCATGCTGCCCCCTTTAACGGTAGGTCAGTCACTGCCCCTGATCTATATCAAGGCTTCCGAGAAATTTACCCGGCCTTCACCCCGTTATACCGAGGCTTCCCTGGTTAAAAAACTGGAGGAACTGGGTATTGGCCGGCCTTCCACCTACGCCCCTACCATCTCCACCATCATTAAAAGAGAGTATGTTGAAAAGCGGGACAAGGAGGGTGTCCTACGAGACAGCCGCGTACTGACACTGCAAAAGGATCAGCTCAGCAAGGAGACCCTGCAGGAAGTTACCGGCGCAGAGAAATCCAAACTCTTCCCGACGGACCTTGGCCTGGTGGTTACAGATTTTCTGAAGCAGTATTTTGATGATATTATGGATTACGGCTTCACGGCCCGAATTGAAAATGAATTTGATGAGGTAGCGACCGGCAAGCTGCAATGGAATAAAATGATCGATGATTTTTACAGTCCATTCAAGTCTGATGTGGACAAGACCATCGAAACCGCGGAACGTATCAAAGGTGAAAGAGAGCTGGGCACTGATCCTGAATCCGGCAAACCGGTGATTGCCCGTATGGGCCGTTATGGTCCCATGGTGCAGATCGGTACGGTGGACCAGGAGGAAACACCGCGGTTTGCATCCCTGCAGAAAGGTCAGAGTATCGAAACCATCAGCCTGGAACAGGCCCTGGATCTGTTCAAGTTACCCGCCGTGCTGGGCAGTTTTGAGGATAAGGAAGTATCGGTTAATATCGGCCGCTTCGGCCCCTATGTGAAGCTGGGTGAGGAATTTATTTCGATCCCCCGGGGCGAGGACCCCTTCAGTGTGAATCTGGACCGGGCCATTGAACTGATCCGTGAAAAACAGCAGGCGGACGCCCCGATAGCGGTCTTTGATCAGAAGCCGGTTACCAAGGGCAAGGGCCGTTTTGGTCCCTTTATCAAATGGAATGAGATGTTCATCAACGTGCCCCGGCGCTATGATTTTGAGCATCTTTCCGAAGCAGACATCAAGGAACTGATCGAAGCCAAAATCGAAAAGGAAGCCAACCGTTATATCCGGCAATGGCCGGAAGAAAAGATTGCACTGGAAAATGGTCGCTGGGGTCCTTTTATCCGCTTTGGCAAAAAAATGGTAAAACTCGGCCGCAAGCCCGATAATGAAAAGTATACCGCAGAAGAACTGGCGGATATTCCGCTGGAAACCATCAAAAGTATGATTGAAGCCGAACTGCCGGATGCTTTTAAAAAGCCGGCCAAGAAAGCGGCCGCGGGCAGGAAAAAAGCAGCACCAAAGAAAAAGGCAGCGGCAAAGAAAAAGGGAAAGTAAAACCAGCATCATTTTTGTGGGGGTTTCAGTGATAAAACCATTTTAACTTCTAAATAATAACAAGATGAAAACCCTCCTGACTGGCCTCTGTCTGCTGTTGCTGTCCGCATATAGCAGCCAGGCCCAGACAACACTGACTGCATCCGAAAGAAAGGAAGCCCAACTGTATTTCCAGGCAGGCGCCGATAGCCTGCACAACAGCATTGCAGGATTGAGTGAAGCCCAACTAAACTGGAAACCCCAGGACACGGTCTGGAGTATTGCCCAATGTGTGGCCCATATCGCTTTGAGTGAGAATGAGATCTTTGAATGGGCGCAGCAAACCATTCAGTCAGCACCACAAACCGATACCAGCGGCAGGCCGACAGATGCGCAGGTAAAAGCCATGGTGGAAAGCCGGAGCCATAAAGTAAAAACCCATGCCAGCCTGGAGCCCAAACACCAGTTCAGCAATGCAGCCGCTGCACTGGCGGCATTTGATACCAGCCGTGCATCCCATATCCGCTATATTGCCGACACAGAGGAAGACCTGCGTCATCATATCTCTGAATCACCCCTGGGCCGCCTGGATGCCTACCAGGTGCTGTTATTAGTGAATGGTCATACCCTGCGTCATGTGGCCCAGATCGAGTCTGTAAAAGCGATGGAAGGATTTCCGGCAAACTAAGACCCTACACGGTTCTTCGGGAAGCTACCCTGACAGCAGGCCAACTGTATCCAGCTTCCAAAAGCTGTGGGGAAAGTATTGCGCTGCCCATGGCATCACTGTCCGTCTTCCGGACAGCCCTGCCATCGCCGAACCGGTCTGCCCCTTGGTGGCGGTAAAAAAACTGATCTTTTTTAAATTCCGTTGAAGCTTCATAAAACCGCTACCTTTGCTCCCCTTTTTTTAGAAGACCGGTATGTTCTACTCCTACAAATCCGAAGCCCGCAATACCATTCGGCTGGCACTCCCCATTATTTTCGGGGAGCTGGCACAGATGAGCCTGCACCTGATCGATACCGCGATGATCGGCTATACCGGCTATAAACAACTGGCGGCAGCCTCCCTGGTGCTGAATGTCATCAATATCCCTTTTATTTTCGGAATCGGCATTACCATCTCGGTGGCCCAAATGGTATCCCTGGCCCATGGCAGGTATGACAAACAGCTGGTCTCCCACTATTTTTATAACGGTTGCTGGCTCTGCATGGTCTGTGCCATCCTGATCTCCGGCGGATTGCTGCTGGCAACGCCGGTGCTTACCCACCTGGGGCAGGATCCGGAAGTGGTGCAACTGGCACTGCCTTTTATGAACCTGATGAGCCTGTCGATCATTCCCATGATGGGCTTTATGACCCTCAAGCAGTTTGCAGACGGACTGCAGTATACCAAAACCGCCATGACCCTGTCCATTCTGGCCCTGCCTTTGAATATCCTGCTGAACTGGGTACTGATCTACGGTCACTGGGGTTTTCCCAGGATGGAACTGATCGGCGCAGGTTATGCCACCCTGATCACCCGCAGCCTGATCTTTCTGATTCTGGGTTGGGTGATCCTCCGGCACCGGATCTTTAAAAAATATATGGCCGTGTCCAGAAATCAATGGCGCCTGAAAACCGCAACGGTCAGGCAACTATTGAAAATCGGTATCCCCAGCAGTTTGCAGATTGGTATGGAAGCCGGCGCATTTGCCGGTTCCGGCATCATTATCGGTACCATTGGCGCCCAGCAGCAGGCAGCCCACCAGATTGCCCTGGCCTGCGCTTCTTTCGCTTTTATGGTATCGATGGGGCTTTCTCAGGCCGGGTCCATCCGGGTCAGCCATGCCTACGGAACCAGTAACTGGCAGCGCATTGCGGTCATCGGTAAGAGTACCCTGGCACTGGCACTTTCCTACGGCGCCATCTGCTGTATCCTGTTTATGGTTTTTAAAAACCAGCTGCCTCTTTTATTTAATCACGAAACCGGTGTAACGCATATTGCCGGCGGACTGCTGTTGCTGGCCGCTATTTTTCAGATTCCGGATGCCATTCAGGCGAGCAGTGCCGGGCTCCTGCGTGGCATCAAGGATGTCAATATCCCGACCGCCTTTATCTTCGTGGCTTATTGGGTGCTGGGTATTCCACTGGGCTGCCTGATGGCCTTTGGTTTTGGCTGGAATGAAAAAGGCATCTGGGTGGGCTTTATCAGCGGGCTGAGCTTTTCTGCGCTGGCCCTTACCTTACGGTTTTTAAAGAAAGCAAGGCCAAAAACCTCCCCTGCACAACCTGGCAGCAAGCATACCGTCGCATCAGCCGGACAACCTTAAGCGGCTGCCGGATGCCGGTGCCATCAGGTTACCGCCTCGCCTTTCGAAAAACGGAAACGCAAAGCCCGGGAATCGTATTTTTTCACTGCCGCATTCCCCGGCGCATCCGAAGGATTCTTATACGATTGTACTGCTGCAACAGTAATGTCGTTATATTGTAGATCAAATTGGCCAGCGTAATCCAAAGGCCCAAAAGCCCGTCGCCACTGGTAATTGCATAGACAGCCGACCCGCAGAAAAACAAAAAACAGCTCCAGTGAAACCGCTCGTACATGGAAATCGTCTGCAGGTAACTGTCCAACTGTTTCCGGCCGGCTATCCGGGCATGGGACTTCGGGTCTTTGATTCGTTGAACCCAGTCGCCATCCTGTACAAATTTCCGGAACCATAAAACCCCTAAGTTTTTATAGAAGGCCGGCCGATGACTGAACTGCCATTTTTGAAAAATTCCGGAGGGTAGTAAAAAAATGAAAAAGGAACCGCCCAACAGCAGGTAAAAACAGGTATTTACTCCTTTGGAAATCCAGCACCAGAGGACCGGCGTGAACGCAAACAGGCTCCAGCATAAGTTGATGGATTGATTCAGCAATTCTATTTTTACAGATCGGGCCATGGCATCATTTTAAACAACCGGTAAACTGCGCATCCAAAATTATTCAATTTAAGCCGCAAATGACCGGCAGCCCCGAAATAACCCTGTCGGTTTATCTGTAGCCGGCCGGGGAAATTTAAACAATCAGTGGCAGCTTGTTGTTTACCAATTATTGTTCAACCCAACAAGGAAGGTTTGGGTTCCTATGTTGAAAAATTGCCCACAATAAATGAACCCATTCCACTTGAATGAAATACCCTCCCGGCCAACGAAGGCCGGTGCTTAAACTTTTAAAAAAATCAAATGAAGAAAACAAACAAGATCGCCCTTATTACCGGTGGCAGCCGGGGACTGGGCAGGAACATGGCACTGGCATTGGCCGGAAAAGGAATAGATATTATTCTGACCTACCATTCCAACCAACAGGCAGCTGCGGAAGTCGTTGCGGCAATTGAATCCCAGGGAAGCAAGGCCTACAGTCTGGCCCTCGATACCAGCGCGGTACATACCTTTGACGCTTTTGTAGCCCATTTAAAAGAACTTCTCGAGCGCGAAACAGGCAGCGCCCACCTGGATTTTCTCATTAACAATGCGGGAACGGCACTCTATGCGCCGGTTACCGAAGTGACCGAAGAACAAATGGATAATACTTTTAATATCCATTACAAGGGAGTATTCTTTCTCACCCAAAAGATACTTCCCCTGCTCCAGGCTGGTGGTGGTATTGTAAATGTCTCTTCCGGACTCACCCGGATCACCATGCCCGGCACTTCTGTCTATGGCTCCCTGAAAGCCGCTGTTGAAACCCTGAGCCGGTATCTGGCAAAAGAACTGGGTCCCCGGAATATCCGCGTGAATGTGATCGCACCTGGTGCTATTGAAACCGATTTCGGAGGTGGACATGTCCGGGATAATGAACAGGTAAATGCACAAATTGCAGCTGCTACCGCATTGGGTAGAGTGGGCCAGCCTGACGATATTGGCGGTGTGGTAGCCTTCCTCTGTTCCGAAGAAGCATACTGGATTACCGGACAACGCATCGAAGTTTCCGGGGGGCAGCAACTATAAGAGAAATCCGGCCGCTGTAATAAGCGGGTTAAGAATCTTTCCAATGGCCTGGCCGGGGCATGCTTGATGCCTTCGTAAAACCGTCCTGGCCAGGTCGATTGGTCCGGTTCTAATGGACAGGACCATGAAGAGCACAATCCGGAATATGCCTGGAAGCCGGAAGCTGGAACCTGGAATCGCAGGTTCCTGCCTGCACACGGGCTGCGCTGAACAGAACCGAATAGGCAAAATACATAACTTATATTAGTCTAAATTTAAGTGCTTTATGTTGCATATCTAAACATAATCTTAATAAATCAGCTACTATATCCTGTAATACAGGATGACCTCAATTTTCAAAAATCAGCTAAAATTCTGGCAAAATATAACGGCCTCAATTCAAAAGGTTATATAATATTGGTCTTTAAATTATTATAAGTTGTATCTAAATATATTTTAGATGCTTAAATTGGAGTATTTGCTGCCTGAATTAGCCAGTATGGAGCAGCCGATGACGGGTTTTGGGTCAGGATTTCGGAATTTAAAGCAATCCATCCATGAAATATAAAATTAGACAGTTATCTACATGAATATAAATGCATATTCGAGGTTATATAATAATTAATATGATATAAGCGCTGCGACCGCCCTTTGAACAGAAACTTGGGAAAATATGCAAATTTGTAGTTTTCATTACATGCTGATACTCCAATGTATATGAACGATATATAATATTTATATGTAGATAATAACGTTAATTTGTTAAAGTGTATCCGCTCAGGCCGGTCTAATGCTCCCCGGCTTGGAAAGCAATGAAATCTTTCCTAGCTTTGCTGCTATGCGAAAAGTATCCCCCTATATAATTTTAGGAACGGAGCCAGCCAATCTGAAGAAGGGGTCATCCAACTGCCTTCCCTTTGCCGGTAGCCGCCTTTTTGCCTTTTCAAATCTGAAAGCCTTCCATATCTAATCCCCGGACCATTTTCGGGTTTCGGGGTCACCATTATTTAGACAATCCATTTTTAAGCGCTGAAGGGCCGATAAGGCTATTGCGCTGATACAGCAATATACCCTGCCGGGTATAGGCTAAAATTTATCCGATATGAAACCAATTATTTTTTTGGAAGAAGACCATCAATTATTAAGTAAATCATTACAGGAAGATCCTGAATTCCTGTCCTTATCCGACAAGGAGAAAAAGCAGATTACACAGCGACTGGAATCGGGACAACAGGTCAGCAGTGCGGACTTTCCTAACCATGTTTCCCGCTTACACGATCAGATCACACTAAGAAATATTAAAACCAGGGAGAACCTGCGCTTTAGAATTGTTCCTCCGGGTGAACAGGAACCCTGGAAAGGAAAAATTTCGGCCATCTCTCCTTTGGGGGTCCTGCTGATGGGCGTAACGGAGGGTGATGGCATCAGTTGGCAGACTGAAAAGCGAAAAAAACAATTTGTAGTGATGGAACTCAGAAATGCCATGTACATCTAGGCAAGTCAGACTGATAGGTAAGGCAGTACCGTTTGGTACTGCTTTTTTTTGCTGGGAACACCCCGGATCTCGTATTGGCTGAAAGCCTCCGATACTTATATTTGCGCCTTCCAATCCTTTAAAGGCCCATGCGTACTAAAACAGTCTTGTTATTTCAGCCGGAACGGTTTTTTTCGAAAAAACCGGCCATCACGATTAAGCAATGGGTTAAAACACCGGAAGGCATCCAGACCGGAGATTGTCCCATGACCCGGCCACAGCTCAAAACCTGGTTTAAAAGCATGCCGGATGATATGATTCAGTGCCTTCTGAAACTGACACCGGCCGCACTGGAAACACACCGCTGTGAACTGATCGCGCAGACAACCTATATCAAGGATGCAAAAACAAAATCCCATACCGTAGAAAAAAACCTGGAGAAACATATTTATACCCTGATGGGCGCGCTGCGCCGGCAGCAAACGGCTTTCTGGTATCATGAAGTTACTATGGGGGACAGACGGGTACAGCAAACTAAATGCCTTTTCCATGGGTACCCGGTAGAATTGATGGGCAGGCTGGAAAATGAATCCGGCAACCCCAGACTGAAACTGTTCGTAGAAATAGGAAAGGAACGCTATCCCCTGCATCAGTTTCAACGCTACTTCTTTTTGCTGTTAAAGGACGATACCTACTATCAGCTGTCTCCCAAAAGCTATGAAGCGATTCAGTGGTTACTTGATTCAGGCTATTTAGCGGCATTACCGGAAGACAGCCATGACCTGGATGCCCTGCTGGATCAGCTGGGTGAATGGGACCTGCGCATAGAGCGCCCTGCCCTCTCGCAGGAAAATATCCTGGCGCCGGAACCCCGGTCGCAGGTGCTGCTCACTGAAATCAGCGGTAGCTTTTTAAAACTGGAACCGCAGTTTGATTATGAGGGCATCATTATTGACGGCCCTTTTGAACCCCTGTTCAAAACCACTATTAAGGGCAGGCCGGTTCAAATCCGGCGGCATGCCGAAAAAGAGGCGGAACTGGTGGATTTTCTCCGGGCACTTCACGGGAATTTTGAACGGCAGCAAAACGGCTTTTTTCACCTTAGTTTCGCAGAAGCCCAGAAGAAAAGCTGGTTTCTCAAAACCTATCATCTGTTGCTTGAAAAAGATATTGCACTGGTTGGCATTGATTTGTTAAAACATTTCAGGTATGCGCCTTACAAAATTGAGACGACCATCCTGAACCAGCAATCCTCGGGTGATTTTATAGCGCTGGAGCTGCGCGTAAATTTTGGCAGGGAACAGGTACCGGTTCTAAGCCTCCAAAAAGCCTTACTCAACAACCAGAAAGCCGTGCTGCTCAAGGATGGCAGTCTGGGTGTTTTCGGTGAAGAATGGCTCAACCGGTATGGATTATTATTGAAACACGGCAAAATCACCGGGAACCAGCTGCATATCGCCCGCTGGATGCTGCTGGGAGATTCCACGACGCCAGAACTGAAGGACCCGGTATTCCAATTGGATTTCAAGGACAACTGGTATGCTAAATGGAAACAATGGGAGCAGCGGCAACAGCAGGTTTATCCCCTGCCCGCCGGACTCCGGGTTGAAGCGCTACGACCTTACCAGCATGATGGCTATGAATGGATGCGCCTGCTGGAAGAAGCGGGTGCCGGTGCCTGTCTGGCCGACGATATGGGATTGGGTAAGACCCTACAGACCATTTGTTTCCTGCTGCACAAGATACAAACGGTACCGGGTGGAAAACACCTGATTGTGGCGCCCGCCAGCCTGCTGTTCAACTGGCAGAAAGAATTTGAGAAGTTTGCTCCGGGGATCAGCTCCCAGGTATTGCATGGCAATAATCGTGACAAGGAAGCGATACACCAGCCAGGCACCCAGGTGTATATTACCAGTTATGGTACCATGCGGCAGGATATAGATATATTGCAAAACCTGGTATGGGAAACCATCGTACTGGATGAAAGTCATAATATAAAAAATCCCCAGGCACAGACCACCCGGGCCGCCTGGCAGCTTACGGCGAAAACAAAGATTATTCTGAGCGGCACCCCCATTATGAATTCCACGGCCGACCTGCACAGCCAGCTGCATTTTCTGATGCCGGGGCTCCTGGGTAGTCCGGAATTTTTCAAAAGGGAGTATGCCATTCCCATAGAGCAGCAGGCGAATGAAGAAAAGGCGGCCGTATTACAGAAACTGATCCGGCCCTTCCTGCTGCGCCGGACCAAAGAACAGGTGGCCAGTGACCTGCCGGCCCGTACAGAATCCGTGGTCTGGTGTGAAATGGGTACCCGGCAACGAATGGCCTACGATGAGATCAAGGACAAAATCAGATCCAATATTTTTACCGATATCAAAGCCCATGGTCTGAACAAAGGAAAACTGGGCATCCTGGCGGGCCTGACGAAATTGCGCCAGCTCTGCAATAGTATGGAACTGGTCAGCGAAGCTTCGGTCACTGGTACCGAAAGTGTCAAATCCGAAATTCTGATCGACGAGCTCAAAGGAATTATTCCCCAACATCGGGCACTGGTCTTTAGTCAGTTTACCTCCACCCTGGACCTGATTCAAAGAGACCTGCAGACCGCCGGTATTGCCTGCCTGCGGCTGGATGGAACAACAGCCGTACAGGAACGACAGCGGCTGGTGGATGAATTCCAGTCAGCGCAGGGTGAGGCATCCGTATTTTTATTGAGTCTTAAGGCCGGCAATACAGGGCTGACACTGACCCGGGCCGACTATGTTTTTCTCTATGATCCCTGGTGGAATGCGTCGGTAGAAAATCAGGCCATTGACCGGACCCACCGGATCGGGCAGGAACAGCAGGTCTTTGCCTACCGCATGATTTGCAGGGACAGCATCGAAGAGAAAATCATCGATCTGGCACAACGGAAAAAGAAACTGGCCGAGGACCTGATCTCAGTAGATGAAAGCCTGGTGAAAAGCCTTACGATGGAAGACCTGGAATTCCTGCTTTCCTAAAATGTGTATTAGATCTATGGAAAAAGCATTGAGGGGTTATCGGAATGCGCAGTGGCGGGTCGTTTATTTTCAGGAAGTCGATGATTGAGTTCCTGATAATGCGTAAATTGTGTTGTTAGGCACAAGCTGAAAAAAACGTGACCTTAAACAATGTACCTTAAATACAACATCAAATACAGAGAACTATGAAAGCTAAAATATTAATGACATTTTCGGTTGCTGCAACAATGCTTATTGTCGGATGTCAAAATGCAGAAAAGAAAAATGAAGGCGCACTGAATATCAATCCAACGGAAATGAAACTAATTGGAACTGTAAGCGACCGATTTCAATCTTATAATGTAGAAATGGTTGAAGTGGTAGGTGGAGAATTTTGGAAACCTTACAAAATGATGGACAGTCTGCCGTCTGCCCAAGCTACCACCACCTATGATGTGTCGCAGAAAAATCCAGCGCTGTATCGCAAACTTAACCCTGTTGATTTAACCAACAAACGAATTTTAAATTTGGCCAAAGCCCTTGCCCCTGCCTATGTACGGGTGAGCGGCACCTAGACAAATGCCACCTACTTTCAGGATAATGATCAGCCTATCCAACCCGCTCCTGAGGGATTTTTAAATGTATTGACCAGAAGCCAATGGAAAGGCGTACTTGATTTTTTAAAATCGACAAATTCAGCGTTGGTTACATCATTTGCCGTATCGAACGGTGTGCGTAATCAGGATGGCGTGTGGACTCCGGTAGAAGCTCAAAAACTTGTGAATTATACAAAAAGCCTTGGAGGTAGTATTGCTGCCGCTGAACTTTTCAACGAACCTACAATGCCATTGGCTGGCGGTTTAATGAACCCTGATTATGATGCATCATTTTTTGCAAAAGATGTAGATGCTTTTAATGCTTGGGCTAAAAAAGAAGTTCCGAATATGAAAACACTTGGTCCAGGCGCAGTACTTGAAGGTATGGATGGGGTAAGTCTTGATATGCCTGGTATGAAATTTCTTGCCACTGAAGATTTAATGTCTGCAGATCCAAAACCAACATTTGATGTGTTTTCTTATCATTTCTATGGTGCGGCTTCTATTAGAATGATAAAAGAAGGTCCGTTTTCTATAAAAGCAGAAAATGCTTTGGATAAAGAATGGTTGCAACGCACAGATCAATCTGCGGCTTTTTATATGGGGCTACGGGATAAATATATGCCTGGAACAGAAATTTGGATTACGGAAACAGCACAGGCAGCAGCAGGCGCTGATCCTTATGCAGCCACGTTTTTAGATTGTTTTCGCTTTCTATACCAACACGGTTCATTGGCCCAAAAAGGTGTAAAAGTAATTATGCACAATACCTTCCTGGCAAGTGAATATAGTTTGATTGACCAAGATACTTATCTACCAAAACCTAACTATTGGGCAGCCTACTTATGGGCAAAACTTATGGGAACTGACGTATATGATGCAGGAACAGGAGAAGAAGGCGTATATGTATTTGCGCATAATCTTAAAGGTTCTGAATCTGGTAAAACAATTTTAATTATCAATACCAATAAAACAGCAACGTCAGTTAATCTTCCGTCCGAAGCAGAACAATACACATTAACTTCTGATGAGTTACAGGGAACAACTGTAAAATTAAACGGACAAGAATTAGCTTTAACCGCAAATGACGAATTGCCAACAATTACTGGTAAAAATGTAAAAGCAGGAAATGTTGAATTAGCGGCGACTAGTATTACATTTTTTACGCTTGCAGAAAGTGGAAAATAATAATTAAAATTAATCGACAGAATATCAGCCTGTACCTAACATCGGTTTTACAAAAAAACGGGTTAAATGCAAAACTCAAGGTCTGTAATTCTATCGCTGCATAAGCCATTTGTATATCTTTTTCTGTAATTTAGTAAATAGTAAATGGCTTATGGTAAGGTAGTACTAAACTGAACTTTTGTGCTTCTATTTTCGCTACTTCGCTAAGCCGTTTCCCGTTTGACGAATTTTCAAAAGATGCATTCCGGTGCTACCTGAATTAAAATCGATTGTCAACCTCTAAAACATATATTGATGAATCCAAAAGTTGATTTTTTCTTTAATAAAGCGAGTCAGTGGAGCGAGGCTTTTGAAATCATGCGCCAAATCGCGCTGGATTGCGGGCTGATCGAGGAATTGAAATGGGGCTGCCCCTGTTATACCTACAACAAGAAAAATGTAGTATTGATCCATGGCTTTAAGCAGTACTGCGCCTTTCTGTTTTTTAAAGGGGCGCTCATGAAAGACCCGGATAAACTGTTGATACAACAGACCGAACAGGTTCAGTCAGCCCGACAGATACGTTTTACCAGCACCAAAGAAATTTCAAAAATAAAAGCGGCACTAAAAGCCTATATTTTTGAAGCAATAGAGATTGAAAAATCAGGCCTTAAGGTCGCCCCCAAAAAGACTTCGGATTATCCCGTGCCCGAAGAATTTGAAACCGCACTGAAAGCATCTGCCCGGCTGAAAAAAGCCTTTGCTGCCCTAACGCCCGGCAGACAGCGTGCCTATTTATTTTATTTTGGCCAGGCCAAACAGTCCAAAACCCGTGTTGCCAGAGTCACGCAGCATATACCCCGGATCCTGGAAGGCAAAGGCCTGGATGATGCCTGATGAAGCCCTGTGGAGGCGGGCCGAAATAGGCTACAGTTCCCATTGAAAAATTCAGCCAATGGCAATTAAAAAAAAACCGGAAGTTCCTGACACTGAAAAAAACTGGTTACTGGAACAGTTACAGCAAAGATTTGAAAAATATCCCGGGCGGCATCCGGAGATAGGTTGGGACGCTGTGCTCAAGCAACTGCAAAAGCAGCCACAGCATCTCCGGACCCTGTACGAAATGCAGTACAGTGGTGGTGAACCGGATCTGGTCATTTTTGACGAGGAACCAGAGAATTGGTACTTTGTCGATTGCGCCGCTGAAACACCTGCAGACCGGCGAAGTCTCTGTTACGATGACCAGGCACTGGCTGCCCGTAAGCAACATAAACCCCGGGGCAGCGCCGTGGCTATGGCGGAAGCCATGGGTGCCGGCCTGTTAACCGAAACCCAGTACCGCAGCCTGCAGCGAAAAGGCGCTTTTGACCTGAAGACTTCCAGCTGGATTCTTACGCCGGACGCCGTTCGCAGACTGGGTGGCGCACTATTTTGCGATCGCCGATATGACCAGGTTTTTGTGTACCACAATGGCGCAGATTCCTATTACAGTTCCAGAGGTTTCCGGCTGGCCTTAAAACTGTAATGCCCGGGTCTTTTGAGCGGCAGCCGCCGGACGCGTTAACTGGCTTCAGAGTTTTTCCTCTTCCTCCTCGGCATGTTCGGCATTTTTGATAATATCTCCTTTTTTGAAAAGGATATTCTTTACCACCACCGCCCATTTCTTTTTCTTGCGTAACAGAAACTCCAGGTCCATGGCGAAATGAATAAATTCTTCTTCCTGGGCATGTTGCATGATTTTTTTGGCTTCGCGGTCCTTTTCCACATGGATGCGCTGCTCATACCAGTCGATGGCTTCGGCTTCTTCGATTAAAGACTGGATCATCCGGGCAAATGTGCGTACGGATGGCGATAATTCCTCCGGCGGTTCGTGATACTGATCGAATCCCATAGTTTTCGAGTTTTAATTGTAATCGTTTCCCTAAGCTATGTAAAATCGGGGAATTCTATGCAGGTGGGCATTAAACTGTTGCGAAATCCGCATTCTGGTCGTCTTATTCCTGGATTCGGGATCGGAATCTTTAGGTTTTACTTTTAAATTTGCACCCATATGAGAAAAACAACTGGATTGCTGCTACTGTCAATACTACTGCTGTTTATTGCCTGTAGTAAAGAAAACAGCTATCAAACGGACAATGCTACCCTGACTATTAGCTCGTCTATCCCCTATTGCGCCTGCTGCAGCCAATATATGGTGGCTATCGATGGTACCGGAACCACGTATCAGACCCATAAGATTCCGGATGATTTTATCGTGCCGGATTATAAAAGTCAGGCAGATACCGCCCTGCGGGTGCGCTTACAGTGGTCTGCGGATGAGAAAAACCAGTGCCCGAATTTCATAAACATTCATCAATTAGTGCTCCTCCCCTAAGCTGCAGAAGTTTACAGGTTCATTTATACTTTTTAGTATAAATAGCTTACCTTTGCAGCATGAATACGGATACAGCACAATTAGCCCCGACCCGGACACCTGAAACTGAGATAGATCCGATTGAAAGTCACGTAAATAGTGAATATAAATACGGTTTTGTCACCGATATTGAGTCGGAGTCGGCTCCCAAGGGATTAAATGAAGATATTGTACGTTTTATTTCCGCCAAGAAGCAGGAACCGGAATGGATGCTGGAATGGCGCCTGAAAGCCTTTGCACAATGGCAGAAGATGCGGGAACCGCATTGGGCCAACCTGAACTATCCCGCAATTGATTATCAGGACATTATATATTATTCCGCCCCCCGTCAGAAAAAAAAGCCGGAGAGTCTGGATGAAGTCGACCCCGAACTGCTGAAAACATTTGAAAAACTGGGCATATCACTCGAAGAACAAAAACGCCTGAGCGGTGTGGCGGTGGATGTCGTCATGGACAGCGTCTCCATTGGCACTTCCTTCAAGGAACAGCTGGCAGAACTGGGTATCGTATTCTGCTCCATCAGTGAGGCCATTCAGGAACATCCCGAACTGGTACGCAAGTACCTGAGCAGTGTGGTTCCCGTTACCGATAACTTCTTTGCCGCCCTGAATTCTGCTGTCTTTAGTGATGGTTCCTTCTGTTATATTCCGAAAGGCGTTCGTTGTCCCATGGAGCTCTCCACTTATTTCCGGATTAATGCCGAGAATACCGGTCAGTTCGAACGTACCCTGATTATTGCCGAGGAAGGTGCCTATGTAAGTTACCTGGAAGGCTGTACCGCTCCTATGAGAGACGAAAACCAGCTGCACGCAGCCGTCGTGGAGATTATTGCGCTGGATAATGCGGAAGTAAAGTATTCCACCGTACAAAACTGGTATCCCGGTGATAAGGACGGCAATGGTGGTATTTACAATTTTGTAACCAAAAGAGGGATTTGCAAGGGCCATCATTCCAAAATCAGCTGGACACAGGTGGAAACCGGATCTTCCATCACCTGGAAATACCCTAGCGTTATTCTGCAGGGCGATTATAGCAACGGGGAATTTTATTCCGTAGCCGTCACCAATAATCACCAGCAGGCAGATACCGGTACCAAAATGATCCACCTGGGTAAGCATACCAGAAGCCGGATTGTAAGTAAGGGTATCTCGGCAGGATTTAGCAATAACAGTTACCGAGGACTGGTACGGGTGGGTAAAAACGCACAGAATGCCCGGAACTTCTCCCAATGCGATTCCCTGCTCCTGGGTGATAAATGTGGCGCCCATACATTCCCTTATATAGAAGTTAAGAACAATACCGGCATCGTGGAGCATGAAGCCACCACTTCCAAAATCGGGGAAGACCAGATTTTCTACTGTAACCAGCGGGGCATTGACACGGAAACTGCCGTGGCGCTGATCATCAATGGCTTTGCAAAAGAGGTCATGGACAAACTCCCCATGGAATTTGCAGTGGAAGCTAAAAAATTACTGGAAATCAGCCTGGAAGGCAGCGTAGGCTAAACAGGTGCATTATCCGCCCGGTGGTCAGGTTCAATCCCCAAAGCCGGCAACCTTTAGGTTTTTTATCAATTATAATATCATATAGTATAGCAATAAGGGGTTCTTCCCGATCGAATCGCTCCTTATATTTTCAAACAAAACGTCATGTTAAAAATCACAGACCTGCATGCAGGCATTGAAGGCAGAGAAATATTAAAAGGCATCAACCTGGAAATCAAACCCGGTGAAGTTCACGCCATCATGGGACCCAATGGGTCCGGTAAAAGTACCCTGGCATCTGTGCTGGCCGGAAAGGAAGAATACGAAGTCAGTAAGGGAACCGTGGAATTCAGCGGTAAAGACCTGCTGGAACTGGCTCCGGAAGAACGCGCCGCCGAAGGGATCTTTCTGAGCTTCCAGTACCCGGTGGAAATCCCGGGGCTGAGCACCGTTAACTTTATGAAGACTGCTGTCAATGAAATCCGGAAATACCGGGGCGAAGCGGAACTGGATGCAGTGAGCTTTCTGAAAAGAATGAAGGAAAAAATGGCGCTGGTAGAAATCGACCAGTCGATGCTGAGCCGTTCCCTGAATGAAGGCTTTTCAGGAGGTGAGAAAAAAAGAAATGAGATTTTTCAATTAGCCATGCTGGAGCCCAAACTGGCCATTCTGGATGAAACAGATTCCGGTCTGGATATCGATGCCATCCGCATCGTTGCCAATGGTGTCAATAAATTAAGGACCAGTGACAATGCCACCCTGGTGGTGACCCACTATCAGCGGCTGCTGAATTATATCGTACCGGATTTTGTACACGTACTGTATAATGGCAGGATCGTGAAATCCGGCACAAAAGAACTGGCCCACGAACTGGAAGCAAAAGGGTATGATTTTATTAAAAGCGCCCTGGTATAAAACCAGTCCGCCCCCTGCCGTCTTCCGGTAATTTATTTAGCGTCCCAATCAAGCAAAGTACTAATGGATACAATAGCATATTTTAAAGAACGTTTTGATCAGTTGCAGCAGCAACCGGTCAGCTCTCATATTAAAGAACTGCGCGACGATGCATTCCGCTCCTTTGAGCAATCCGGACTGCCCACCGTCAAACATGAAGAATGGAAGTATACTTCCATCAATGATTTTTTCAGAAAGGATTACCATTTCACGACGGACCTGAAGGAAAAGGGATTTACCGCCGCCGACCTGGAGCCCCTGCAGTTGCCGGGTCATGCCGAGGCCAATCATATAGTTTTTGTCAACGGCCATTTTCATCAGGAACTGTCCCATACCCGCTCGGAAGAACTCGAAATCATATCCCTGGGCGAAGCCGCCTCACACCCCTCCTATGCGGCCCTGGTAGCCACCCACCTGGGACATAGTGCCGATTACCACAAGGATGGCGTGAACGCCCTGAATACGGCTTTTATACAGGAAGGCGTTTTTGTCCATGTCTTCAGAAGTAAAGAAGCCAGTCATCCGATTTATCTCTATAATATTACCGATGCCCGTAATGGCAATATTTTCGCACAACCCCGGTGTCTGGTACATGTCGCAGAGAACGCACGGGTACAGTTTATTGAAAGTTTCAACACCCTGGGTGCGGATGAGAGTTTTACCAACCAGGTCATCGAAGCGGTCGTAGAACAGGATGCGGTATTTGATTTTTACAAGATTCAGAATGACGCACCAAATTCCAAAGTGGTCAGCACGACGCATGTACATCAGGTCGGTACCAGTGAAGCAACCGTGGTGACGGTCACCCTGAATGGCGGGCTGATCCGCAACAATCTGAATATGGTGATGTCGGCAGAACATTGTCAGTCCAACCTTTTTGGCCTGTACCTGCAGAACGGCAGCACCCATGTAGACAATCACACGGTAGTAGACAACCGTCAGCCCAACTGCCTGAGCAATGAACTTTACAAAGGCGTGCTCAGTGGCCAGGCCACCGGTGTATTCAACGGCAAGATTTTCGTCCAGCAAATCGCGCAGAAGACCAATGCCTACCAGAGCAATCGTAATATTTTATTATCTGAAACCGCCAGTGTCAATACCAAGCCGCAGCTGGAAATTTTTGCGGATGACGTAAAATGTTCGCACGGTTGTACCGTGGGCAGACTGGACGAGGAAGCACTTTTCTACCTCCAATCCAGAGGTATTACGCAGAAAACAGCGACTTCCCTCCTGTTACATGGTTTTGCACTGGAAGTTATTGAAAAGATTAAAAATGAAGGCGTGCGGGAACTGATCAACGGGCTGATTACCCAAAAGCTCGGTCTCTAAACGGCAAATCGGTTCTGCGGAACTGATCTTGGCCAAAGAAAGAAAGGGGATCTCTCAATCGTTTAACCGGGAACAGAAAAATTGTATCATGACGCAAACAGCTACAACGCCCATACCGACAACAGAACCGTTTGATATTCAGGCCATACGCAGAGATTTTCCCATCCTGCAACGCGAAGTAAAGGGGCATCCCCTGGTCTATTTCGACAATGCGGCCACGACCCAGAAACCCACACAGGTGATCGAATCCCTGGTGCATTATTACGCGCATCTGAACGCCAATGTTCACCGTGGTATCCACAGCCTGGCCGAAGAAGCCACCGCTGCTTTTGAAGCGACCAGAGACAGCCTGCGGAATTTTATTCATGCTGCACATCGAGAAGAAATCATTTATACCAGGGGCACCACTGAAAGCATCAACCTGGTGGCCTATACCTGGGGACGCGCCAATGTAAAGCCAGGCGATGAAATTATCGTTTCCGGGATGGAGCACCATTCCAATATCGTACCCTGGCAGGTTCTCTGTGAAGAAAAGGGCGCCGTATTAAAAGTAATTCCGGTATCAGATAAAGGTGAGCTGGAACTCGAAACATTTCAGCAATTGCTCACCAGTCGTACCCGCCTGGTAGCCGTTAATCATGTATCCAATGCCATGGGTACCGTGAACCCGGTAGAGACGATCATTCGACTGGCCCATGAAAAAGGCGCGCTGGTACTGATTGACGGCGCCCAAAGCAGCCTGCATCTGGATATTGATGTGCAGCAAATGGATGCTGATTTCTTTGCCTTTTCGTCCCATAAGATACTGGGACCAACCGGCATGGGTGTTCTATACGGGAAAAAGGCACTGCTGGAAGCGATGCCGGTTTTCAACGGTGGCGGAGAGATGATCAAAGAAGTTAGTTTTGAAAAGACGACCTATAATGATCTGCCCTATAAATTTGAAGCGGGCACGCCCAATATAGCCGATGCCATTGCCCTGAAGCCGGCGCTGGATTATATTGAAAAAGTCGGGAAGGCACAGATACGTCGTCACGAAGATGCATTATTAAAGCATGCCACCGGGCTGCTCAGGGAGATCGACGGCCTGCGCATTATTGGTGACAATGATCATAAAATCAGCGTTATTTCCTTTGTCATTGAAGGCGTACATCCCCAGGATATCGGGATTCTGCTGGATAACAAAGGTATCGCCGTAAGGACCGGCCATCACTGCGCTGAACCATTGATGAACCGGTTCTGTATTCCGGGAACCATACGGGCTTCCTTTGCGCTCTATAATACCCTGGAAGAAGTCGATCGGATGATGGAAGCGCTTAAAAAAGCCGTGCAGCTGCTCCGGTAGAAGCAGGCACGCGGGACTGCCACAACCACTAGCAGGTGGCTGTCCGTCCAAAAATAATTACAGGAGCAATCAATCATATGACAGCAACAAAGAGCATCGAAGCAACAGAAGCCGAAATTGTGGAAGAGTTTGCGCTCTTCGACAGTTGGGATGATAAATATGAATATATTATTGATCTGGGTAAGCGACTCGCGCCTCTGCCCGATCAATATAAAACAGAGGAGAATAAAGTGAAAGGTTGTCAGTCCACGGTATGGCTGATTGCCGATTATGAAGACGGCAAACTGCATTACCGTGCGGAAAGTGATGCGATTATTGTGAAAGGGTTGATCAGCATGCTGATCCGGGTGTTAAGCGGACATAGTCCCGATGAAATTCTTGGGGCCAGGATGGATTTTATCAACCAGATTGGTATGACAAGTCATCTGGCACAGACCCGTTCCAACGGATTACTGGCGATGGTAAAACAAATGAAACATTATGCCCTGGCATTTAAGGCGGGCAGCCTTCAGGACAAGAACTAATTAAGAAACGGTGATATAACACCATTCTTCAAAAAACAGTGCTATGGACGAAGAAGCTATCAAAGAACAGGTCATCGGGGTCCTCAAGACTATATTTGATCCCGAATTACCGGTCAATATTTACGAACTGGGTTTAATTTATAAAATCGATGTCAATGAGGGTGGCAACGTTTTTGTTTTAATGACCCTTACGGCTCCGGGCTGTCCGGCTGCCCAATCGCTGATCCTGGAAGTCGATGAAAAAGTACGCGCCCTGGACAGTGTCAATGATGTACTGGTAACCCTTACCTGGGATCCGCCATGGAATAAATCTATGATGAGTGAAGTGGCGCAATTGGAACTCGGTTTTATGTAAAAAAAATGCTATATGAAAATTACAGCTCAGGAAGAATACGGCTTAAGGATACTTATTCGTATCGCGTCCTATAAAGGCAGCGAAGGCATGAGTATTCCACAACTAAGTGAAACAGAACAACTTAGTCAGCATTATATTGCCAAATTAACCCGGCTGCTTCGATTGTCGGGCTTTATCCGCAGTACGCCGGGCAATAAAGGCGGTTATGTACTGGCCGTCCCGGCTGCAGCCATCGTCATCAAGGACGTGCTGGAGGCCCTGGGAACGCCGCTGGACCGTGAATTTACCGATGAGAATGGTGCCGTGATGCGTTTTTGTACCAATTCGGTAGATTGTTCCTCCCGCTCCTTATGGCAAATGATCCAGATGACCGTCAACAATCTCCTGGAAAAAATAACCCTGGAGAACCTGATTACCGAATCAGGTACCCAGGCCACGATTTTTGACGCCCTGAGTACTGAATTTCTTGTCAAACCATAATTTCTTTACCAGTATTTGGTAAATCATTGATAATCAATTTGTCTTTTTTTGAAAAAAATTTTAAAAAAGGGTTACCTCCTGTTGATTCGGGTATTAATCTTCAAATTATAATTTTAAAACAAAAAAGACAATCATGAAAAAATTATTCGCAATTGCTCTGATCGCTGTTTCTTTCGCAGCTTGTAACAGTGCTGAAAATCAAACTGAAGAAGCAGCTGAAGCTACAGCTGATTCAGTAACTACTGCTGTTGAAGCTAGCGCTGATTCTGCACAAGCTACTATCGATTCAGCTGCTGCCGTAGTTGATTCTGCAGCTGCTGCTACAGTTGATTCTGTTAAAGAAGCAAATTAATATAGCAATATAAAAGTTTGATCTTTTACCGAGCCGGTTGATTTCCAACCGGCTTTTTTGTGTTTATACGATGCTGGTCCGCTCCTGCCAGACGCCTGCGGATGCCATATATGAAGTAGTAAGCCCACCCTACAGGACCTATTGACCAACCTGGCAAGTGTTGGACGGGCTCATGGTTCGATTACCGGCTCTTAGCGTCCCGATTCATGTTGCCAACCGTAACGACTTTACCATTATTAAATTCGCACCCATATTGGGCATATCGAGCTGCAATAGATTTACCACCTCTATAGAATAGGCCTGTTCTACAACAAATCGGGTAGGAAGGTAGCGATTATTTCGCTACCTGACCTCCCACACCACCGTACGTACGGTTCCGTATACGGCGGTTCCTTAGCTAACCTGATGGCGTGATTGCAACTCCTTGAAGTAATCCAAG